>NZ_JBHLVZ010000082.1:0-5308 GCF_042433125.1 Muricoccus vinaceus | reverse complement strand
GGCATGCCGCCAGCTTCGCCTGACGAGTTCGTTCCAGCCAGAGCTGGCCAACGTGACAATGCCACGGCGCCTTATCAGTAAATTCAGAGGTGTGATAAGCGCAAAAGACAAGGCCATCCACTATCGCGGATGACCTGTCGTATTCATTTATTCATTTCCCGATTCGGCCGGGCCATCCATTCCGGATGGAAACACGAGCCTTACCCCGCAGTCAAACGGCAGCTTAGGGTGCCGACCGCTCCGCTATTTCGCGGCCAGCAGGGTGAACTTGTGAATCTGCGGCGGTTCAGAAAACAGTTCTTCTGCCTTGTCCATCAGTGCGGCGGCAACCTTGCCGTCAAGATGGGCCTGCCGATCCTCCTCTGTGTCGAACGTATCGAAGATCGCGTACGCACCGGGACCTTCCTCGATCGCATACCAGGTCAGAGTGCCCGCCTCAGCTTGAACGAGCGGCAATGCCGAGGTCAGGAAATTGGCGACATCGCGCTCTTTTCCGGGCTTGGCCTTCAGTGGTACATACAGGGCAAGTTTGGGCATAAATGACTCCTCAAGTGAAACGGACAGATATTATTCGGCAAGGTAACGGACGAGCGGGCCGGTAGGTTTCCCATGAGGCGGAGCACACGCGGCCCCGCCTCCTCGTCGAAATCAGAACTGCTGTGCGGTCGGCCGGATGACGATCGCGTTGACGTCGACGTCATCAGGTTGTTCGACAGCGAACGCGATAGCACGCGCCACCGATGCCGCCGGGATGGCCTGCTTGTAGAAGTCCAGCACCGTCTCGGCAGCCGCGCCAGAGGTCGTGAACTTCAAATCGCTTTCGACAGCTCCAGGCTCGATTGACGTGACCCGGACCTTTTCCCCCACCTCGTGGCGCAAGCCCTCGCTGATCGCGCTGACGGCGAACTTGGTGCCGGAGTAGACCGTGCCGCCCGGTGCGAAGACCTTGATGCCCGCAACCGAGCTCAAGTTGATGATGTGACCGCTGCCCTGCTCGAGAAAACCGGGAAGGGCCGCCGCGATGCCGTAGAGCGTACCCTTCAGATTGACGTCGATCATCTGGTCCCACTCGTCGGTGTTGACCTCGGCCATCGGACGGATCGGCATCAGCCCGGCGTTGTTGATCAGCACGTCGAGGCGGCCGAAGTCGGCAATGATTGCGGCGACGACGGCTTGGACCGCCGATTTGTCGGTCACGTCCAGCGCGTAGCTACGTGCCGTGCCGCCAATTGCGGCGATGTCCGCGACGACCTCGTCGAGCCTGTCCTTGCGCCGCGCGGCGATGGCCACCTTGGCGCCGCGTTCCGCGAGAAGACGCGCGGTTTCCGCGCCGATGCCGGTGCTGCCGCCGGTAATGAGAACGACCTTGCCTTCGATACCCTTGGTCATGACTGTATTCCTTCAAGTCAGTTGTTGATTTTTCGCCGGATCGCGGCCCCGCGCCAGCGATAGGCGCGTAGATGAATGAGGCCCAAGAGCCCCGCGCGAAGCGCAGGTGCCAACAGGCCGGTCATCCGCAACACGTCTGTGTCGAACGCCTTTACAAGCCGTGCCGTACCCACCCATTCTTCAGGCTTGCCCATTGGCACCATCCTCAGGTTGACGAGACGGGGTTGAGGACAAACGCGGCGCGCTCGGACAGATCGCCGATCTGAGAGAGGTAGTTCTGGAAGTGGGGCGTTGCACGGTGGGCGGCGACTGCATCCGCGTCCGCGTACAGCTCGTCGAGCACGAAACGATTCGGATCGCTCTGGTCCTGCCAGAGATCGTAGCGCAAATTGCCCGGTTCGGCACGGCTTGGCTTTAGCATGGCGTCGAGCAGAGCGCGCAGGCGGTCGACGGTATCCGCACGGGCGGTTAGGACGGCGACGATCTTCACGTTGGCGGTCATGGCACCATACCCTGTCCTGGTTATATCCGAAGCGGGGCGCATCCTGAGCGCCCCGCCCGTCATCCTGGTACTCACGCAGCGGCGCGATCGAGGGCTTCGATCAACGCGTCGGCCATGGCCCGGTCCGACGCGGGATTCTGACCCGTGATCAGTTCCCGGTCCACGACGACATTCGAAGCGAAGTTCTTGTCGGTGACAGAGACGTCGCCACCGGCCGACCGCAGCGCCTTTTCCATGTCGAAGTAGAGTTCGCCCTTCAGCACTTGCTCCTCGGCGATCTTTTCCTCGCTCGCCGAAAAGACTGTCATGCGGTAACCCGCGTAGATCCAGTCTCGCGCCAGATCGGCCGCCCCGGCGTCATCGCCTTCCTCCAGCGCCTTGCGGAAGGCCGGAGCATCGTCGAGCGCGGCGACAACGACCACCGGTCCGTGGCAGAGGAGCGCGGTCGGCTTGGCCGCCGCGTGGAAGTGACGGAGGATCGTGCCCGCATCGCGGTCCTGCATCAGATCGACGATGGGCGCGTGACCTCCCGGCACGAACACGCCAACGAAGCCGTCCAGACCCTCGTCGACGACCGATTTCAGCATGCGGACGTCGTTCATGGCCGGGTGGCTGGCGAAGAAGTCCTTGGCGCGCTGGTATGCCGCCTCATCACCGCCGAAGTGGTCCTTCGTGTCGGAGCCGGCGTCGATGTGCGGCTTGGTCCCGTTGGGCGTAGCGAGAACAATATCATAGCCGGCGTCGAGCAGTGCCAGCGCGGGGACTGCCGTCTCGTTGAGATACTGACCGACCGTTGCGGTACTGCCGCTACGCAGACCGAGCTGTGTCGCGTTCGATCCAAGAACGAGAACCTGACCCTTGCTCATCTGAACCTCCATGTTCGCGGCGCCCGTCGCCGATGGATGGGAAATGGGCCTCGTTGATATATTCTAGAAGTTTATCTTTCTAATGTCAGATATACGTCTGACAGGATGACTGCATGCGCTACGATCTGAACCTGCTGCCGATCTTCGTCGCGTTGATGGAGGAGCGCAGCGTCACGCGGGCTGCCGAGCGCATGGGCATGACGCAGCCCGCCCTCTCTAACGCCTTGTTGCGTCTGCGACAGATGCTTCAGGACCAGCTGTTCGTACGCGAGCGCTATGGCATCCAGCCGACCCCGATCGCGCTTGAACTCTCACCGCTGATCGCCGAGGCACTCGCCCAGCTCGACGACGCGGTCCTCGGTCAGCAGGCCTTCGACCCCGCACACGCCGAACGGCTCTTCACGATCGCGCCGAACGGCTATGTCGAGTTCGTCATCGTCCCCGCTGTCCTGGCGCGCCTGGAGAAGGTCGCGCCCGGCATCAAGCTCCGCCTGACCCCCTTCGGCAACGATCTTGCGGAAACAGGCGTCGTGTCGGGCACGACGGCACTCGTGCTGGGCCGCATCGTCGATCCGCCCGATAACCTCGTCGTCCAGCACCTGATGGATGAAGGCCTCGCTTGCGCGGTCCGCGCCGATCATCCGGCCATCGGCGATGCCATGACGCGCGAGCAGTTCGAGACGATGAAGCATATCAACATCGTGCCGCCCGGACGGATGCGCGCCGGTTTGTTTCAGGCGCTGGCGCAGCAGCAGCTGAAGCGCGACGTCGCGATCTCCGTGACCAACTTCTTCGCGGCAGCCGAGATGGTAGCGGTGACCGACTATTGCGCCACCCTGCCCTCGCTCATCTGCCGACAGCTGATGCACGACCCCCGGCTGAAGGTCCTGCCCGCCCCGGTCGACCTCGGCAGCTTTCCCGTCGAGATGGCCTGGCACGTCCGTTATCGCCACGATCCCGCCCACCGCTGGCTACGGGCGCTGATCGGCGAAGTCATCACCGACTTCAAGGACAAGACGGCAGCAACAGCCATGACGTCGCCAGCGTGATGGACTTCATTCGGCCGGGCGACGCCGGTTGAACCACTGTGGTGCACGGATCGGTCTGGCGTGTTGATTTGCACTGAGAGCTGACCCGGAGAGGGCCGAAGTTTTCGCCGAGAAATGACCCGTGTCTGTTCACCTCCCCGGCCGGACGGTCGGGGTTATCGGAGTGATCGACATGGAGTTGTTGAGCGTGATCCGTCGGTGGCATCACCGGGATCGCATCCCCATCCGCGAGATCGAGCGACGGACGGGCCTGTCGCGGAACACGATCCGCAAGTACCTGCGGTCGGACGCAGTCGAGGTGCGGTTCAAGGTTCCCGAGCGCCCGAGCCGCCTGGACCCGTTCGCCGACAAGTTGTCGGAGTGGCTGAGGGTGGAGGCGGGCAAGGGCCGCAAGGGGCGGCGGACGGTGCGGCGGATCCACGCGGACCTTGTGGCCCTGGGTTATGCGGGCTCCTACGCCCGGGTCGCGGCCTTCGTCCGGCGCTGGCAGGCGGGACGGGAGGTGGCGCAGCGGACCACCGGGCGCGGGGTGTTCGTGCCGCTCGCCTTCCAGCCCGGCGAGGCCTTCCAGTTCGACTGGAGCGAGGACTGGGCGACGGTGGGCGGCAAGCGGCTCAAGCTGCAGGCCGCGCACACCAAGCTGTCGCACAGCCGGGCCTTCGTCATCCGGGCCTACAAGCTGCAGACCCACGAGATGCTGTTCGACGCCCTGGCCGAGGCGTTCCGGGTGCTGGGCGGCGTGCCGCGCCGCGGCATCTTCGACAATATGAGGACCGCCGTGGATCGCGTCGGCACGGGCAAGGTCCGGCAGGTCAACGCACGGTTCCAGGCCATGGCCAGCCACTACCTGTTCGAGACGACCTTCTGCAGTCCGGCCTCGGGTTGGGGCGAGCCCTGGAGCGCCACTGGTCCGAGCGACAGGGCGAGCGGTCAGGTCGAGAAAAACGTCCAGGACGCCCGGCGGCAGATCTGGCAGGTCATGCCGCCGTTCATGGATCTGCCCGCCCTCAACGCCTGGCTGGAGGCCCGCTGCATCGAACGCTGGGGCGAGCTCGCCCACGGGGTGCTGCCGGGCAGCGTCGCTGAGGTCCAAGCCCGGGAGAGGGCGAGCCTGATGCCGATGGGGCGGGCGTTCGACGGTTTCGTCGAGCACGCCAAGCGGGTGTCGCCGACCTGTCTCGTGCACTTCGAGAGCAATCGCTACAGCGTCCCGGCCTCGTTCGCCAACCGGCCGGTCAGCCTGCGGGTCTATCCCGACCGGCTCGTCGTGGTGGCCGAGGGCCAGGTCGTGTGCGAGCACGCCCGGATCGTCGAGCGCTCGCACGACGTTCCCAGCCGCACCGTCTACGACTGGCGGCACTACCTCGCGGTGATCCAGCGCAAGCCGGGAGCGCTGCGCAACGGCGCACCCTTCGCCGAGATGCCGGAGGCGTTCCGCAGGCATTGTCACGTTGGCCAGCTCTGGCTGGAACGAACTCGTCAGGCGAAGCTGGCGGCATGCC
>NZ_JBHLVZ010000081.1:0-58236 GCF_042433125.1 Muricoccus vinaceus | reverse complement strand
AAGCGTTACTTGGTTTCAGGCTAGCACGAAAGCCCTAAACGGGGTTTTCTTTGTTTCGGGAAACCCAGAAATCGGGCGAAGGCGGGTGACTACGGGGCTAATAGAGTGCCCTTTCAGCATGATTTCCCACACAAATTGCTAGAGGACCACACACCCCAGGTGTGCCAACACTCTGCATTTCAGGAGAGGAGGTGCCGCCCCAATCTGGTAACTGAACGCCTCAAGGTTCCCAGCCTAACCCGATTTCCTGCTTCCGGGACTTCGGCGTTTCGGGAAAGCAGGATTAACGGAAATCTCTGCTTTGGGGCATGTGGGGGTTGGGTCGCACTGACCCTGGATCCGGGCGCCTGACCTCGTCGGCGCGCCCAATCGCGCGCTCAGTCCATCCTTCATGCAGTGAGCCTTGCATCAGGCTACGAAGTAGATCGGAGCGATCCTCCAGCTTGCGGCAGATCAGGTGGGTGATCGGCACCTCGGCCCGTTCGGTCTCACGCTCTACCCCAGCCTCGACCACCATAAGCCGGGCCCCGATGAGCGCGGCCCGGTCGCGCGTACCGACATCGGTGTACACGACGAGGTTCGCTGTCCCGTGCTCGTCCTCGACCGTGATGAAGACGATACCCTTGGCCGTGCCCGGCCGCTGCCGCATCAGCACCATGCCAGCCAGCCTGATCCGCTGCCCCGCGCGCATACCCTCCAGGTCGCGGGTACCGCTGCAACCGAGTGCGCGCAGTTGCGGTCGCAATAGGGCCAGGGGGTGCTGACGTAGGGTTAGCCCAGTCGCAGTGTAGTCCAGCATCACCGACTGCCCATCGGCCTCGGCCGGCAGGGCAGGGGAGGGCTCGACAAGGAGGGGCGGCTCACCGGCCGCCGCGGCCTGGGCAGCCAGCCGCAGTAGGGGAGGGGTGTCGCTCTCGACTCCCTTAGCGTCCCACATCGCCGCCCGGCGATCGAGACCCATGCCAGCAAAGCCGTCCGCCTCGGCCAAGGCCTCAATAGCCTTACGGCCTACCCCGGCCCGGCGCACCACCTCGTCCACCGAGCCATATGGCGAGCCGTTGCCCGCCCGCCGGGCCTCGGCCACTTGCTTCCCGTCCTCGGCCGACAGGCCAGCGGCCATGCGCAGCCCTAGCCGCAGGGCGAGGCCCTCGGCGCTGCGTGCCTCCGGCTCCAGGGTGCAGTCCCAACGGCTCTCGTTCACGTCCAGCCGACGCACCACCACCCGGTGCTGCTGGGCGTCGCGCACAATCTGCGCTGGGGCGTAGAACCCCATTGGCTGGCTGTTCAGCAGCGCGGCCGCGAACACCGCGGGGTGGTGGCACTTCACCCAGGCCGAGGCGTAAGCCAGGTGTGCGAAGCTGGCGGCATGGCTCTCCGGAAATCCGTAAGAGCCGAAGCCCTCGATTTGCCTGAACACGCGCTCGGCGAGGTCGGGGTCGTAGCCGCGGCGGATCATGCCGCCGACCAGCTTGTCCCGGTACACCGCCACACCCTGCGTGTACTTGAAGGTGGCCATGGCGCGGCGCAGTTGGTCGGCCTCGCCGGGCGAGAAGCCGGCGGCGACGATGGCCACCCGCATGGCCTGCTCCTGAAAGAGTGGCACGCCCAGGGTGCGGCCGAGCACCTGCTTTAGCTCGTCCTCCGGACCGTGTTCCTTGCTGGGGGAGGGGTAGACCGGCGCCTCGTCGCCCCAGCGCCGGCGCAGGTAGGGATGTACCATGTCGCCCTGAATCGGCCCGGGCCGGACGAGGGCCACCTGCACCACCAGGTCGTAGAACTTCGATGGCCGCAGACGCGGCAGCATGTTCATCTGCGCGCGGCTTTCGACCTGGAACACGCCCAGAGAGTCGGCCCGGCGCAGCATAGCGTAGGTCTCGGCGCAGTCGCGGGGCACGTCGGCGAGATCGAGGTCGGCAATGCGGTGCCGGCGCAGGAGGTCGAAGCCGCGCCGCAGGCAGCTCAGCATCCCCAGCGCCAGGATGTCCACCTTCAGCAGGCCGAGCGCCTCGACGTCATTCTTGTCCCACTCCAGCACCGTGCGCCCGTCCATGGCGGCGTTGCCGACCACCGCCATCTCGATCAGGGGCCCGCGCGACATGACAAAGCCGCCGACATGGGTGGCGAGGTGGCGCGGGAAGTCCTGGATCTCCTCGGCCAGCTCCAGCGCAAGGCCGAGGCGGCGGTCGGACAGGTCGAGGCCCTCGGCCGCCGCGATTTCGGCCAGGCTGTCGTCCCGTCCTGGGCCCCAGCTGGCCTTGGCCAGCCGCCCGGTGACGTCCTCCGACAGCCCGAGCGCCTTGCCGACCTCGCGCACCGCCGATCGGCCGCGAAAGCGGATTACAGTGCCCACGATGGCCGCGCGATCGCGGCCGTAGCGGCGGTAGATGAACTGGATCACCTCCTCGCGGCGCTCGTGCTCGAAGTCGACGTCGATGTCGGGCGGCTCAGCCCGCTCCACCGAAAGGAAGCGTTCAAACAGGAGGTCGTGCTTGGAGGGATCCACCGCGGTGATGCCGAGCACGTAGCAGACGGAGGAGTTAGCGGCGGAGCCGCGGCCCTGACAGAGGATGTCCTGGTCTCGGGCAAAGCGCACCACCTCGTCCACCGTCAGGAAGTAGGGCGCGTAGTCCAGCCGCTCGATTAGCCGCAGCTCGTGCTCAATGCGGCCCTGGATGTCGTCGGGCACGCCGCGCGGGAAACGGCGGGCGCATGCTTCGGCGACGCGGCCCTCCAGCGTCTGTTGCGGCGTGCGGCCGGGCTCCATGATCTCGTCCGGGTACTCGTGGCGCAGCTGGGACAGCGAGAAGCCCCTGCAGGCCTCGAGGACACGGAGGGTGTTGAGCAGGGCGGCCGGGGCGCGGCGGAACAGCCGGGCCATCTCGGCTGGGTCTTTGAAGTGCCGCTCAGCATTGGGCTCGGCATCGCGGCCCAGCCGGTCCACCGGCCGGCCGAGGCGGATCGCCGTTAGCACGTCAGCCAGGCGACGACGGGAGGCGACGTGGTAGCGCACGTCATTGGTCGCCAGCAGATCAACACGGGCGAGGGCGGTCATCTCGGCCAGGGCTTCCAGCCGTTCCTCGTCGATGTCGTCGAAACGGATCGTCGCCGTGCAGAGCAGCGGCAGCGCCAACCGAGAGCGCAGCGCCGTGGCGTCGGCCCGTAGGCGATCGCCAAAGGCGGCGTCCGGGCGCACGGGGGATACGGCCGCCATGCACCAGCCCTCCGCATGTCCGATCATCTCGTCATGAGTGAGGCTGCACTCGCCCTTGGGCGAGCGCATGCGGCCCAGCGAAAGCAGTCGGGTCAGGCGGCCGAAGGACGCCCGGTCGGTCGGCCACACCAAGTACTCGGCACTGTCCTGTAGCTGCAGGCGGCAGCCCACAACGTAGGGGATGCCGGCCTCCTTGGCAGCAACGTGGCCGCGCACAGCACCGGCAAGGCTGTTGGTATCGCAGATGCCCACCCCGGCATGGCCGAGCGCTGCAGCGGCCACCACCAGCTCGCCGGGATGCGAAGCGCCGTCCAGCAAGGTGAAGTTCGAGCGGCAGCCGAGTTCTGCGTAGGCAAGGAACACAGGGCGATCAGCCCATGACGCCGTGCAGGAACCAGCGTGCCGGGGCGTTGGGACGGTCGATCCCGAGTCGGCACACCCACAGCCGGCCGCCCTCCTCGGTCTGCACCCGAAAGTAATCCCGGCGCGGACGGTCGTGCTTGTCGCCCCACCATTCCGGTTCCAGCCGCTCGGGGCCGGCGGCGTGCAACACCCGCAGCACGCGGCCGTCCAGACGCAGCCGGGCAGGGGGGCCCTCCGGCACCTCGGCCACCACGCCGAGTTCCTTCGGTTGACGCAGGAGGCGCACCGGCCGCCGCCGCTCCTCCCAGGCGTCCGGCACCTCGGGATTTGTGTAGGGATCGACCATGGCCACGCTATCCTCGGGCCAATGGCTTCCGGTCGGCGCCACACGCCACATCACGGCGTGCTGGCCGAGACGGTCGATCAGCTTCGACAGCATCCGCTCTTGCTCGCCGGCCAGGGCGTCCCCGCCCAGGCCGCTCAGTTGGCCGGCCTGAAGTGCGTTGGTCTCGGTTGCACGCAGGATCATGCGCTCGAAGCCGAGGTCGGGCTCCAAGGTGCCAAGCCGCTCGGCGAAGAGCCGGCGCAGGTGAGCGGCGTCACGCGAGGGACTGCCGACACCGATGACCACCTCCTGCACCTCGCCGTCCACGCGGAAGGCGAGCAGGCTGAGGCGTCGGGCACCGCTGCCCGACCCACCGAGCGTAGCGCACAGCTCCTCCAGCAGGGCGTCCACGGCACGGTCGATGGCCGGGCGCGTCACGATCGGCTCGAGGAAAGAGCGGATCGCCAGCAGGGCAGGGGGTGGCTGGACCAGCTTCAGTGGCCGCGCCCTCGCGCCTGAGGCGAAATCCAGCGCATCGAGTAGTGGGCGACCGAAGCGGCGTGCCAGGGGCGCCCGCGGCTGGCGCAGCACATCGCCCAGCGTTAGCAGGCCGAGCCTGGCGAGACCGGTTGCGATCTCGCCAGGAAGCCGCAGCGAAGCAAGCGGCAGTGCGCCGATTGCCTCTAGGTCGCCGCCGACGGGAACAACAACGCCGTTGTGCCCGCTCCGGACCATGGCTGCTGCAGCATCGGCGCTGCCCGCCATCCCGACTCGCGCCCGATAGGCGGCCCGGCGGAAACAGCGCTCCACCTCCGCGAGCATGGCCATCTCACCGCCGAACAGGTCGGTGCAGCCGGACACGTCGAGGACCAGCCCATCTGGGGCATCCAGGGCCACAAGCGGTGTGAAACGCAGGGCCCAGTGCCCGAGCCGCTGCAGCAGCTCGGCCTCACTGCCTGGGTCAGCGGGCCGCAACACGAGATTCGGCAGCATGGCCTGAGCGTCGGCCATGGCCTGCCCTGCGTGCAGATGCGGGGCGTCGACGCAAACCAGCGCGCGGCGGTTACCCACAGTCTGCCACGTCGCCACTGCCTCGCTTGCGAGGTCGGGCTCGCGCCGTCGGAGCGCGTCCACCGCCAGCCACGGAAGATGCACGGAAATGAAGCGCCGGGCGTTACCCGAGTCACCCCGCACTGTGTGGACGCCCCGGACGCTTGCGCATCAACACGAAGCCGGCCCGCTCGAGATGCTGAGCCAGGTGCTGCGCCGCCAAGCCCGCGACCATCTCCCCACCGTGCGGCCGTGGCCGCCCGCGCTCGTCGTAGCGCAGCGCGTAGGACAGTGCGTCGGCCACCTCCTCTGGGCGGGCTGGGCTTAGCGAGTTCTCGTTGGATTCGTTCGGAAAATGGTCGGCCATGCCGCCACCCTATCGGGCGAATCGCGAACAAAACAAGAACTGATTCCCAGCTCACGCGACCGCGAACCTGCAGGAGGAGGCTCCATTACTCGGGAATGCCCTACCCACAAGGCTTTGCATGACCGGGTGAATCTTGCGTGGCAGTGAAGAAATCAGCCCAGCAGCCGGCCGAAGCTTCCCTGCGGCACCTGGCTTCTGCGAGTCGCCTTGCCCAGCCGTCCAGCTATGTCGGCGAGGCCATGCAGGGTCTTGTCGAGCCGTAGTTCGCCCTTGAGGTGCTGCTCCACCGTCTTTTGAAGATAGCCGGTCGGACTACGAGGATGCGATCGCAGCTTCCATGGCGGCGCTACGTGGCCTGGGCACTCAGCGGGCCTGGGAGCGCATGATGGTCGAGGTGCCCCATGCGGGCCTGATTGAGCGACTCGTGGACCACGACCTGCTAGCTACAGGCGGCAGTCTCAACGACGTCGATGCCGGGTCCGACACACACCACACAGTCACTTTTAGGGGCCGCCGTTACGTCCGGGACCCCCGCGTGTGGGCGGAGGTCCTGCTGCGCGCCGGAGGGTTCTGCGAACGCTGCGGCGCCGAGGGTTCGTGACCGAGGCCAGGACGTTACCTCGGGGCCCACCACATTCTGGCGTTCTCTCAAGACGGTCAGGACCGGAGGACCAATGTCATGGCACTGTGCGCGGACCTAAGGCTCTGAACATCGCGATGGCGGCCAAAGTGGCCGCCCTGGAAGGGGCGAGGCAGTCGTAATTGCGGAGGCACTTTAGAGCTCGATCCCCTCCTCTGCTTCTTCCCTGCACCCTTGATTGGTCCGAGTCGGTGCCAGGACCGTCCTTTCAGCAGCCCTTTCTCCCGATGCCGTTCCTGCCTCATGACCTGGACGTCCGTTCCAGGACCAGCATGGGGAACCAGCCCGCGTTAGGGTTGTCCCCAGCGGAAGGTCTAAGATTCGTCTAATAATATGAGTCTAAAGGGAAATTCTGCGTTTCGATTCAGTGGCCTAGGTGGGGGTTCTGCTCCCGCTTTTACGCGTAATGCCCCTGCCTCTACGGAAAGTGCCCCTGGGATTCACTTAGGGCCTCCTGTTGTCCCCAGAGCTGGGGATAACTTCTCCGGGTGACGGGAATCACGGGAGCATTTTTTGGGCTCTCAGGTCCATTCTTCGTGTCTATGCTCCTCTTCCACGGGAATCGCGGGAGCATTCCAGCGGCGAGCGGAATCGCAGGGGCATTTTGGGGCAATGAGCGAGAGCGGGCCGAAATTCCTGTCCGAGGTGGAGCGAAAGCGCCTTGCCCGGCTTGAGCGGACGAAGCAGAACGCCAGGGGGCGTCGTGCCCCCGCCGTGATGCCCTCCCGGCTGGCTCGGACGAGTGCATTCGCCGCCCGTGTCCATGGTTTGGACACCGACAGCAACTTCCGTCGGACCTACATCGTCCCCCCGCACAGCGTGGTCGAAGTGGCCGGGCGCGAGCTGGGAACCCGGCATCGGGATGCGCTCGTTGCGCTTTTCCGGCTGCGCGCAAAGCGCGTCGAGGCCCGCACCGAGACTGGGCAGAAGATCGTCGTCTGCCAGACCGAGACGACGTGGCGGGAGCTGCTGGCTGCCAGTGGCCTGACCATCCACGTGACGAACCTCCTGACCGCCCTTCGCGTGCTCCAGGAGCTACAGCGCGTAACGATCAGGGTCTTCCGTGGATCGCATGAAGAATATCTGCGTGCCGAGGCCCGGGGGATGCTCGCCGGAGCCGGTTGGTCGGATGCCCTAATAGGTCGAATCGAGTGGGATGGTGCCCAGCTCGATAGCAAGTTGACGGTGTCGTATGGTGAATGGGTCCGTCGGACACTTGAGGAACGGCATCTCGTCGCAGTAGATGCTGACGTTTACTTCAAATTGAAGTCCGATTACGCGCGATGCTGGTGGCCCTACATTGACAGCCAGCCTGCCCATAGCTGGATCAACGTGGAACTGCTGGCCTCACTGGCCGGGCGTGACTACCGCGCCGAGGAGACAAAGAAACGGGTCAAGTTGCGAGAGGAGGTCCGGCAGGCGCTTGCCGACATGCAGCAGGCAGGCGGGCTGACGTCGTGGGTGGAGGAGGTCGTAGGGTCCGGCCGGGCGAAGACATACAGATACCGATACGTTCGGGCCGGCAGTCCCCAGGCCGAGCTGCCGATCTGAGCCTCGCCATCAGGCAGCGTTGACCGTGTCCACCAGGTTGATCTCGGCTCGGGTCCGCTTCAGGTTCGCCTCGGCCGACCGGACCCGTCCCAGAATCAAGGATGATCGGCCCGGAATCCAGGATGGCAATCAGAGACTATCGCGATCTCGGCCGAGCAACAACCAACAGCATGCACGCGACCCATTACTCGTGATAACGCCTCGGGGGGTAGGTAACGGTCAGACGAGCCAACGGTCGAGGTAGGGGCTAACCAGCTTCCTCGCTCAACCATGGGTTCAGGAGAGTGACACCGGTCGCCAGGAAATCCCGCGTGTTCCGGGTGACGATCGTAAAGCCGTGCACCAGACCGGTTGCCGCGATCAACGCATCGCGTTCGGCTTTGGGATCCGGCACATGTAGCCGCGCGCAGCGTTGCGCCACGCGGTCGTCGATCGGCAGGATCCGTGGCTGGAACGCCGGCAGGACCTGCTCGTCCAGCCAGCGTCGCAGCATTGCTCCCTGGTCGGGATCGCGGTGCTCAACCTGCAGAACGCCGAGTTCAAGCTCAAGCAACGTAATGGCCGAGAGGAACAGGCTCGCGGTCTCCACGCCGTCGGCCCAACGCGATACGGCAGGATGGGCCTTTCCCGACCGGACCTTGCGCAATTCCGAGACGACATTGGTGTCGAGGAGGAACATCAAGCCAGATCGGCAGGCTGCAAGCCGAGGCGGATCGGCGCGGGGTCGAAGTCGATGTCCTCGTCGCCGGGCATCGCCAGCAGGTCGGCGATCCCGGTAGGGGTTCCGCGGAGGCGCTGGTAATCCTCGAAGCTCAGCAGAACATGCGCCGGTCGACCTCGGTCGGTGATGACGACAGGTCCGTGACCCGCGGCTTTCTTGGCCCGCCCGGTGTCCTGGTTGAACTCCCGACTGGTGAGGGTCGTGATGACCATAGCAAACCCCGCGCGAATGTAGAAACGTTTATACTGTGTGGTTCCCCTGCATCCGCGTCAACAACCAAGCTTCGACCAACCCCCTGCGCTTTCGTCGTGAACACGCCTGTCGAGGCCCTTGAAGGTCGGTGAGATTTTCTGGAACCCACGGGAATAAGCGGCCGCGAGCGGTGTCTTACCGGCATCAACTCCGATGCGAGGCACCCTGCCGATGCTCTATCCCCGCCGCCGCTCCCTTGGTCTTCTGGCCATGGGTGCCCTCGTCCTGGGAACGGGCTGCGCCACCCTGCCCAGTCCCGCCCAGGCCGGCCCTGCCGCGGACATGGCCCAGCGCCGCATCGCGGCTATCGCGGCGGGTGACACCGCGGCCGTGATGGGCAGCTACGCCGACAACGCCGTGCTGGAGTGGGTCGGTGGCCCGCTCGATGGTCGCTATGCCGGCCAGGCCGCCATCGGCGGAGTCTGGGGCAAGTTCATCGCGGCGCAGGGGCCCATGCAGACCCGGATCGGTCAGGTGCTCGAGAGTGCCAACCCGCGCGGGCAGACGGTGGTCGCCGACGTGGCTTTCGCTGGCCGCATGACCGTCAAGGTACGTTACGTCATGACCTACCGCGAGGGCCGGCTGGTGAGCGAGACTTGGCAGGTCGATCCGAACCTGCCGGGCTGATCCGGGCCATGTTCGGGCGAGGCAGGGCGGCCGATACGGCCGACACGATCGAGCGCCACATCCCGGCGCTGCGACGCTTCGCCTGGGCCCTGCTGCGGGACGGCACGGCGGCCGATGACCTCGTGCAGGACTGCCTGGAGCGAGCCCTATCCCGTTGGCACCTGCGCCGGGCGGAAGGCGACTTGCGGGCCTGGCTCTTCACCATCCTGCACAACCTGTTCCTCAATGGCCGTCGCGGCGCAGGACGCCGCGGCGAGGTCGTGCCCGTGGAGGGGGATACCGGGGAGGCGTTCGCCGACGAGGCCGCCGGAACCGCAGCGGAGAGCCTGCTCGTCTGGCGCGATGCCCTGGCCGGGCTGGCCGCCCTGCCGGAGGAACAGCGCGTTGTGCTGCTCCTCGTGGGCGTTGAAGACTTCTCCTACGAGGAGACGGCCCGGCTGCTCGGCGTGCCGCTGGGCACGGTGATGTCGCGGCTGAGCCGGGGACGGGCGCGGCTGCATCGGCTGATTGAGGGCGAGGACGCGCCCGCGCGTCCGGCCCTGCGGAGGGTGAAGTGACGCATGATCCGACCCCGATTGGGTCTTTCCCGGTCACCGAGGACGACCTGCAGGCCTGGATCGACGGGCGGCTGCCCTCCGGGCGGCTGCGCGACATCGAGGCCTGGCTAGAAGCCAACCCCGAGGCGGCGGCGCGCTGCCGTGCCATGGCAGCCGAGCGCGAGGCCCTGCGCGCGGCGCTCCGGCCTTCCCACGACGCGCCGATCCCGGCCCGGCTACGGGTGGCGCATATTCAGGCCCGGCAGGACCGCGCGCGGGCCCAGGGCTGGCGCCGAACCGCCGTCGTCCTTGCCTGGGTAGTGCTCGGCGCTGGGCTGGGCTGGGCCGGGCACGGCCTCGTCCCCGCCGGTGCGCCGCGCCCGGTGGTGGCGCAAGCCGGGCCTCGTCCCATGGTGGCCGAGGCGATCGCTGCCCACCTGGTTTTCGTGGCCGACGCGCGGCGTCCGGTGGAGGTGGCGGCGCAGCAGGAGGATCTGCTGCTGCGCTGGCTTTCCAACCGCCTGTCGCGTCCCGTCTCCGCACCCAACCTGGCAGCCCAAGGCTACCGCCTGATGGGCGGCCGACTGCTGCCCGGTGCTGGCGGCGACCCTGCCGCCCAGCTCATGTACGAGGCCGCCGCCGGGGCGAGGCTGACCCTCTACCTGCGCGCTGACCGCGCTGAGGAGGGCGAGACCGCCTTCCGCTTCACCGACGACGCCGCCGGCGGCGTTTCCGGCTTCTGGTGGGTGGATCGCGGCTTCGGTTACGCCGTGCTCGCCCAGGGGATCGACCGCCCGGCGCTGCTGGGATTGGCCGAGGCCGTCCACCGCCAGGTCCTGACCACCCCGGCTGCCCCGAACGGGCGTCCGGCACCGAGCCTCTGATATGAACGGGAACCCCGCCATGACCACTCGCCTCGCGCGTCCACGCGCCCTGCTGCTTGCCGCCGGCTTCCTGCTTGCCGCGGCGCTGCCGGCCCTCGCCGCCGGCTTCGACGGGAGTATCAAGAATAACTCCCTCGCCCTCAGCCCCGACGAGGGAACGGCCGTCGTCTCCTACAGCGACGACCCGGTGGTGATCGTCTACGACATGGCCGCAGGGCGGGTGCGGCAGCGGCTGGAGGGCTTTACCACGCCGCGCAACATCGTCTTCTCGCCCGACGGCGCCCGTTTCTACGTGTCGGACAGCGGAACCGGGCGCGTAAACGTCTTCGAGACCGCCACGCTGCGGCAGGTCGACACCCTTGCGGCCGGTGCCGGCGCCTTCGGCACGACCCTCTCGCGCGACGGCGCGCGCCTCTACGTCAACAATCAGGCTGCCAGCACCGTCTCCGTCTTTGATACGCGCAGCGGGCGGGCGGAGGCGGTGGTGACCGGTCTCGCCCAGCCGCGCCAGGGCGTGCGCCTTTCGCCGGACGGCGGGACGCTCTTCGTCACCAACTTTCTCGGCGACAAGATCACCCTGATCGACACCGCGACGAACCGGATCACAGGCGAGATCACCGGCTTCGACAAGCTGCGCGCCATCTCCGTCACCGCCGACGGCGGCACGATCTACGCTGCCAACAGCGGGCGGAACACCGTGTCCGTGGTGGATGTGGCCGCCCGGCGGATCGCCGCGGAGGTGCCGGTGGGCCGCGACCCTTACGGCGCCGCCCTGACGCCGGACGGGCGCTACGTCTACTCGGGCAACCTCCAGGACAACTCGCTCTCCGTCATCGATACCGGCACCCGGGCGGTGGTGGCAACGGTGACAGGGCTGCAGGAGCCGCGCCAAGCGATTGTCTTCTCGCGCGATGGGGCGCGCGCCTACGTGCTGAACCGTGACCTCGGCATCGCCGTGGTGGACCGCGCTGGCAATCGGGTGGCGCGCACCCTGTCGCCGGGCGGCTGATGCGGACGCACTGCGGGCGGCCCGGCGGCCAACTGGCCGCCCGGGCCGCCTCCACGTCAGACCGGCAGGTCGTGCGCGTGGACGTGGTGGGCGGCGTTCCGCTCCAGAACGTCGAGGGCACGCCGCTCCAGTTCCGGCGATCGGGTACGGACCCAGAGCAGCTGCCCGCCCTCGACTGTCTGCTGCGCCTGGTCCGTCGCGCGGCGGCGGGCCAGCATCACGGCCAACAGGGTGCCCAGCACCGCGCCGACCCCGCCCGTGGCGGCGGCGACACCGGCGGCCGCCAGGGTGGTGGCGCCCGCTGCCGCCGCAACCCCACCCCCGCTCATCGCCGGGATGATCGCGAAGCCGCCGATCAGCGATCCCTCCGCGTTGCCCAGCGCCTCGGTGCAGAAATGGTCCGTGCGCGGCGCCGCGGGATCGTCCGCCAGCTCGACGGACGTCTTGCCCGAGGCGGCTCCAGCCTCGGCCAGCAGGCTCAGCTCGCATCGCGCGAAGCCCGAGGTCAGCAGTTCGTCAACAGCCCGCTCCAGCGCGGGGTAGGTGTCGAACAGACCGACCACCTCGCGGATCGTGCGGGGCTCAGCAGGCGCTTCGATAGTCATGGAATCCTCCGTTCCTCGGCCTGCCTAAGCTCGGGGTCGGGTGCCGCCGTGACCAACACCGTGCCCCGATCAGTTCCATCGCGATGCGTGATGATCCCACGGGTGGAGCGTTGTTCAGCCAAAGCGATCACTCCGATCGCCATCATGACTTGGACCGTCGATCCAGGAATACGCACCTTGGTCACCGGGTTCTCGATGCGAAGGGCAGGGGAGAAGTAAGGATGACAACCAGCAGAAGGCACCTGCTCGGTGGCGCGGCCGCCCTTGCCGCGGCATGGGTCAGCGGTGCCCGAGCGGCCGAGGTGGATCTGAACCTGCCCGGCGGCGGAGGGGTACGGCCCCTGATCACGGACTACCCGCAGAAGGGCGCGATGATCCTGCAGCGGACCCGCCCGCCGCTGCTGGAAACGCCCTTCGAAGTGTTCGACGAGGGCACCTTCACCCCGAACAACCGCTTCTACGTGCGCTGGCACTGGGCGGTGATCCCGACCGAGGTGGACGTGAACGCTTTCCGCCTGGAGGTGAAGGGCCACGTCAACGCGCCGCTCTCCCTGACGTTACGGGAGCTGTACAACCTGCCGCGGGTGGAACTGGCGGCGGTCAACCAGTGCTCGGGCAATTCCCGCGGCCTGTTCCAGCCGCGCGTGCCCGGCGCCCAGTGGGGCAATGGCGCCATGGGCAACGCCAAGTGGGTGGGTGTGCGCCTGCGCGACGTTCTGGACCGTGCCGGCGTCCGGGCGGGCGCCACGGTCGTGCGCTTTGGGGCGCTCGACCAGCCGGTGGTACAGGAGGGTCCGGACTTCATGAAGTCCCTCGCCCTGGACCACGCCCGCGACGGCGAGGTGATGATCGCCTACCTCATGAACGGCGAGCCGATGACGCTCAACCACGGCTTCCCGATCCGCCTCATCGTGCCCGGCTGGTTCTCGACCTACTGGGTCAAGGCGCTCAACAGCATCGAGGTGCTCGACGGACCCGACGAGAACTACTGGATGAAGACCGCCTACCGCATCCCCGACACCCCCGGGGCCAACGTGCGCCCGGGCCAAACCGGCTTCGGGACGGTGCCGATCAACCGCATGGTACCGCGCTCCTTCGTCACCAACCTCCGGGACGGCGCGGGCCTGCCGATGGGGGCGCCCGCGCCGCTGCGCGGCATCGCCTTCGGCGGCTCGACCGGCGTGCGAGCGGTGGACGTGTCCACCGACGGCGGTGCCTCCTGGCAGCCCGCAACCCTCGGCCCAGACGAGGGCAAGTACGGCTTTCGCCGCTGGGAGGCGGGCTTCACGCCCACAGCACGCGGCGAGGCGCGGATCATGGTGCGCTGCACGAACAACGACGGTTTGGCCCAGCCGGCCGAGCCCAACTGGAACGGCGGTGGCTACATGCGCAACGGCATCGAGACCACCTCGGTTCGGATCGGCTGAGGAGCAGGGGCATGTCCTTCCAGAACTTCTGCTACGGCATAGTGGCGGTCGCGGGGATTTCCCTCGCTCTCTTCGGCAAGTCACCGCCGGCGCCGCCCGCTCCCTACCCGCCCACGCCCGAAGCCCTGCGCTTCGCCGCGGCCGAGGCGGCCTATCCCTTCCACAACGCCAGCATCGAGCTGCCGGCGGGGGATCGACAATTCCAGGGGCCGGGATCGGAGGTGGCGAACGCCAACTGCCTATCCTGCCACTCCGCCGGGATGGTGCTGAACCAGCCCCCCCTCAGCCGGGCCGTGTGGGAGGAGGAGGTCCGCAAGATGCGCACCGCCTACCATGCTCCCGTCGCGGAGGCCGACGTGGAACCGATCGCCGAGTACCTCGCGTCGCTGCCGCGACCCTGAACGGCGGGGCACGAGGGGGATGGAGGCGTCGCGGTGCCCATGTTGATCCTGGCCGTCGTTCCGGAGCCCGGCACGGCGCGCGCCTGTCTTGAGCACGCCGCACTCGCCCGGGCTGCGGTCGACGATGCGCGCCTCGTCGTGCTGCACCCCAACGCGGACCCTGAGCGGCTCATCGCGGCGGCCGAGGAAGTGGCCATCCAGGAGCTGCGTGAGGCACGGGAGGGTTCGGCCGTGTCGCGCGCGGCGGCCGTGCGCACCGTTTTTGACGAATGGGTCGCCGCATCGCCCGGGGGCGGGGAGGCGGAGTGGCGCGAGCGACCGGGCGCCATCGGGGAGGTCGTTGCTGCCGCGGCGGCTGGGGCGGCGCTGGTCGTACTGGCGCGCCCGCGCAACCTCGATGGTCAGGATGCCCTGCACGAGGCCGTTTTCCACGCCGGCCCGCCGCTGCTGCTGGTGCCCGACGCTCCTCCTCCGGCCGCCCTAGCGCACCTTGCCCTGGCGTGGGAGCCGGAGGACGCGGCGAGGCGCGCCCTCGCCGCCGCCCTGCCCTGGCTGCGGCGCGCGACCGAGGTGACAGTGCTGGTCGCCGGCGGGGAGAGCAACCGGCCGGATGCGTCGGAGGCGGCGGAGCGGCTCGGTGAGGCCGGCGTCGGGGCAAACGTCCTGCCGTTGGAGGGCGGCGGGCCGGTCGGCGCTGCGCTGCTCGGCGCCTGCGGCCGCATCGGGGCCGACGCGCTGGTGATGGGCAGCTACGACCGTCCCGCTGTATTGGAATGGCTGTTCGGTGGCGCGACGCGGGATGTGCTGCGCGACGCGACCCTGCCGGTTTTCCTGCATCGATGAAGGAAAGCGCGATAGAACGGGTCAGCTGGCCTGGCGCCTGGCAAGGGGCGCTGTCAGCGATGCTGGGGTATCTGGCGGTGTTCCTCGGCGCCGGGATCGGTGGCGCGCTATGCCACGCGGTGAGGCCTAGCTTGCGGGCCGCGAACGCCGTGGCCGATCGGGCGGGCGAGACCCAGACCTTTCAATCAGAGGCAGAGCCGAACCGGCCGCCACCAAGGGAGCCAAGTCCATGATGAACCGACGTGCGCTGGTCCGCGGCACGGGTACCGCCCTGATGGCCGCCGCGGCGGGCATCCCGCCCGCGCGAGCGCAATACGCGCGAGCCACCCCCGACATGATCGTGCATCGCGGCTACCCGCTCAACGCGGAGCCGCGAGGGAGCGCGCTGCGGGCCGCCTTCATCACGCCGGAGCGGGACTTCTACATCCGCTCCCACGGCACGATCCCCGATCTGCGGGCGGAGGACTACAGGCTTCGCCTCGGTGGCCAGGGCCTGCCGACCCAGGAACTGTCCCTGAACGACCTGCGCTCCCGCTTTCCGCAGCGGCGCGTCACGGCGGTGCTGCAGTGCGCCGGAAACCGGCGCGCCGACATGGGCTTGGTCAAGCACGTCTCCGGCGACGCCTGGCAGGCCGGGGCGATCAGCAACGCCGAGTGGGGTGGGGTGAGCCTGGGCGACGTGCTGCGCGCGGCCGGCGCCCGGGAGAGGGCCGACCTGCACGTCGCGTTCGACTCCCATGACGAGATCGAGGAGGAGGGCGAGCGCTTCCGCTACGGGGCGTCCATTCCCCTGGCCAAAGCGATGTCGCCGGAAACCCTGCTCGCCTTCACCATGAACGGCGAGCCGCTGACGGCGCGGCACGGGTTCCCCCTGCGGGTGGTGACGCCGGGCTACGCGGGTGTGCGCAGCCCGAAGTGGCTGGCCGCAATCACCGTGCAGGACAGGCCGTCCGACAACCACATCCAGGCCAACCTCTACATGATGCTCCCGCCGGATATGACCAAGCTGACCGAGGATCTGAGCAGGGGCGTGGTCATCAACGACATGCCGCTCACCTCCGCTATCCTGGAGCCCTCGGCCGGTGCGCGCCTGCCGGCCGGCGACGCACGGGTCCGGGGCTACGCCATCGCGACCGGGCAGCCGATCGCCAGGGTCGAGGTTTCCGCCGATGGCGGGCGGCAGTGGATGCAGGCCACCGTCGAGCAGCACGCGGACGCGCCCTGGAGCTGGACCTTCTGGAACGCGGCCCTGAACCTGCCGCGGGGGGAGCACGAGCTGGTCGTGCGGGCGGTGGACGGTGCCGGCCGGGTCCAGCCCGCCACGGCCGAGGAGATCTGGAACTTCCCGGGCTACCTTTGCACCGCATGGCACCGCATTTCCGTGACCGTGGGCTGAGGTCGGTGATGCCGATGCCAACGAGGTCCGGAGGCTCCATGAACAAGCTGCTGATCGCCGCCATCGCCTTGGCGATGGGGATGGCGCCCCCCGTATCGGCCCAGTCCGTCGGGGAACGGACCGGCCTGAATGCGCTGGTCGGAGTAAGCTCGTCCACCGACGACTTCGTACGCGAGGCCGCGATCGGCGACATGTTTGAGACGGGATCGAGCGAGCTCGCCGCCATCCGCGGCGATGTGCCGATCCGCGCCTTCGCCGCCCGCATGAACGAGGCGCACCAGAAGTCGTCGGCGGAACTCACGCTGCTGGTGCGGCGGCACGCGGGCGGAACGACGATCCCACCAACGATGGATGGCAGCCGGCAGGCGATGCTGGCGCGGTTGCGCGGCCTTACGGGCGACGAGTTCAACCGGCAGTACCGGGAGGATCAGCTAACCGCCCACAGAGATGCGATCTCGCTGTTCCAACGCTATGCCGAGAGCGGCGACAACCCGCAGCTCCGGGCCTGGGCACGGAACCTGTTGCCGGTGCTGCGGGAACATCTCCGGATGGCGGAAGCGCTCGGGCACTGACGGGCCCGCCGGAGGCGCTGGATCTGTTGGTGACGCGCCCATCCATCCGCGGGAGCGATCGGTTCGAACGCGATGCTGCGTTGGAGCCGATCGATCCATTCCGCCATCTTCCGGGCAACACAAGGATCATGTCCGTGAAGATCACGCCGATACCACAGCCCCGGGCGGCTATTGTCCCTGCGGCCAACTCTCCTTTTCCAATACGGGTTTTGCCGGGCGTGGCACTCTGCGTCGCGGTCACCCTCGCCGCCCTGGCCCTGGAGCACGCCGAGGCCGCCCTCTTCGGCCGTGCCTGGCTGGAGGCGCTGGTGCTGGCGATCCTGATCGGCACCGCTGTTCGCACCGCTTGGCCACCCGGGGCGCGTTGGAGGCCGGGCATCGAGTTCTCGGCCAAGACCCTGCTCGAGGTGGCCGTGGTCCTGCTCGGCGCCAGCGTCAGCGCTGCCACCGTGCTCGCGATCGGACCGTGGATGCTGCTCGGCATCGCCGGCGTCGTCGCCGTCGCCATCCTCGCCAGCTACGGCATCGGGCGCCTGCTCGGCCTGCCCGTGCGTATGGCGCTGCTGGTGGCCTGCGGCAACTCCATCTGCGGCAACTCGGCGATCGCGGCCGTGGCGCCCGTGATCGGGGCAGACGGCGACGACGTGGCGGCCTCCATTGCCTTCACCGCCGTGCTCGGCGTGATGGCCGTGCTCGGGCTGCCGCTGCTCGCGCCGCTGCTGGGACTGACGGGCCATCAGTATGGCGTGCTCGCGGGGCTGACCGTCTACGCCGTGCCGCAGGTGTTGGCCGCCACCGCGCCGATCGCAGCAATTGCCGTACAGGTCGGCACCCTGGTCAAGCTGGTGCGCGTGCTGATGCTCGGGCCGGTGGTGCTCACCCTGTCGCTGCTGGCGCCCCGGCTGCGGGAGGAGACGGACGAGCCCGCCCCGCACGTCACGGCGGGCGATCGCCCCAAAGCCGGCCGCCTGCCGCTACATCGGCTGCTGCCCTGGTTCATCCTCGGTTTCCTCGCGATGATCGCGCTGCGCTCGCTCGGTGCCATCCCGGACGCGCTGCTGCCGCCGCTGGCGACCGCTGCCACCGCGCTGACGGTGGTCTCGATGGCCGCCCTCGGTCTGGGCGTGGACGTGCGGGTGGTGGCACGCGCCGGCGGGCCGGTGACGGCCGCGGTGGTGCTGTCGCTGGTCGTGCTCGGCGCGATCAGCCTCGGCCTGATCCGCCTGCTCGGCGTGGCGTGACGGGGCGACCCGGTGCCTCAGCGCGGGTTCGGGGCATGGATCAGGTCGAGCAGCGCCCCAGCGGCTCGGCTGCGGCGCCGCTCCCGGTGCCACACGGCGCGGAACGCCCGCTGCGGCATCGGCAGCGCCACGTGGTGCAGCAGCCCGGCCTCGATCGAGGGGGCCGCGACGGAGGCGGAGATCACCGTGGCGCCCATGCCCGCCTCCACCGCTGCCCGCACTGCCTCGTTCGATGGTAGTTCCAGGGCGACGTCCAGCGCCGCTGGGTCCAGCCCCGCCTCGCGCAGCGACGCCTCGAAGGCGGAACGGGTGCCGGAACCCGGTTCGCGCAGCACCCAATCTCCGGCCCCGGCCTCAGCCAGGGCCGTTACCGTATCGGGCGGTGCCTCCACCCAGGGGTGATCCGGGCCGACCACCAGCAAGAGCTGGTCGGTGGCGACCGTGAGGCCTTCCAGTTCGGGGTCGTCGAGCGCGCCCTCCACGAAGCCGATCTCGGCCGTGCCGCCGCGCACGGCGGCCGCTACCTGGGCCGTGTTGCCGATCGACAGGCGTACGGTGACGCCGGGATAGACCCGCCGGAAGCCGACGAGGTGGCGTGGCAGCCAGTAGCCGGAAACAGTCTGGCTCGCCATGACCGGGAGGGTGCCGCGTACTAAGCCACCCAGTTCGGCCAGGGCGAGCTCCGCCGCCTCGATACGGGCCAGCACGGCACGCGCCTCCGGCAGGAAGGCGTGCCCCTCTTCTGTCAGCTCGATCCCCCGCCCGACCCGGTGGAACAGCGGTACGCCGTGGCGCTGTTCCAGGGCGGCGATCGCAGCGCTGGCGGCCGATTGTGCCAAGTGCAGCGCTTCCGCCGCGCGCGTCACGTGCTGACGCTCAGCGACCGCGACGAAGACGCGCAACTGTTCGGGGGTCACGGGACCGCTTTCCTTGGGGGATGCATCATTCGATCAGGAAGGGGTTGCGCGCGCGGGGATTGCTGCGCCGGGCGGGAAAGGCCGCGGCTAGGTAGTCCACGATCACCACCCACAGGTCCGGCTTCAGCGGCGGTTCTGCTTCTCCACCGTCCAGCCCATCAGCGTGTCCCAACGCTCCCGCGACAGGCCGGAACGGCGGATGGTCGCGGTGGAGTGGCGGGCGGTGCAGCACGCTAAGGTGTCCTCGCGCCCGTGACCGGGCGGGAGCGCGTCCTCGGTTTCGGCCGAGGTCTGCACGGCCGACAGGCGGGCATTTTCAGCTGCCACCAAGGCCGCGCGCGCCTGCTCGGCCTGCTGTGTCTCCGCGCAGGCCAGGGCCATGGGAGCGGGCGGGTAGGGCTCTCGGGGCTCGTGAGGATCCCACCAGCCGGCCTTCTGGCTGACCAGGGGGTGGGAGCAGAACGCCCGCGTGGTCATGTTGCACAGCACATCTCGTGAGCCGCGGGAATGCGGCTCACGAGGAAGGGCGCCTTGGCAAGACGAACGGGCGATAACGGCAAGTCCGCTTACCTGGCACGATGCCGAGAAGCGGACATACAACGAAGGACCCGGCTCACCTGCTCCGCTCCGGAGCCCCATCTTTCATACCGCCTAGATGTTCTTGACCTCGGGAGAGCAGCCCCTTAACTCTGAACCCTAAGGCAATGGACTCTGCCTGACCACTCCGGTCGAACCGCCCCGCCTTATGCGACGGCTGATGATTCCTACTTCACACCACTTGTGAGGGGGAATCCGTCCAGTTGCTGTCCCAAGCTCCATCCAACTCTGCTGCCGTCGTGGCGTCTCGTCCGCGCGGCCTCATCCCCGGATTCCTTGCATGACACCCAGCGCCTTCCTGGGCGAACGGCTGCGCCATTCTGGCTTGGCCGCGAAATGGCTCGCCATCATCCTGCCGGTAGCCGCCACCGTAGGGACACTCTGTGCCGCCTTCCTCTGGGCCCTGGACCGGGTCACAGAAATCCGCTTCGATAACCCGGCCCTCCTCTTTGCGCTGCCGCTAGCCGGGGTCGCCGTCGGCCTCGTCTACCACTGGGTCGGACGGCCCGCGGAAGGCGGCAACAACCTGATCGTCGAGCAGATCCACCAGCCCGGCGGCGGTGTGCCACTGCGCATGGCACCGCTGATCCTGGTCTCCACGATCGTCAGTCACCTCTTCGGCGCCTCCGTCGGCCGTGAGGGTACGGCCGTGCAGGTGGGCGGTAGCATCGCGGGCGGTGTTGCCAAAGCGCTCTTCCTGAAGCCCGACGAGGTCCGCATTCTACTGATGGTGGGCATCGCCGCGGGCTTCGGCGCCGTCTTCGGCACGCCCATCGCGGGCGCGGTCTTCGCCCTCGAGGTGCTGACCGTCGGGCGGGTCGAATACACCGCGCTCGTCCCGGCAGTTCTGGCGGCTATCGTGGCCGACTACACCTGCCATGCCTGGGGCGTGACACATATCGCGTATCACCTCGGCTTTGCCGGGTACGCGGAGGCGGGCGTCACGGCCTTCCACATCGATCCCGTCCTGCTGGCTAAGGTGGCCGTCGCGGGCGTCGCCTTCGGCCTGTGCAGCCTGCTCTTCTCCGAACTGGCGCACCGGGTTGGCGGCTTGGCAAAGCGGCTGTGCCCGGTCGCCTGGCTACGGCCCGCCATCGGCGGTGTGCTGATCATCGCGCTCGTCTACGCGACCGGTAGCCGCGACTACCTCGGCCTTGGCGTCATCTCGCCCGAGCCGGGCGGGGCCTCGATCGTGAACTTCTTCGGCCCAGCCCACTACGACTGGGCCTGGGCGTGGAAGATCGCCTTCACCGTCCTGGCACTGGCCACGGGGTTCAAGGGTGGCGAGGTGACGCCGCTCTTCTTCATCGGAGCGGCGCTGGGCAATGCCTTGTCGGCCCCGCTTAACGCGCCGGTGGACCTGATGGCGGCGCTCGGCTTCGTCGCGCTGTTCGCGGGCGCGGCCAACACGCCGCTGGCCTGCACCCTGATGGGGATCGAGCTCTTCGGTGCCGCCAACACCGCCTACATCGCGACCGCCTGCTTCGTTGCCTACCTCTGCTCCGGCCATTCCGGCATCTACCTGTCGCAGCGGATCGGCGTGCCGAAGACACGCATCCCGCGCCTGCCGCCGAATGCCTCCCTCCGGCACGCCCGTGATCTCCACCCCGTGCTCTGGAAGTGGCGGAGTCCGTCCGCGGGTGCCGCGGCCGACGGTACGAAACTTACGCCTGCCATCTCCAGAACAGCCCAGGACGACACCCCTATGCACACAGCGCACGACCTGACCTCCAAGGAGATCGGGATGATCCGGATCTACATGAAACCCCGCGAGAAGTACCGGCGGCACGCCGGGATCAGGGGAGCGCTATCGTCCAGGCCGCTGTTCCGGGAACTGGTGCTGCGGGCGAAGCAGGCGGGGCTGGTGAACGCCACGGCGCATCACACCCACTTTGGCTTCAGCAACCACGGCGCAGTGCAGGAACCTATGGCCGAGATCAGCAACCCAGAACTCACCATGTGCGTCGAGATGATTGGCCCGCGCGACACCCTGGAGCGATTTTGCCGCGACCATGGTGCCGTGCTCGAGAATAAGGTGATCGTCTACAAGCACCTCGAGCATTGGCAGGTCAGCGGGGGGGCCGGAGGTGCGGTCCGCCTACAAGAGGAGGCCGTCGCGAACCCTGGTGAACTCCTGGCACCGCAGTAACGGCGGACAGGGCAAAGAAGCGGTGACAAACCCAGCCGGCTCGCCTTCCCGTGATCCGTGTTCGGCTTGTTGTCACCCCATCGGCAACCTGGCTCCCCATGGATGGGAATGGAGTTCTCCAGAAGTGCTTGAGGGGGCTGACGCCTCCTACCTCGTGATTGCGCGGCGGGGGGACGCTCGGCTCCCGATGGTCCGGCGCAGGACAGGCTTCTTTCAAACGTCCCTTCCGCGCCCAAGAGGCGAGGGAGACGGCATACTCGTGGAGTGGACCGCCCCGATGCCGGCAGGAGTTCGTCGGTGAGCGCGGTGACCTATCTCTGGATTGCCCTGGGTGGGGCGCTCGGCAGCGTCGAGCGCGCCTGGTTGGGGTTCGCCCTCGCGCGCGTCACCGGGCCGGAGTTCCCCTGGGGCACCATCCTGATCAACATGGTGGGCTCCTTCGTCATCGGTTTCTTCGGCATGCTGACCGCGACCTCGGGTGGGCGCTTCGCCTTGCCTGCTGACATACGCGCCTTCGTCATGGTCGGTGTCTGTGGCGGCTTCACTACCTTCTCTTCCTTCTCGCTCCAGACCCTGGAACTTGCCCGCGACGGGCGGCCAGGGCAGGCACTGGCCAACATCGGCTTCTCTCTCGCCCTCTGCCTCGCCGCGGTCGCTGCTGGGCACTATGCCGCCGCCAGCCTCAACCAGGGCCATGTAGTGGAGGAGGCCATGCTCGCCCGCCCGTCCACCGCAGGTGGTGTGGCGCTCGCGGTGCTAGACCGGCCAGAAGCGGCCCCGCGCGTTCTCTCGGCGGCGGCAGATTTTCTGCGGCTCGGCGGAGGTGGCCGGGTGAATGCGCTGGCGCTCACGCCGGAACCGGGCGCAGATCTGCTGCCGACCGAGGAGGTGATGACGGAGGAGCAGCGGGAGGCAGCGCCCGTGCAGGTGCGCGGCCGAGCCAGGGCGCTGCGGGCCGCCTTCGACCGGTGGGCGGGGCTTTCTCAAGGTCTCGGGGCCGAGTGGACTGAGGTGGAGGGCGATCCGGCTGCCGCCGTAGCAGAGCATGGGTCACATGCGGACATCGTCGTAATTCGGCGGCCTAGCGACCGGGGCGATACCGCCGTCCAGGAGGCCTTGCATGCGGCGCTGTTCAAGGCAGGGTGTCCGGTGCTGGTGCTGCCGCCAGAGGGAAGCAGGAAGGTCGTCACCGAACCGATTGTGGCGATCGCCTGGCGCGACGACGCGCATGACCGGAAGGCGCTCCAGTCCGCCCTGCCCCTGCTGCGGCGGGCCAGCCGGGTGGTGGCGCTGTGCGGCGGCGACAGCAAGGCGCCGCTGCCCCCGCCACCCGCCTTGCTATCGGCGCACAGTATCCGTGCGGAGGTGGCGCGTGTCGCCCCCGGCGGTGATTTGATGGGCGCGGCGCTCCTGATTGAGACGCGGCGGATCGGCGCCAACCTCCTGGTGATGGGCGCCTTCGCGCATAGCGAGTTCCAGGAGCGGCTGCTGGGCGGCGTCACAGCGCAGGTTCTCGCCACGGCCGATCTACCCGTCCTGTTGCAGCACTAGGGGCGCCATGCCCGGCTGACGGTCACCCGAGTTTTTCTAGAGCCCAACACCTCTTCGCAAGCCGGACAAGGCCATCACGGCTCCATCCAGGAGCCCGAAAAGGAAGACCAAATATGAGAGCCTGCATCACGCATGTGGATGCCATGGAGATCCTGGATTCCCGCGGCAACCCCACAGTCCGCGTCCAAATCGCCTTGGAGGACGGCACGACGGCGGACGCCTCGGTGCCGTCAGGCGCCTCTACTGGCGAGCACGAGGCGGTGGAGCTTCGCGACACAGAACCAGCCCGATACGGCGGCAAAGGCGTGCAGCGAGCCGTCGCGAACGTGGTTGAGACCATCGCGCCCGTGCTGATGGGACGAGACCCTGCGCAGCAGGCCGAGATCGACCGGCTGCTCATCGACCTCGACGGCACGCCAGGAAAATCGCGGCTGGGCGCCAACGCGATCCTGGGGGTGTCCATGGCCGTGGCGCGGGCTGCCGCTCAGGCATTCCGGCTGCCACTCTACGCCTATCTCGGTGGTCCGGGCGCTCGCCGCCTGCCGGTGCCGATGATAAACGTCATCAATGGCGGCAAGCATGCCGACAACGCGCTCGACTTCCAGGAGTTCATGCTAGTGCCGCATGGCGCGCCCAGCTTCCGCGAGGCGCTACGCTACGGCGCCGAGACCTACCACGCCCTGAAAGCCGTCCTGAAGCGCCGCGGGCTCTCAACCGCCGTGGGTGACGAGGGCGGCTTCGCACCCGACCTATCGGACAACGAGGCGGCGTGCGCGCTCATCGTCGAAGCAATCGAGGCCGCCGGGCTGAAGCCGGGCGCGCAGGTCGCCATTGCCCTCGACCCGGCCGCCAGCAGCTTCGGCACCGCGAGCGGCGGCTACGACCTCGCCAAATCGGGCGGGGGGCACAAGTCCAGCCAGGAGATGACCGCGCTCTACCAGCACTGGATCACGGCTTACCCCATCGTCTCCCTCGAAGATGGGCTAGGCGAGAACGATTGGGCGGGCTTCGCCACGCAAACAGCCGCGCTGGGCGACCGGGTGCAGATTGTCGGCGACGACCTCTACGTCACCAACACCGCCTTCATAGCGCGCGGCATTACCGAACGGGCGACCAACGCAGTCCTCATCAAGCCGAACCAGATAGGGACCGTTACCGAGACCATGGAGGCGGTTGCGCTCTGCCGTGAGGCAGGCTGGCGCTTCGTCGTCTCGCACCGCTCGGGCGAGACCGAGGACAGCTTCATCGCTGACCTCGCCGTTGCTCTCGGCGGTGGTCAGATCAAGACCGGCGCGCCCTGCCGCGGCGAGCGTGTGGCCAAGTACAACCGCCTCTTGGAGATCGAGCGGGAGCTCGGACCCGACGCCGTCTATGCCAGCCCGTTTGGCGCGAGTCGGACGGCGCCGCCTCGAACCGCCCCTGGTGCGGCACCATCTTCCGGGCAGGTTTGCCCTGGTGACGGAGAGGGGCGGTGACGGAGGCAGCCATGGATGGCGTGGTCCTCGCCCTGCTGGAGCGGCCCGGGACGGCACCCGGCCTCCTCGCCGCTGCTGGGCACCTCGCTGCCCTGATGGGTGGCGCGGGTGTCGAGCCGCTGGTGGTTCGCACGCCGCCGGAGGCCACCATCCTGCCCAGCGAGGAGGTGCTCACGGCCGAGCACGCAGCGCGCATCCGAAGCGCCGAGCAGCAACGGGCGGCCAGCTTGCGGGTGGCTTTCGACCATTGGGCTGCGAGGTCGCGGGCGGAGGACGCCTGGACGAGCTTCGAGGCGGTGGAAGGTGTCGTCGGCGAGGTCCTGCGGGAGCGCGGGCGCCGGGCCGACGCCCTGGTCCTGGAACGGCCTTCGGAGGACGGTGGCCTGCTGGCGCGCCAGGACGTCCACACCGCCCTGATGGACACCGACCGCCCCGTCTTGGTCGTGCCGCCGGGGCACGCGGCCCCCTTCGGCCGCTGCGTGGCCATCGCCTGGCGCGACGACCTGCAGGCGACGCGCGCCGTGCTCTCCGCGCTGCGCCTGCAGGCGCCGGAGCGCATCCTCGTGCTCGCGGGGCAGCGCGAGGGCGCGCGGCGTCCGGTCATACCGGACATCCTCCGCGAGCATGGCGCCGAGGCGGAGCTGCAAGTCCTGCCGGTCCGCCGGGTCGTTTTCGGGGAAGCGCTGCTGGCCCGCGCGCATAAGCACGGCGCCGACCTGCTGGTCATGGGCGCCTACCAGCACAGTCCGCTGCGCGAGTTCGTCCTGGGTGGCGTGACACGCTTCATGCTGGCGCATGCCGACCTGCCGCTCCTGATGCGGCACTGAGAGGGAGGAAACCATGACCGCGGGCATCTTGGTCGTGCTGTACCGACCCGAGGCGGCGCCGCGCCTGCTGGCCGCCGCGGCGCGCCTTGCAGAACTTGTGGGTAGCGCCCGCGTTCGTGGTCTTGCCGTTGAGGATACGCTGAACCTGACCGCGCTCATGAGCGACGCCAGTATAGCCCGGAAGAGCGCAGCGCCGGTAGCGGCGCATGTAACCACTGGGGCGGCCACGGCCTCTTCTGGTCAGCGCAGCACGAGCAAGGCAAGCACTACCACCCCGAGCGCGATCCGATACCAACCGAAGGGCGTAAAGCCGATTTGGCCAACGACGGCCAGCACCCACCGCACCACGAGCAGTGCCACCACGAAGGCCGCGGTGAAGCCTGCCCCGATGAGGCCGATCCCGGACGCGTCCAGTTCCGTAGACGCCTTCCACAAGCTGTAGGCGGTGGCCGCAAGCATCGTCGGAATGGCGAGCAGGAAGCTGAACTCCGCCGCCGTGCGCCGCTCCATCCCGACCAGCAGCGCGATGATGATGGTCGCGGCCGAACGCGAGGTGCCGGGGGCCATCGCCAGCACCTGGCCGAAGCCGACCAGCAGCGCGGCTCCCGGTCCCATGGCGGCCACCGTGTGGATCCACGGCTCGGGCCGTGCACGTTCGATCGCAATGATAGCAGCGCCGCCGAGGATCAGGGCGACGGCCACGACCCAGGGCCCGAACAGCAGTCGGGTTATCGGCCCGTGGAGCGTCCCGCCGATCGCCGCGGCCGGGAGGAAGGCGAGCAGGAGGTTCGCCGCGTAGCGACGCTCCGGCCCCGGCCGCCACATGCGGACGGCGATGTCCGCCAGCATGGCCCGGTAGAGCCAGACGACGGCGAGGATCGCGCCGACCTGAATGGAGATCTCGAAGGCCTTGCCGGACGGGCCCCGGAATCCGACCGCCTCGCCGAGCAGGATGAGGTGGCCCGTGGAGGAGACGGGCAGGAACTCGGTCAGGCCCTCGACAGCGCCCAGGAGCAGGGCGGCGGGCAGCTCGATCAGGTCCATCGACGATACTCTCTGGTGCCGACCGTAGGCGGGCGTTGCCGGTCAGGCTGTGTGTGCCCTGTCCTCATCCGCTTGACCGGCGGAGCCAGTAGGCGGCAACCCAGCACAGGGCCGCCCAACCGGCGCCGAGCGCCCAGCCGGCCGCGACGTCGGTCGGCCAGTGCAGGCCCAGGTACACGCGGCTCAGACCGACGAGCAGCGCCAAGCCCACCGCAAGGGAAGGGATGTAGGTCTTGAGTCGCGGATTCGGCTGCGTCCGCGCGAGCAGGGCGCCGACGGTCAGGTAGACCGCGGCCGCCATCGTGGCGTGTCCGCTCGGAAAACCCGTCGTGAAAACGCGCGCGGCGTGCGGTACGAGGTCGGGGCGCGGGCGGTCGTACCAGTGTTTGGCCAGGGACTCGAGCAGGAGCGCCCCTCCGGCTGATGCCGCGAGTACCGCGGCCTCTGCCCGCCGCCTTGCCGTGGTCAGGAACAGCACCGCCGCCAGCACGAGCAAGGCAAGCACGCCGTTCGAGCCGAGCGCGGTGAAGTCGCGCGCCGTCTCCTCCAGCCAGGGAGGGCCGAGCGGGTCCGATCTGTCGAGAGGATTCCGTAACGCCAGCATCACCCACTCGTCGAGGGCCCGCGTGTCACCCTCCGCGACCTCTCCGGCAATGCCCAGGAAGGCCCAGACCGCCCCGGCGGCGGCACCCAAGAGGATGAGCGGAAGCAACTCCCGCCGCTCCGCCACTTGCTCCTTACCGAGGCGTGGACGGCTTCTTAATCCGGAGTGCGCCGGTCGCCCCGCGCGCGGGGGCGCCACCGGGGTGTCGGTCACGCCTGATGTCGCCCAAACGGGATGACGTGGTCTCCTGAAGCACGGCTCCCGGAAGCAGGACACTCGTTTCGATCCATGGTGGGGGCGAGAAGGTCGGAATGGCCGTCCGATGCGCAATCATCCCAGAACTCCACGCCATCAAGGGCGTCGGGGCCGGCGGGGGGTGCGCAGGCGGGCGCCGTCGATCCGATAGCGACGAGGCCAGCGACCGGACCGTTCAGCGCGCTAGCGAGTGCCCGAAGGCCCTCCGCCAGCCGCGTGCCTGCCTGCTTCCACGTTGGGCGGTGCGGCGGCGGTGCGGACGCACCTTCGTCCCGCTTCACGTCCCAGCTCATCGTCGCGCCGCGCGCAGCACGCTCGCCAGCAGCGCGACGACGCAGCCGACGGCGAGCAGGGCGCCCGCGACCGCCGGCGCTGGGTGAGCAACGAGCACGAGGCCGCCGACCGCAGCGCACCAGAGCACCAGCAGCCCCGCGAGCGCGCCATCGTCCACGAAGAGGCCGACGAGTTCGTCCCAGGCGGTCCGCAGCGCGCTCATGCCACGGCCTCCCGCCGACGCGTTGCCAGCCTGATGCCGAGCAGGGCCGCCGCGAGGAGAACCGCGCCAAGGGCGAGCAGCGCCAGGTCATGGCCCGGCCATTCGATGCCCAGTCCTTCGCCCGTCCAGTAGATTCCAAATGCCGAAATCACAACGCCGACCGCGAACTTGAGCGTGTTTTCCGGCACGCGCGAGAGCGGCTTGTGCACGATGAGTGCGACGACTGTGACGAGAACCGCCGCGGCGAGCGCGCCGGCGGCAGCGGCCGGCAGCAGGCCCGGCCCGCCGGCGGAGACGGCGAGGACGAGGAAGGCGACCTCGACGCCCTCCAGCAGCACGGCCTTGAAGGCGGTTACCGTCGCGATCGGGTCCACGCTCCAGCGTGCGGAGGCCTGCGTCATCCTCAGGTTCGCCGTCTCCGAGCGGAAGGCCTTCTCCTCGTCGTGCAGCGCGATGACGCCCGCGGAGCGGAGGATCGCCTTGCGGAGCCAGCGCATGCCGAACAGCAAAAGCAACAGCCCGACGACGAGCTGAAGAACACGCTCGGGCAGGAGGGAGAGGGCGGGACCGAGGGCGAGCACGAGGACGAGCAGCGCAGCCAGACCGGCGAAGAGTCCCACGAAGGCAGAGCGCCAGCCGCGGACCGTGCCGACGGCGAGGAGGATGGTCGCGGCCTCGACGCACTCGACGAGGGAGGCGAGGAAGGCGGAGCCGACCGTGGGGGCGAGCTGGGCGAGGTTCATCGCACGGCCCTCCGCCCGAAGGCCGCCTGGAAGGGGGCACCGCACGCCACCTCCTCCGGCGTCAGGCCAATATCGTCGAGAAGGCGGGGATCCATCGCTGCAAGGCGCGCGCGGTCCTCCGCCCAGCGCAGCGCCTGACAGAAGGGCGTCTCGCCGCAGGGTCCGCCAGGTCGCCCCCAGTGTCGCCCCGGCTCCTGCCGTTCGACGGTGATACGGTAGCCAGGAAGGACGAGTTCCATGGGAGTTCTCCTTCAGCCGACGTCGAGGCGGGAGCCGCCAGATAGGGCGGCGCGAAAGTCGTTGAGGCGGTCGAGCGCGGCGGGCGCGGCCGGACCCGCGCACGCCGCCAAGCCGAGGACGATTGCCTCGAGCACGACCAGCGTCGCGCCGTGCAGGGCGACGCGGCGGGCGCGCCCGCGCCGGGCGGCGACGACGTGGCGGGCACGGCGGGCGAGTGGCCCCCCCGGTTCGTCGGTGACAAGGACCGTGGGCATCCCGAGCGCGTCGGCCTCGGCGAGCGCGACGGTCGCCTCGTGATAGGGCCGCCCGTAGGCGAGCATAAGCAGCGCGTCGCCCCGGGCGAGGCCGAGCAGTCCATCGGCGAGGCCGATCCCAGTCGCGTCCAGCACGGAGGTGGCTCGCCCTCCACGCGTCAGCATGGTCGCGGCGTAGCGGGCGAGCGGCGCGGAGGGGCCAATGCCGAAGACGTGGACGCGTGCTGCCGGGTGCAGCGCCTCCACCGCAGCGGCAATCGCGGCTCGCGCGGTAGGGGCGGCGAGGGCCTCCAGTGCCTCGCGATGGGCGTCGAGCACCGCGGCGACGGCGCGGCCGGGGTCCTCGCCCGTCTCGGCAAGGGTGCGGCGGAGGTCCCCGGCGACCCCGGGCCGCCCGGCCAAGTGATCGGCCAAGGCCCGCTTGAGGTCGGGCAGTCCCGCGAAGCCGAGGGCCTGGACGACGCGGATCACCGTCGCATCTGAGGTCCGGCAGGCAGCGGCGAGGGCAGCGGCCGAGGCGGCGAGGGCGTCGGCCGGGTGGTCCGCGATCCAACGGGCGACGCGGCGGGCGGCCGGCGGCTGGTCGGGAGCGCCGGCGAGCAGGCGGGCGAGCGGGTCTGGGGTGATGTCGGCGGTTTGGCTCACTGATGCAGCGTTCCGGTCCGGTGCTGCCGCCGATAGTAGTATTCACTACCTTTAGAGCGCAAGTGTAGTGTTCGACTCCTGGCCTACCCTCAGTGCGCCGCGAATACTGGCAGCAGCGCCTGCTTCAGAACGTGCCGTGTTGCGCCGCCGAAGATCCACTCGGCTACTGCCGGACGGCCGTAAGCCCCATGATGAGAGCTTCCGCCCCAGGCGCAGAGCAGGGCGGCACCGGCTCCGTGCTCGTGCTTGACAACAGCCTCCGCAGCAGCTCCCAATCTCGTCGGAAGACGACCACGCTGCTCTTGCCGCTGCCGCAGATCGTCTCCTCTTCCATACCGCAGGGCAGTTCAAAGGAGCTGACCTCGATCACCGCCGCACCATCCGCATGGATGCTCCCTGACGCATGTTCGCGCACCTCTCCCTACCCGTCCTGATGGCTACATTTGCCGTCGCCGCCGGCGTGATCTGGTGGGCAGGCATCAAGCTGTCCGACACGACAGACGTGCTGGCGCACCGCCTTGGCCTCGGCGATGCCTTGGGCGGGATCATTCTGCTCGCGATCGCCACCAACCTGCCGGAGATCGCGATCACCGCCTCCGCAGCCTGGCGCGACGACCTCGGCGTCGCGATCGCCAACATCCTTGGCGGCATTGCCATCCAGACCGTTGTGCTCGTCACCCTCGATGCCTTCGGCACCCGGGGCCATCGGCCGCTGACCTACCAAGCGGCAAGCCTGTCACTGGTGCTGGAGGGAGTGCTGGTGGTGGCCGTGCTGATCGTCGCGGTCATGGGCACGCGGCTGCCGCCCGACCTAATTGCCGCCCGACTGGCACCCGGCGGGGTGCTGATCGCGCTGCTCTGGGTCGCTGGCGTGTGGCTGATCGGCCGTGCCGGCAAGGGCCTGCCCTGGCACGAGGGCGGCACCGCGCCAGACGGTCAGGCGGAGCCGAAGGGGCACGCCCGGGCAAAAAAGGCGGGAGGGGCGGACGAGAAGTCGGTTAGTACCACCCGCGCCGCGATCGTCTTCACCGTCTCGGCGCTCGCCACCCTCGTCTGCGGCGTGGTCCTGGAAGCCAGCGGCAACGCCATCGCGCAGCACATCGGCATGACTGGCGTGCTGTTCGGCGCCACAGTCTTGGCTGCCGCCACCTCGCTGCCCGAGTTCTCGACCGGCCTCGCCTCGATGAAGCTTGGGGATAGCAAGCTGGCCGTCAGCGACATCTTCGGCGGCAACGCCTTCCTGCCCGTGCTATTCCTGCTGGCGACGCTGATCTCTGGCAAGGCGGCGCTGCCACAGGCGCAGGATACGGATGTCTACCTCGCAGGTCTGGGCATCCTGCTGACCTGCGTCTACATCTACGGCCTGATCTTCCGGCCCAAGGCCAAGCCACTTGGCATGGGGGTGGACTCCCTATTGGTCCTCCTCCTCTACGCTCTCGGCGTCGCCGGGCTCTTTGTTATAGCCCAGGCACAGCCGCAGTGAGCGAGGGCACCTCTGAGGGGGTGCCCGCTGCCTCAGTTCCGCGTGGTGGGATCTTCTCTAAAAGGGTAGCCAAGTTTTGAGCATCACTGCCCTTATTGGGCTGACCGGCCACGTCACCTGGTGGCAGGAATGCGTCCGCGCCCTGGTGATCTTCGCCTACGGCCTGGCCCTGGTCCGCATCGCTGGGCGCCGCGTGTTCGGGAAGTGGTCGGCGCTCGACATCATCGTCTCGGTAATCGTCGGCTCGAATTTGAGCCGGGCCCTGACCGGAAGCGCCCCACTGGACGGCACCCTGGCCGCCACCACCCTGCTGATGGCACTACACTGGGTGCTCGCCCATGCCGCCGCGCGCGCGACCTGGTTCTCGGCGCTCGTCGAGGGCAAGCCGGTCCAGCTCGCGCAGGATGGAGAGACGAAGAGGGGCGCTCTGCTCCGCGACTCCATCAGCCAATCCGACCTGGAGGAGGCACTCCGCCAGTCAGGTGTCGAGCACATCGCCGAGACGCGGCTGATCGTGCTCGAGCCGAGCGGCAAGATCACAGTCCTGAAAGGCCAGCACGAGAGATGACTGAGACCATCAAGCAGATCACCCTCTGGCTCGCCACGGGCACCGAGGCGATCGCCGGGGTGCTGATCGCCATCGCTGTGATCGAGGCGGCGATTCGGGCCACAGCGGTGGTGCTGCGTTACTCCAAGACGACCGATCCCAGCCGCTCGCATGAAGCCAAAGAGGAGGTCCGCCTGCGGCTGGGCCGCTGGTTGGCGCTTGCGTTGGAATTCGAGCTGGGAGCCGACATTCTCCGAACGGCAATTGCGCCGACTTGGTCGGAGATTGGCCAGCTCGCTGCCATTGCTGCGGTCCGCACGGCACTCAACTACTTCCTGCAGAAGGAAATCGATAAGGCAGCGGTACGTCGCACTACGCCGCCCAGCCTAGTAGGTAGCTGACCCGGAAAGGTCGGGATGCATCGCCTGATCCTACAAGGCGACGAGGGCACGGGCAGCTTCGCTGAGTGATGGCGCTTCCAGGTCGGGCTTTCGCATGACCGAAGAGAACGGCCGCTCGGCGGAAACGTAGGCCGTGGTCAGACCGGCCGCCTTGGCACCGTTAATGTCCCAAGAATGCACAGCGATTAGTGCCAGCTTCTCTGCCTCAACCTTCGCGACTCTCGCTGCCCGATCATAGACCTCGCGCCTGGGCTTGAAGAGCTTCACCTCCTCCACCGACACGACGTGCTCCACGAGATCGGCCACTCCTGCGCCTTTCAGAAGCGATCGCGTCGCAGAACCCGCTCCGTTGCTCAGGGCCATGACCTTCAACCCGGCCTGCGCGATGGTCTCGAACGCTTCTCGTGCATCAGTGCGTGCTGGCAGATGTTTCATCTGCTCCATCAAGTCAGATTTTCCACTCTTTGACGCGACCAAGTGCTGCTCGGCTAGTACCTGATCGAGCGCAGCTTCGAGCACGTTCGTGAACGGCTCGAAGTCACCTGCGGCCGACAGCGCGAAAGCATCTCGCAGGCCAGTGGCAAACCATCCCTCCAATCCGGCAGGGGGCAGGCCGAGAGCCACGATAGCCGGCCGCAGTGGTTCGAGCGGGAACACTGTTCCGACGATGTCGAACGCGACCACGTCGGGGCGCTGCGGCTTGTTCCATCCGAACATGCGTTCTTCTCCCTCGCTAGATACTGAGGAAGTAAACGCTTCGAGGACGCGATGAGCACGCTGCCGATGATGTTTTCCACAATGTCATGGCTGCCGCGACAGCATACGTTGCACTTGCGATGCGCCCCAGACTTCCATGCCATGCGGTGTGCGCACGCCACGCGCGGTCAGTGCCGTGGCGATTTGCCGCAGCGACGTGGCGCCTGCTCGGCGCGCGGCGGTGATGTAGGGCAGCACGTCCGCTGCCCGCTTAGCTGCATCGCGCTTCCAAGCTGCGGACGCTATGGCGGCCACCTCGCCGTCGCCGGCCCGCAGCCGTGGGTTTCCTAACTTCACACCGCGCGTCTTCGCCGCGGGCAGGGCTGCGCGCGTGCGCGCGCTGATGGCGCGGGCTTCCTCCTCGGCCACCAGCGCCATGATGCCGATGGTGAGCCGGTTGGCGTGCGGCATGTCTACGGCTACGAACTCCACGCCGGCCTTCTCGAGCCCGAGCAGGAAGTGCGCGTCGCGCGCCAGACGGTCGAGCTTGGCGATCAGCAGCACGGCACGGCGCGCCCGACTCTCGGCCATCGCCGCCGCGAGCTGCGGCCGGTCGCCGCGCTTGCCGCTTTCCACCTCCTCGAACGTTGCGCACACGACTCCCCCGGTGCCCGCCGCGTGACGCGCAACGGCTGCTCGCTGGGCGTCGAGCCCCAGACCCGACCAGCCCTGCCGCTCGGTGCTGATCCGGTAGTAGGCGATGAAGCGGACGGGGGAGGGGGCTGGAGGGGTCATCGGGACCCTCAAAATACCCTCTCAGGCCCCTTTGTCGCGATTCCAAATGGACCTGTGATGGACTGGCATTCGTAGGGAGAACAAGTGTTTAGCAACGTCGCATCCCATATTCGAACCCAATGTGACTGCCCCAGGCTAGCTCATCACTTACGATAACCCCTCTTATCGTAAGTCCGGTGTTTGTGAGCCTTGTTCAGGCGCCGCCGGGGCGTCAAACTGCCGCCGAAGGGCCCCGACTGGGGGGGGCGAACGGGAAGGTGGCGGCGTCCGGCGGCGTGACCGTCGATCCCCAAGCCGCCCTGACGCGAAGAAAGAGTGTGGGGAAATCAGGACCATGAGCGCACTGCCTGCCCCCGTACCTCCCAACGACGGCGCTGCCGGCGACGTGGCGGCCCAGTGGGTGGCCGAGCCCACCGAGCAGGGCCTCGCTGCCCTGCTGGCGACCGAGGAGTACCTGAAGCTCTCCTTCGCGCCCGCCACCCAGCGCGCCTACAGCACGGACTGGAAGGACTTCATGGCCTTCTGCGCCGCCATGGGCTTCGTCTCCATGCCGGCCACCCCGAAGACCGTCGGCGCCTACCTCGTGCACCTGTCCAGAACCCGCTCGCCCGCGACCGTCCGGCGACGCCTGGCGGCCATTCGGCTGGCGCACCGCCTAGCCCGGGTCGCGGTACCCACCGACGATCCCGAGGTGCAGACCACCCTGCGCGGCGCGCACCGCCGGCACGGCCGTCCCACCCAGCAGGCCGCCGCCATCCGCCTGACCGATCTTCGTCGGCTGCTGGCAACCTGCGAGGACAGCACGGTGGGGCAGCGCGACCGCGCCCTGCTGCTGCTCGGCTTTGCCGGCGCCCTGCGGCGCTCGGAGATCGTCGCGCTCGACGTCACCGACGTCGTGCACAAGCCCGACGGCCTCCGCCTGCGCATCCGCCGCTCCAAGACCGACCAGGAGGCCGAAGGCGCCGAGGTCGGCATTCCCCGCGGCAAGCATCCCGCCACCTGTCCGATCCGCGCCCTCGAGGCCTGGCTCGCCACGCTGAAGCACCGCACCGGGCCGCTGTTCCGCGCCGTGCACCAGAGCGGCGCCATCGGGCGCGACCGCCTGAACGCGGCCTCGGTGCGCTTCGTGCTGCTGTCCCGGGCCGGCAAGGCGGGGCTGCCGGTGGAGGGGGCGAGCCGCCTCACCGCGCACGGCCTGCGCGCCGGCTTCATCACCGAGGCCTACGACCGCGGCCTGCGCGACCGCGACATCATGGGGCACAGCCGGCACCGCGACGTGAAGACGATGCACGGCTACGTCCGTCTCGCCCGCCTCCTCACCGACAGCCCGGCGGGCCAGGTCGGGCTGTGACGGCCTTCCGCTTTCCCTGGGACGAGGCGCCAGTCCGGCCGTCCCGCCCCCGGGAGGCGAAGCCGAGCGTCCCCAGGCGGCCACGCGGGCGTCCGAAGGAAGCTTCGACCAACCATCCCGGGGCGGATGCGCCGGCGGCCACGCCGAAGGCCCCGGTGCGGCAGGAGACGGCGTCCACGACCGGGGACGTGGCCGTTCATCACACGGAATGGCTGCCGTTCCGGCTGACCGTCCGTGGGCCGGCCGAGGACGTCGCGGCCTTCGCCGCCGCCGCGGCGGGGCCGGGCGTCCCGCCCTGGCAGGTCGACTTCGCGGCGATGGAGGAGGACGTGTTCCATCGCCTAGCCTCCCTCTATCCCCGCACCGGGCGGCTGTCGCTGGAGGGCTGCCGGGTCTTCGCGGCCCAGCTGCGCGAGCGCACCGAGGATCGGCACCGGCAGGTCCTGGTGGCGGCCGAGGAGAGCCGGGCCCGGCCGCTGGACCTGCACGCGCTGCTTCCTGTGCCAGCGGCCGTCCTGGCCCTCGGCCCGGACCATCCCGACGCCCGGCATTGGCTTCGAACCCACTGGGGCACCGAGGAGCTGCGCCGGGTGGAAAGGCTCTCCGGTTCAGCAGGGCGGCGACCGAAGGGGCAGGCGGAGGTGGGGTTCGGGTTCTTCGCGGCCGATGCAGGGCCTGCCTCGGCGGTGCGTCGGCTGGCCAGGGCTTGGCCCGGCCTGCAGCTGGACCTACGGCCGGCCGTCGGCACCTCAGGATGAAGGCGGCCGGGTGGGATGGCCCCACCTCCGCCCCGGTGATCCAGCTCGACGGCTACGAGGGGCCGATCGACTTTCTGCTGGACCTGGCGCGCTCTCAGAAGGTGGACCTCGGCCGCCTGTCGATCGTAGCCCTGGTAGATCAGTATGTCGCCGCGGTGGAGGCGCCGGGGGCGAGGGCGACGCTGGCGGAGCGGGGCGACTGGCTGATCGCCGCCAGTTGGCTCGTGCTGCTCAAGTCGAAGCTTCTGGTCCAGGCCGAGGACGAGCCAGAGGTGCCGGAAGCGGAGCGCCTGCGCGAGGGCCTGGTCCGCGCCGAGCAGCGCCGGCAGGCGCGGGCGCTGGCGGGGTGGCTGGAGCGGCGGCCGCAGCTGGGACAGGAGGTCTTTGCCCGCGGGGCTCCGGAGGCGACGCCCTCTTCGAGCCCTGGAGAGAACGGCGACCTGCTGGATCTGCTGTTGGCGTGCTTCGACCTGATGGACATGCCGCCACGGGCGACGCGGGAGGTGGCACCGTCCTATGCGCCACCCGCGCTGGACGTCTGGACCTTGGCCGAGGCGCTGGAACGGCTTCGGGCGCGACTATCGGAGCAGCCGCAGGGGGGTGACCTCGGGTCATTTCTTCCCGACGCCGGCAGAGAAGCCGTGTCGGTCCTGCGCCGGAGGTCGGGGGTCGCCGGCACCTTCCTAGCGGCGCTGGAGTTGACCAAGCAAGGCGTCTCCGCCCTTGAGCAGGACGCGGCCTTCGCCTCCATCCGTCTAAGGGCGTCCGGGCAAGGGGTCGAGCGTGCGGCCTGACAGGTGCGGCAATGAGGCTCGCCCTCGTCCCCACTCCTCGTTCGCGTCGCCTGCCACCATGAGGGCGGCTCATCAGAGGAGCGTCGCATGTCCCCGTTCTCCGTTATGGAAGCCGTCCCGGTGGTCGGGCCGGCTTCTGGCCGTCTTTGGTCCAGTCGGACTGCCCCTACCGGTCGGCTTGGCCCTGCTGGCGCTCGTGCTGGTGCGTCAATCACGCAGGCTGTTCGTCCAGCGCGATGGCAATGCGGCCACGGCATTGTAGCAACGTTGCCCGGTCGGCCTCCACCGCCGCAGCCTGCCCATTCAGTGTGGCGGCCTGCTGTGCCAATGCGCTTTCCGCTGGACCGAAGACTGCCTCCACGATCCCGCCGCACTGCTGCTCCAGTGCCCAAGCCATCCGGGCCGCCGCGCCTCTAACGGCTTGGTCCAGGTCGAGCCGGCGTTCCTTCGCCCGCTCGAACTCCCGTTGCCCGTCGCGGTGTGCGGCATAGGCGCCATGGAGGCCGGTCACCGTCTGGATCGCCGGGCCGATGAAAGGTACGACCCGGCCGAAGAAGGCCGGCCCCAGCCCCTTGAACACCGCCGGGAATGCCTGCTTGGCGGCCATGAGGCCACCTACCAGCATGTCGCGGTCGAGCTTGCCCAGCGCCGGGGCCAGCAGCCGCGTCACGTCGGCGAAGCCGAAGCCGCTGCTTCCCCCGGCTGCTTCCGGCGCGGCCATGCCTGGCAGCGGGATGGACGCCCCGGGTGATGCAGCGGCAGGGTCGGTAAACACGGCCTCCACTTCCTCGAACACGCGTCGAGTCCTCGGCAGCTCGCGCTCCAACACCGCCGAGACAGAGTTGACGGCCTTGCTGGCGGCGGTTTCGGCGGCGGCTTGGTCGCCCTTGTCAACAGCCTGCCGAAGCTCCGTCAGGAAGCCGGACGTTACCACCTTGACCGACTGCCCAAGCACCGCGGATAGCCGCTCCCGTTCCGCCGCGATCCGCTCCGCCGCCGCGCGGGATAACCCCGTCCCGTCCTGCGCCGGCATCCCGGCCAGGGCGAGATCGACCTGTCGCCCGATCCGGCGGCAGAGGGTGCGCACCACCTGCGCCTTGCCCGTCGCCGCGCACAGTCCGTCTATGTCATCCTCCAGGTCCAGCAGCCCGCTGTTTGCGAGCAGCGCCTGCTTGCCTTCCAGCCGGCCGCGCAGAGCGGATGCCGCGTTCACCAAGCGGATGGGCGCGCGCCGGTCGATGTCGGTGATCCCCGCAGCATCGGCGGCACGGCGCAGCTTGTCCGCCAGCCGGTCGCGCAGCCCGAGGAAGGCCGTGTCGTCGGGGCGAAAGCCGCTCTTGTTATTGATGATGAGCCGAAGCGGCGTACCACTGCCCGCCAGCATCACAATCTCGTCCAAAGTGCGCTGTTCTTCCAATGTGCCGTCGGTCGCGACGACGAACAGCACGATGTCGACGGTTTCCATATGCGCGCGCGTAACCCGCTCGTGCTCGACCGGCGCGTCGATCCCCGGCGTGTCGTCCAGCATGAAGCCGCGCCAGGAATAGCTGGCGATCTGGTCCGTTTCGGGGTGGTCGGACACCCGCGCGACCTCCTTGCCGACCAGGGCGTTGACCAGCGTGCTCTTGCCCGCGTTGTATGTGCCGAACACCATGACGCGCGGCGTGGCGGCGCCCTTGCGGTCGGCCATCAGCTCGTCCGTTTGCTCAACGTCGAGTGGCGGCAGATGGCGCACCAGCGGCGCCCTTGCCACTGCCCAGATGTCGAACGCGAGCCGGAACGGGTCAGCCATGAGAACGCACCTTCGTTGCGAGGATGTGGGAGAACTCGTCCAGCTTCGCAGTCAGCCTATCAGCGTCGCGCGCGACGGGTGCGACCGTGGCTGCATGCAGATTTTCGAAGAACGCGGCAACGCCGGCCGAGCCGGCCTTCTGCAACGCCTCCGTGGCGCTGGCCTCGACCTCGGCCCGGTTATCGCCCGACTGCATCGTCTCGTGCCAGTCGCTGCCCGTCGCCCGGCCTGCGGCGTTGCCGCCGATGCCGCCGAGGAGGGCGCCTAGTGCGCCGCCGACCATGAAGCCGACCGTGGTACCGATCCCGGGAAGGATCGCAGTTCCCAAGAGCGCGCCCCCTTCAGCTCCAACCCAAGCACCCGCAGCGCCGCCGCCCGCACTGCCCACCGCACCCCTAACGCCGCGGTTGGACCGGGGAATCCGCACAGTCTCGATCTTCATTGAGGCGAAGGCAGCCGTCCGCGCGAAGTCATTGGCGGGCAGGATGGCGCCGGTCTGGGCTAGTAGCGGTAGCACCGTCGTGCCGGTCTCCTCCGCCACGATATGGCGTAGCGCAGTTGTGCAGGCCTGCTCGAACCCGTCCTGATCCTGGTTGTCGGCGTATCGGGCGATCTTCTCGGCCACCATCGGGCCGATCCGGCGAAGCACTGCGGCGGTCGCCCTCTCTGCCCCTCGGTCAAGTTCTTTCGTGACGTCGGCGAGGCGCCGGTCCAGCCGAACGAGCCCGTTCCGGATCGCCTGTACCGAAAAGGCCTCCGGCCCCGTGTCGTCGCCCAGCAGCAGCCCGACGAAGTGATTGAGGTTGCGTGACGGCGCTTCCTGCTTGTGGCGCACGCCCTCCGAGTGGGCGATCTTCGTCAGTGCGCGGAAGAAGTCAGCAACGCCGCTCCGCTCCAGCGCGGCTGGGTCATTGCCGTGCGTCTCCGCGTGCCGCACCGACAGGCTGACGACGTCGAGCGGGATGGATGCGCCGCCCTCCGCCACGGCGTGGCGAACGTAGTCGATCTGCCCTTGCCGGGCCGCACTGTCCTTCATCACCCAGCGCTGGACGATCGTGCCGTCCGGCTCCTCGTCCTCCTCCGGCCGGTCGCACTGCGTGATGACAACGAGGACGCGCTTGCGAGCCCGCAGCAGGCCGCGGATTTCGGCCACGTCCCCGGTCCGGCCTGGGTTGCCGGTGTGCATGGGGTAGATCACGAGGTCCGCCACATCGGCGTAGTCGGCGGCGAGCAGGCCGTTCTCCCAGGTCGTCGAATGCAGGCCCGGGGAGTCGATCCAGGTCAGGCCCGGCAGGTGGAAGCCCTGGGTCGCACTTGTCGTTTCCCGCACGCCGACCCTGAACCAGTCCACCGGCTGGGCTGAATTGGCTTGATCCTGCTGATCTCCCGCCGTTGCGGCGGTGAAGAAGCGCGCCCGGCTGGATGCCCGCGCGGCGGCATCCGGGTTGCTGTTGCCATAGACCATGTAGTTCCCGAGCGAACTCTTACCCGCCTTGACCTTTCCCAGCACGAAGACGACCAAGCTGTCGGTGAAGCCGCTGCGGAACGCCATGGTGCGGTCGTGCTTGGCCACGCGGTCGAGCCAGCCTTGCAGCAGTTGGGCCAGTTCAGCGTTGAATCCGATCATATGGCGGGCCAGTGGGTGCTCGGCACGTAGTACAGAGGCGCCGATGCCGCCTTGCAACGTCGCCTTCATGTCTGACATCGCCGACTTCAGCACTGCCTCGCGCACCGCGATGTCCTCGGATGCGGTGGCAAGCTCGGCTTGCAGCTCCGTCATGACGGCATAGAAACCGGTGCGCAAATCTTGTGCGCCTTGAAATGCAGCTTGTTGCCCGGACAAATCGTCCCCCACATACTTCGCGCTACTTGGCGAGGGACCGCCCTTTGAACGGTTCGGTCACGTCCGCAATAGCATACACGGCCACATGGAATTGGCACATGTATCCGCCTGGGCTTCTGTTGGATCTGGGCTTCGACAAAGCGACCGAGGTCAGGCTGGCCGGCATCTCGGCGACCCAGGCATCACGGGGTCAGTACATAGGAAGGACACGAAAATACGCTAACGATCACGGGGCCCAGAAGAGGCTTGGCTAACCTCCTGCGCTAAAAGCCCCTGCCGCACTGCTGACAGACGACATTCGACATCTGATCGGCGACCGTCAGATGGTACGTCATCTGCAGCCCGTTCTTGTAGATCGTGGTGCCACAGCCGAAGCAGCGCGTGTGCATGGTGCCTGCTCCGCACCTCGCACAGCCGAAGTACCATTTCCGGTTGGCGCGGCCGGTCCTGCCGGGGGTGACGTCCTCGACATCGTGCGTCGTGCCGCAGTTGATGCAGAAGCTCGACGTCGCGGTGCAGACCTCCACGTTACCCCTTGATCCATGAATTGTCTTCGCTTCCGGCTCGGGGAACACGTCCTGCAGTTCCATCGCGATGAGGCGGCGCAGGTTCGTTACCGACCTTCCACCCTGGGCGAGGTCAGCGGCAAGCTGGATGCTGCCATGGGCATGTCGAGTTGGGTACCGATGTCCATAGTCGCAGTCGCGGCCCCAGCCGAGCGGCGAGGAGCGATCCCGCATCGCGCCCCGCGCAGGCTGCAGGATGAAGACGCGACATCCGTCCTGGTCGTACCTCTTCGTCTCTACCAACAGCTTCAGCGTCTCGGCCAACTCGTCGTGCTGCCACCGGGTCCGGAACTTGGCGTCCATGACCAGTCCCGACGCACCATTTTTCGAATCCTGGAAGACTGACTTCCTCGAATTGTCTGGGGGACCCTTCTGGAAGCGGAGCCGGAAGTCCGGACGCCTGCCGTTGTCGAGCATCGGCTCGATTTCGAGGCGGGCAGTCATGTTCGGATCGGCACGACGGAACTCGACGGAGAAGCCCTTGTCACCATGCCCTGCGGCGCGACAGGCCGATGCGATCACGTGCTCGACCCACTCGCCCTGCGGCGCGAAGTCGAAGTCCTCCATTAGCACGTCCATGATCTTGATCAGGCACCAGCGTTCATAGACGGCGCTGGCATGGAGCATGTTGATGCTGCCCAGCCGATCCAGCGCATCGCCCCCAATGCCGGTATGGCGCTCGAGTTCCGACACCCTGTGGAACGCTCCCAGAGCTGCGGCATAGATCGGGTTGTGTGCGAAGCGCATACCCATCGGGAACATGGTGGTCGAGCCGACTCCGGCCCTCTCCCATTCCGCCACCTGTATGCCCATGTCACGTTCGAAGACGTGAAGGTTGTCGTGAACAGCCTCGCTCAGTCTAGCGCGCTGCTCAAAGTGTGCGGCTCGGGATTGGGCCGTCCGCGCCTCGAGTTCGATCTCCTTACGCTCCGCGGCGTTGAGCCGCCGGCGCCAACCGTTCTGCTCCAGCTTGGCTCGCGCTGCGATCCTTCGCTGCAGGACGGGTGAGTGAACCTGGATCTGAGCGATGTGAGTAAAGACGGCTCGGCGGAAGCCTATCCCATACTTCGACTTGAAAGCCGTTACTGCAGCATCTCCGATCACCCTCAGGGCAAGATGCTGATCGATCCGTCGTCCCGCCATGACAAGGTCGTGAAGCTGTTCGGGCAGTCGGGCTACGCTGTGGTCGATACCGTTCCCAGCGTCGGCGGCGCTGTCACGGGACGGGTTCAGGTAAAACATCTCCCGCGGACCATGACCACCTTCCCTGAACTCGTCCCCGATTTGGAAGTTGAACTCTCGTCCGCTGCCATTCAGCACCGAAGGATCGGCTGACCATTTCTCGATGGCGTCCATCGTCTGAGCTATCTCAGCGATCTGGTTACCGAAGACCTCCTGGTCGACCTCGACCACGTCCAAGGCTTTTAGCCTTTCAGCCCTAACCTTTTCCCTCTGCGCCCTCGCAGCATAATAGCCATGATGGCGACCCGACGCGCGCGCGATCGAGCGGGCGAGGCGGCGACAATGCTCGACCATGCCGCGGACGTACCTGTTCTCCGGCACGTCGGCGCTCTCGACCGCGACGCGTCCCGGATATGCCCTTCCTCCCGGGCGCCGCATCGCGGCCCTGAATGTGTCGGCGCTAGGTCTCAGCTTCGTCGTCGGCACGAGGGCGGTCGCCTCCCGCACCTCGCGCGCGGGATGCTCAAGCACCCGTCTGGCTGCTTGAGCGAAGTCGGCGAGAGCCTTCACCAGCACGTGGCTGAAGTCGGAGCCCGCCTGAGCCGCGGCACCCGCCGGCTGTCCGATGGCAAGCCACACCAGATCGTCGCGGAAGTCGTCGAGGTAGTCCTGGGCATGCGCCCGGTCGAGCTCCAGAGCGACCGCGTCGACGACGAGCCCGCGCCCGGGGCCGATCTCGATCTTGAAGGTCCCGAACGAACGGTGCATCTCGGCGAGGTGCCGCCCGGCCTTCCTGCTCCATCCCGTTGCAGGGATCCACCACTCGCGACCCTGGACGTCGGGGATCTTGAGCCACGGCGTGCGCTCGTCCTGCGCTCCCACTGTGACCGGCTCCACGTCGGCGAGCGGCCCCGAGAGATGGAGGCCGAGCCACGGGGCGAAGTCCCGGAAGATCGACACCTCGGCGTGCAGAACGCCGTCGGACGCCTTCTCGATCTCGATGGGATGCGTCGATACCACCACCTTGCGCGGCGTGTTCTCCGACTCCCACTGGATCTCGAGATAGTGCGCCAGCACATCCATCGGCCGGTCAGCGCAGCCAGTAGTTGACGATGCCGTTATTGCCTTCGGCCAAGCGGATCATCCGGTCGAGCTCGGCGACGCTGCCCGTGTCCGTGTCGGCGTCGGTGCCCTCGAAGCGCTTCTCCAGTTCGTCGCGTAGCTCGACGAGGATATCGCGCCGCGCACGTCCGCTTCCGGCAGGCCGGGCGGAGTCGAAAGCCATCTTGGGCAGGACCTTGTGCCGGATCACGCCGTCCAGCGCCCGGTGCCGGCTGAGGCCTGCCGCGTAAGCGGCGGCTATGTATCCCTGCGCCTGGCGGATCGCGCGCAAACCGAACTCCACGCCTAGCGGATCGAGGTACCGGCGCGAGATGTCGGACAGGAAGCGCACGTCCTCGTCCCGACGGTCGAAGGCGGGATAGTCCTGCCGCAGGCCGATCTCGTCGGGTCGGATCAGGACCGACGGCAGGTCGGAGGGGAGGGTTTCGGCGGCCGCGTCGATCTCGGCCTCGATCGCATCCCAGTCGGCAAGCATCGGATTGCCGAACCGGAGCACGTGCACGCGGTCGAGCACCTTGGGGGACAGCTGATGCGTCGTCTCGTCCATGTTGACCGCGCCGAAGATCCAGACGTTCGCCGGCAGGGTCAGGAACGTGGGCATGCGCATCTGCGCCGCGAGCGAGCGTCGCAGGCGGGCATGATGCCTCAGCACCGACTCCTTATCGGCAAGCCCGCTCAGGCGGTGGATCTCGGCGTTGGCCCGGTCGTCACTCAAGATGTCCTCAAGCGTCGCCGTGTCACCAAGCCCGGCGCGCTGGCGCGCCTCCGCCTCGACGTGGAGGAACAGTCCCTGCTCGACAACGACGTGACGCTCTTCGTCCGCGGTATAGAGCTGGATCGTCGGCAGATCGGCGCGCTGCTCAAGCAGGCTGAGGAAGTCGGCGAAATAGTGCTCGACCCGCGCGAGGTTCATCTCGTCCAGACAGATGAAGTGGGGAATTTCGGGCTGTCGTGCGGCGGCCTGGAGTGCGACCAGGAATGGGGTCGCCTGATAGCTGCGCTCCATCGGATTGTAGTATCCGAGTAGATCCTCGGGGCCGGTCCAGTTCGGCTTGACAGGCACGACGGTGCAGACGCCGCCGATCGCATTGGCCGCGGCGCGGACCAAGCTGGTCTTGCCCGATCCCGAATCCCCAGCGAGCACGACGAGGTCGCGCGTGCGCAGCAGCGCCAGGAAGTCGCGGAGCAGCCCCTGAGTGTAGAGCAGGCCGTTCTTCTGCATCTGGACCTGCAGCACCGGTGCTAGACGAGAAAAGTCACCGTCCAATGCTTTGGAGAAACCGACGCCCGAGCGATCGTCCCGACCGCCTTCGTTTTCCGGCATCACCGCATCGATGTCGCCGGCGTCCACCAGTCCGAGGGCGATCAGCCTGTCCCGCTTCTCGCTCAGCAGTTCCTGCAGCCGACGGTGTCGAAGTTGCATGAGCTGCGTCTCTTCCTTGATTTGTCGTTGTTGCTGTTCGAAATGTTCGCGTTCCGCTGCTAGCCGCTGATAGAGATCGGCGGCTTCCTTGCGTGCTTCGTCACCACGCCGCCGATGCCCTGCCAGTTCCTCGTTCAGGCCGACGAACATGGCATGTGCGTCTTCCTCGGCTTGGCGGCGGGTCGCTGTTAGCTCAGTCAGCCGCCGCTCGTTATCGGCATGGCGGTGTGCGAGTTCCTGATCCTCCTTGAGGACCGAGTTGCGGACATGGTCCTCAATCTCTCTGCGGGCCGACGCGGAGATGCGCTTCGTCGACTGGGCGCCGTAAATCTGGACCTGCCACTCGTCGGGCAGCCCGCTCAGCAGCCTGAGCGTGCCGGATCGTACATCCACCCGCCAGGGGTTCTGGTGCTTCCTTCGCTCGCTAGCGGATGACAGTTCGACCTCGGCGATGGCCCACTGCTCGCCCATCGCCATCGCTTGGTTGCTCGCGATCTCGCGGGACGGGCCTGGCGGCACGAAGGCAAGCGTCGATTTCTGATTGCTAACTAAGGACGCGTGCAGTTTGGGGTAGACGAGTCCGACGCCTGTTTCTGGATGCTCGAAGTCCCTAAGGAATACGACGTCGCCGAATTCACCTTGCATCAGCGTCAGGCGGCCAACGATGCGGATGGGACGTCCGGGGGGCATGTCCCACGCCACGCGCAGATCGTCGAGCAGTTCCTCAGGCTTGCTCGCCATTGCTGTGGCGAGCGCCTGCTCGTCGGCCGGCGATAGCTCCCTGCTCCGCTGCTGTGTAGCGCTGCGCCGATCCGCACCTGACGACGAGCCCTGCCGCCCATGGGCGGACGATAGCGGTCTCGCTCGGCTGATCTGGCGTTCATCTGTCATCTCGTGATCGTTCTAGGATGGACCCCGAAGTTGGCCAATGGGACGATTGATCCTGACAGGAGACACATAATTGCGGACATACCGGCCGACACCAGCGCCCGACTACTGGGTAGCCAAGTCGCCATGGCCGGTCCGTTCCGAGATGCGGTCGGTAGCCTGAGCGACAGCTTCAGCTATCTCGGCGTTGCCTTCGTTGACATCATCGTTCTCTGCTAAACCGCTCCCACCATTAGCTACCGCTGGTACCGCTACAATCCTCCGGATGCCTCCAGACTTGGCTGATCCAACATGCGTCCGCTTAGTGTGCAGTTTTGCGCAAACGGCTAGGTACTCCCCACTTGGCAATAGGAAACATACTGGCCTCACTTCCCCCTTGCGCCAACTAAATTAGTTGGCTAACTTAAGCCAACTAAATTAGCTGGAGTTGGCGTCTCGACCATGGAAGCGATGCCCGAACAGATCCGCGCAGGCCGCGCACTCCTGGATTGGACGCAGGCCCAGGCAGCCGAGGCTGCATGCGTGTCGCTCAGCACAGTGAAGGACTTCGAGGCTGGCCGACGGGCTCCGACGCGCGCCAGTCTGGATGCCATGCAGGCCGCCCTTGAGGCTGCAGGAGTAGAGTTCACGGGTGGTGACACTCCGGGCGTGAGGCTCCGCGGAGGGGTGCAGTTATTCTGGAATCCAGACTCCATTGGCGTCAGCGAGGGTAATCGGGCGGCAGCCTTGCAAAGGAAGTGGTTTCGAACGTCTGACGAGGCGGTTGCATGGGCCAAAGAGAGATGGCCTACCTTGAGCGGATGCGCCCCAAACGTCGTGGACATCCGACGCAACATCTTGCTGTCGTCCGAAGACATCGCGCTGGAGGTCGAAGCAGTATGAGCCGCGAGCGCCGCTGGATAGTGTTGGGTACGGATGGCCGTCACGTGACCCTAGGACGTCACAGTGACCCGTCGGGAGAGGAGGTAGCAACCGCAGAACGCGCATTGGCGGCCCAGGGCGCGTCGGGATGGCTCGCAGTCATGGAGGGCGATTACTGGGCCCGTATGGGGAAGCCGTCGATCATGATGGTCAGACCGCTGGCTGGGCCCGCTATCGCCTTCAACGCCGCGGCAGCTGCCTTCGAGGAGGCTAGACTCCGGGCTGTGCAGCCAGCCTAACGACGTCGGCGAGCCTCGCTTGGTGTTGGGGCTCGTCTGACCTGCAGCTTTAGAAAGGGCCCAACGCTCATGTGAGATCGGCGAAATCGTGGCGGGCTTGGAGATGGCAACCTCATGCACCTCGCCGAAAGTGCTGAGCCTTTCAACAAAGCAAAACGGGCTCCAACGCTCGCCACGTTCATCAGGCGCTTTGTGCTCTCACTTCCTCCTGCGGCATCGGCATGGTGATGGACCGGAGTTGCTCCCAGCACTCGGGCCTCTTCGCCCGCTCCGAAACCATCCGGCCTGCTGCCGATTCATGCAGCGCCTTGTCCACATGCCGTGCCCACTCAGCGACCAACGCTATCAATTGAGGTGGGAGAACTTGATCCGCCCAGATACGGTCGAGATCCATCTTGTCCTTCAGGCGCTGCCCCATCAACGCGACGGTATAGGCGATGACATTGGCCTGGAAAGCCGGCAGCAGTGGGCGAACCACCTTCTGCACGGCCCTGAAAATGATGACCTGTGCGATAATTCGCTTCATGTCGGCCGCGTTCACCAGTGGCCATCGTCTCGCACCCTCCTCCTCGTCGAGCAGCGCACTGAACCTCTCGAAGTTCTTCTGCAGGCCCTGACTGGCGATGTCCGGATAGCCTGCCCATGCCATCAGGCACTTGGCGAGCTCTGTCTTGTTGACCTTGTACGTTGGCGGGAACTCCACCTTCAGCTTCTTAAGCCGAGGCGGAGTGTCACCCTTGCGGGACAGCATTACGTTGTAGCTACCCGCTGCACGCTCGTAGAACCATCTGGTCACACCGTCCGGGCAGTAGGTTGCCTGCGTCAGTCGTTCGAGGTCTCGATGGAAGGGGCGGTTCGCTGACAGGTCCGAAACCTTCACCGCACTCTGGCTGTTGGCAAACCTGGAGACGTTCGCGACAAGAACCTCCCTAGCACTATCACCCTGCTCGTCCTCGCTACCGACGATGATGATCTTCGCTGGAACCCGAACACGACGAAGGTCGACGTCCGGCGTCTTCTTCTTCGTGAAATAGATGGATGCCGTGGTCTGGCCACCGTTGACGATCTGCACCCCTCGAAGCCATGCGATGCCTGGTCCACCCTCCGGCGTCACCTCGTAGCCCGCGGCATCCGCTATCACGACAATGCCGTTATTGAAGGCGACGAAATGCTCCGGTGCCGACCTCAGGGTATCACGGATACCGCGGTTCACCTTGTTCGTGGCGCTCAGGAAGGAGCGCACATTGGCTTCGAGCAAGCGGGCACCGAATTTCTCGTATGTCAGTCGTAGCGCCTCACCCGGAATGGCAGCCAAGGCAGTGCTGTAGACGGTGTCCTCACCCGGGAGAAGGACGCAAGGCAGAGGCGAACCGGACAAGGTCTTGAAATCCAGGATCATCTCGTCCCGTGGCTTTCCCTCCGAAAGATGCCGGTACAGCCGCTCAACATCCATGACCTCAAGGCGGACGGTCTTCCCATTAACCTCCCTGCTCTTGAAGCTCTTTGACTTGGCAACACGATCCGTCAGAACGTGCACCGTAATGTGGTCGAGCTTCGGGAAGATCATCTCGATAATCTGCGCCAGCTCATGGGCGTCATTGGCTGCGTCTATGCGCGAGGCCAGACGGCCTTCTGCGCATTTCGTCAGGAACGCGAGGCAGCGAGTGGCAGCCTGGGTTGTCTCGTTGTCAGGGATCGGTAGCGGCTTCTCACTGCCGGAGTAGAGGCTCACGAAAAGATCGAGCTGCTCGTCGTCCCTGCTAACTGCATAGCCGCTCAGCCTCAGTTTTGTCCGATCAACCATTGCATCGTAGTGGCAGGTGACAGGATCCGACGTCATGCCGATCTCGGCCATGTGGTCCATGACATGCTCAGCGAAGACCATCTCGCTGTAGGGCGGTGCGTCACCGCTCTCCATCCGCTCGCGGATGTCGGCCTGGAGCTGACCAAGGAATTCGTCAAGCGTCATGGCCAACTTGCATCCTGCAGAACATCGGAGAGGGTGACGGCGGTGAGACCGGAAACATCGAGATCAATGACATAGGAAGCCGAGATGACGCCTCGCGGCACCGCTCTAACAGTCAAGGCCGGAAAGCCATCAGCGACCTTGAAGAGGCGCACGTCATCGAGCTTCAGACGACGCGTGTAGTGCGATGCCATCGCCTCGATGAATCCATAATGAAGTAGTCTGTGGGAAAAGGCAGATAACGCCTCGAGAGATCCAGACAGCACTGCGCGTGTCGCAGCCACCTGCTCCGGCAGCGACAGGCCCACGGGATCATCCCTCAGGCGGACCGCCGCGAGGTGCAGGGGCGACCTTACTGCTTGGTCGAGCTGGTCCAATGACGAGATGGTCGCCCTGAAGCCGGTGACCGCGACCGAGGACTTGACCTCGATCGCTCCAATCTTGAGTACGAAGTCGTGCAGACCTCGCATGGGACCTTCCCAGGCGGTCACGGCCGCCATGGGATCCTGGAGATCTACGGCCAGCTTGGTCAGGACGTGCAGCTCTCCATGCAGGCCGATCTCGTCCTCCTTGCTCAGGACGCCACTACGGTCCTTCAGCATGAAATCCTGCCAAGCCCGTATTCTTGCGACCACGCAGGCCATGACGACCTGTGCACCTCGCGTGCCCTCTTCCGAGCGGATCACGGACAGGAGATCCTGGGCCATCGCCCCGAAGAGGTCGAGCGGCGCCCCTGGCTGCCGTGCAAGGGCAATCAGTATGAGGCGTGGCAGTGCGGGCTCGCGCACGATCTCGACGTGGAAGCCCCGTCCTGCAGGCATTTCGGACGGCGAGGGTGGCCTGACGTCCTGGAAGCCCAGTAGCAGCCCCTCACGATCATCCGGCATGTGCCGCGCCGCCATGATCCGGCAGGACCCAATGGTGGCGAGATAGGTGCTGCGCCATCCTGCCTCGCCATCGAGACCGGCCAGTGCCCGCCAAGCTTCAGCCAGCCGAAGCGGGTCACTCGGAAGAGCCATAGTCCTGCTCCCAGAGCACGTTGTTTGCCACGTAGGCCACCTTCACGCCCGAGCGGCTGCCAGGAAAGCTCATGCCGAGCCCGACCACGCCTTCCACATCCTCGGAAAGGCCTGCCTGCGTCAGCAGCGGGTCGAGCACGTAGAGGAGCATCAGCCCCTTGTCCGGCCGGGCCGTGACGCCGGCTGCACCGAAACCTCTGATGCGCCTGATCGCGACACCGCTTGGTGTATCAGGCTCCTGGCCTTGCGAGCGCGCCGGATCCGCACGCCACATCTCCCGAGTCAGCGCAAGGGAAGCGGTCCATGCATCCGCCTCAAGATCGATCGCCTCGTCGCGCGGCGCCAGGAGCCGGCCGATCGAAAAGCGGTCCTGGGTCGAGGTGCGCTCCTTGCGTTCCGGCATCTTGACCACCACGCCAGATTCCAGATCGATGGTGCGGCGACTGCCGCCGCCGAGTATCGCAACGGTCCACGACGTCAGTTCACCGGTGCGCGCCATTGAGTCGATGAACTCGGCAAGGTGGGCGGCACTCGTCTTGTGGGCCTCGGGATGGGTCCTGTAGTTGGCAAGGAAGGTGACGATCCGCTGCGCGGGCACGGCATCCCAGAGCGCACCTTCCCATTCTTGCCGGGTGTCCGGTCTCGTGCGCCGGATCGGCGACATCTCGGTCGGACTTCCCATCACCTCCACAAGCGATCGGAGCGCCTTGAGGTTGGAGCCGAGGATCGCCGGGTCGCGATGGAAGGCGACCGTCTCCACAACCTGTCCACTGAAGGACAGCATCATTGTCTTGGCCGCACGCATCTTGAGCCGTGATGTCACCATCAGCACCGAGTGCGATTGGACCTTGAGGCCGTAGTCCTTCGGAGTGCCGCCGCTGGCCTGCATCATGTCGAACTCCTCCCGGAGTTCCTCTGACGCGTCGGCGATATGGCGGAACCATTCGATGAGCTCGGGTGTCGTGTAGAGCCGACAAAGGTCGAGGTATCCAGGCCGGTAGCCGAACCAGCGCCCCATCTGCATCAACGTATCGTACATCCGCGAGGCACGCAGGAAGTAGCTCGTGCAGAGACCTTCCAGGGTGAGGCCGCGGGCCAGCTTGTCACCTCCGATGGCAATGACCTTCAGGCCTCGACCAGCATTGTCGGCGTAGTCCAGGGCATCCTTCGCCGTGCCGTTGATCATCCGGACGTCCACGTCGGCGACCACATCCGGGAGGACGGCAGCTATTGCTTCCCATGCCAAGGGGCCGATCGATGGATCGTCGCCACGTTCGGCAATCATCGCCGTGACGGGCACGAAGTCCTTGTTCCAGAGCGCGTGGAAATCCGCGAACAGCTTCTCGCTGCCGATCCCCCGCCGAAGGCGCTGGGAGATGCCCCGAACAATCTCCGTGACCTGCCGATGAACCTCGGCCTGGACGGCAGTGAAGCGAGTGACGTGAATGAGCATCGAGCTGTGACGTTGGCCCTGCCCGCGGACCTTTCTGGCGGCGCAGGCGAGCAGGAAGGACAGGATGGCCTCGTGCAGCGATCCAGGCAATTCGTCGGCACTCGGCCGGTGGTGGCTCTTGTGGCCTTGCGGCATCCAGCCGGAGCCTTCTGCTTGGCCCTGATAATCGGAGACTTCATGGGCGAGGGGGAGGCCTCCCTCGCGGCCCGTGGCTCCACGAAGGCCGAAGATCTTCGCCGGACCGACGTAGTTCGACGGGGCCGCGAGATTAACGATGAACGAACTCGGGAAGAGGTCCGGACCCTCCTCACGCGTGTGGCCGCGATCGTGGATGAAGATGTTGGCGAACGGCGTTGCCGTGTAGCCGACATAGGCCGCCCGGGTGAAGGAGTGGAGCAGGCGCCGGACAAGGCGATTGATGACGGTCGGCGAGTGTTCCTCGTCCGGACGTCCCTGCTCGTCGAACACCTGCTCACCAGTATCCACCGACGCATGGTCCGCTTCATCATCCAGCAGCAGCAGCGGCAGCTTCGTGACGAGTCTCCGCCCGGTCTCTTGGTCCCGACTGTCGGCGGCATGATTCTGGACCCAGGACAGGAGACGGGTCAGGACGGTCTTGTTCTTCTTCACGACGAAGAGCCACGGCCGCTGCTCGGGACTGATGCCGAGGTTGCCGGCCAGCCGTGTCGAGAAGTCACCCTTGTCCGTGCGGTTGGTCACGTAATTGGGACGGATGGATGGATCGCCGTCGATCTCTCCGACACCAATCGTCGTTGTATCGCCAGGCGATGGTGCCGTCGCATAACCGAGGAAGCCTTCGTCCAGCCGCATCTGCGTCTGGGACCTGAGATTGTTGTGCAGTCCGGCAAGGACGATGATGATCTTGTAGCCGGCGTCCGCCGCCTTGCAGATCAGGCCGGTGTAGTTGGCGGTCTTCCCCGACTGCACATGCCCCACCACCAAGCCTCGACGATCCCAGTCGCCTGATCTCTGCGGATCCTCCAGCAAACCGAGAATGCCGTCGGTGGATCGGTCGAGAGCATCAAGCGCTTCCGAAGGAAGATCTCTTTCGAGCCACTCGCGATAGCGCCGCCACAGGCGCCATTCGTGCTTCCTCTCTGCATCAAGCCAAGCGACATGTCCGGCCTCATCCTTCAGGGCTCCGTCACGCCCGATCCACATGCTGAAGCGGCGGACGAGTTCCTCCGTTATGGCAGCCCGGTCGAGCCCCTCTCCCCAAGCCGGCTTCATTCGCAGCACCACATCGATCTGCTCGCCAATCAGCGTCGGGCCGATACGGCTTCTGTCAGGTTCGTCGAGCAGAAGCTCCTGTACGAACTTCACCACCTTCTGGGCATGGCTTTCCGGTACTGCGTCCATGGCGGTTCAGGTCTCGATCGGAGGGAGGTCGGGAAGAGCGGCAACAACATCGGGGTACGCGTCGAAGGGCTCTGCCAGAAGGAGACGCTGTCTGGCCTCGGAAGACGTCAGTCCACGCCGACGGACGAGGTTCCGGTACATGACATCCAGCACTTGGTGGAGCTCGGCTGGCGGACCAGCTGTGAAGCCGGTACGGGGCGTCTCCTTAGCCTCCGCGGTGTCCAGCCAGATGCGCTGAACCGGCACCGTCTCCTCCACGACACGGAGCATGGCGCGCACAAGAGGAACAAGCTCACCGGCCTGCTGGAGGACCGCCGCCACGACGGGATGATGCTCATCGATCCGGTACCGGACGCCGTCGGAATTGTGTATCGCCGCCCAGGCCTGGACAACCGGCTGTCCACTCACCCGACCGGTGAGAATCTTACCGCGCCACGCGAAGACGCGACGTGCGCGGTTTCGCGTATCCTCGGCGAGGGTGGTCAGCTTCGATCGAACTTCGACCGGAAGTCGTGCAGTCGACTTCCGGATGTCGATCTTCCATGCAGCATCAGAGGCATTCCCGATCTCCACGCGGATGCGTGCGAGCCGATGAGCCTCCTCCTTCGTCCACGACCGCCCGCGTCCGAGCCCCAACCAGGATCCTCCCAGAAGAAGGCGTCCCTGTCTGTAGACATAGAATCCCTGCTGTGCAGTCCATCCGTCAGGACCGGCAGCATCTTCGTAGGAGCATGCATCCAGCCGATCCTTGTGGGGCAGGACATGGGCCTGGACAGTTACAGAACCGGAAGAGCTGGGGAAGCGTTCCTCGGGAGATGACCAAGTATCGCGATGGTCCGTCATGAAGGGATCCCACGGCTTCACGCGGCTCCCGTTCAGCGTGATGCGAAGACGTGGCCGAGGCCCCTCCATGTAGAGGTGGAAGACCATGGACAGATGGCGCTCGACCCGGTCGATGAGGTCGAGCAGGTCCTGCTCGCGGAAGCCGGGAGTCAGCAGGCGGTCGAGGACTTCCCAGGCGACAAGCGTGCCGTGGCCGGTGGAAGCCAGAAGCGTCAGCAGGTCCTCGGAACCGGGCGCCGGGCCTTCGAGCAGCTCCCAGTCCCGTCCTCCCGCCGCCGCAATTTCATCAAGGTCCCATCGCAGGCACGCCGTTGTCCCATGCTTGCGGGACACGACGGTCAGTCGCCGGCACTGCGAGAAGGACGCGGTCTTCAGCCCGAGGCCGAACCGCCCCAGGTCGCCCGGCAGCCGCGGCTCGAGCGGGCTTCGATCACCGAGACGCATGGCCTTCTCGAGCTGGTCAGCCGTCATTCCGCTGCCATTGTCGACTATGATCACGCGTGATGCGGCGCCCGCCCACGTGAAGGACACGTCCACCTGCGAAGCGCCCGCAGCTACGCTGTTGTCTACTAGGTCCGCCAACGCCGTCGAAGTTGAGTAGCCCAAGCCTCGCAAGGCCTCGATCATCGCCGTAGCCCGCGGTGGAGCGGCGATCCTTCTCTGGCCTAGCTGCCCTGTCATGGGACCATGCTCTCGAAGTGGCGCGAGGGAAGGTGCCGGGGCAGCCGATCGAGTGCCTTCGCCTCGATCTGCCGAATCCGTTCGCGGGTCACCCGGTACGACTGCCCTACCTCCTCCAGCGTGAGAGGATGGCCATCAGTGATGCCGAAGCGCAGGTCCAGGATGCGTGCTGCTCGCTGGTCAAGCTTCTGCAATGCCTCAAGCAAGGCAAGTCTCAAATCGTTTTGAAGAACGGTCGCAAGAGGTGTCTCAGTATCAATAAGTTCCGGAACGCAGGCTTCCCTGGTCAAACCCAGCTCCTGATCCGCCACGGCGGACAGACCTGCAGCCTCCTCCAAGGGCATGATCTCACGCTCAGCAGCGAGAGCCCGCTCCACTGCCCGCACATCCAATTCCGTCACCTGCGCGAGATCGAGAACCGATGGCTCGAAGCCGTGTTTAACCCTGAAAGCATCGGCGTGCCGCCTTGTCTTGGCCATACGCTCCAGCAGGTGGACGGGGACGCGGACTGTTCGGCCAGTGTCCTGCGTACAACGGCTCATCGACTGTCGGATCCACCACGTTGCGTAGGTACCGAAGCGCAGTCCGCGCTCGACATCATACTTGTCGATCGCCCTGAGTAGGGCGATCTGGCCCTCCTGAACGAGATCGAGGAAAGGCACCGCAGGGCGTGCGTATCGTCGCGCGTGCCAGACGATACGACGCAGGTTCGCCTTGACGATCATCTCTCTCAGAACAAGGTATCGTTCCAGTGCCGATTCTATCGTGGTCTCGGATCCGGATGCCTGGAGGCTCGCGGTGACACGGCGCAGCAGGTGGAGCCCCTGCGGCGTGTTCTCCCCAATGCAGTTCGGCTCTTTGCGGCGTCGGGGTGCAGATCGTCTTCCTTTAGGAAGAGCGCCTTCGGCCAGCTCTAGTAGGCGGCGGGTTGTCAGCGCCATCGCCGACAAGCTCCGCACGATATCGCCCGCATCCACATCTCTCTGGGCAGCTTCCCTCAGGCGAGCCGCCAGCTCCTTAGCCGCAGAACTGTCCTCCTCCCTGAATTGATTCGAGGAATCGTCAACGTCCTCCTCGACTGCAGTCCAGTCGACGTCCGAAACTTCCCTTGGCACGAGAAGGCCGGCATCCAGCCGGTCGGCCCAGGACTGCAGGGTAGCCGGGGTAGAGGCGCAAGGAGCTGCCAGCTTCAGCATATCCCGACGAGCCGACGCCAATTCCCGGAACAGGCGCACCTCCTCGGAGGCGGAGGGGATGCGTGCGCGCGACGCCTCCTCCAGTAGCAGGCTCTCCGCGTCAGGAAGGGCTCCAGCCATGCCATCGAGGAGTTCGAGTGTGTCGGCAATGTCCGATCTGTGAAGGAAGGAACTGCCCGCTGCCGGGTCATCATCAGCATCCCGCGATAGATCAAGCGCGTGTTCCCGCTCGACCAGCACGCCAAGGTCACTGAGCGCGGCACGGAGAGCGACGGTTGCAGCCTCTTCCTTTCCGCGTGTTGCGGCGTGCACCGTTAGATCATCAAGCGCTTCCTCCGGCACCCATCCATGGCGGAACGCCGCCTCCAGCAGATGCACGACCGCACGGTGCCCATCGAACCCTTCTGCGAACAGGGCCAGCCACGTCGGCGCAACCCCAGGCAGGTCCAGGTCTGTGTCGGCCCAGTCCTGATCAGGGATGGACGCGGTGTGACTGGTCAGCTGAGCATCAAGTGCGGCCGCCGCCCTCTCAACACCGATCGCTGAAATGAGTAGCAGAGGCTCGAGCTCGGGTTCCCACTGCCGATCCGCAGCGGAAGGTCCGGCTGCCGCACTTGATGGCTCGGCCAGGAATGGAGGCGCGGCTACCGTGGCTTGGCTTGCTACGATCTCCACTTCGGGCGTCTCTTCGGCTGGCGGGGCGGCGGTTTGCGCTCCATCATCCACGATCCACTCGTCGGCGATCTCCGCCGTGTGGTTCTCCTCGATAGTCTCTATCGGATCAGTACTTGCAGCCTCGGTATCCAGCGCCGGCAGCGTAGCAGCAGGCACATTATCCGCTTCCGGACTGCTGCCTGAGCAAGGGCGGTCGCCTTCCGAAAGGACCCGAGGGCTGTCTGGCAGTTCAGGATTTGCAGTGCATTCCTGGGATGGTTCACAGCGCCGAATTTCCGACGGCGGAGCTTGTTCAAATATGCTCGCCGCACTGGCGCTCTGGTACCTTGAGATCAGTGCAACAACAGGGGAGTGCCCGGCGGACTGTGCAGCTGTGAGCGCGTCTTGGTCGGCGTCATCTCGAGTGGCAGTATCGGCGCCAGCCTCAAGCAACAGTCGGCAAACTTCGGCATGTCCACGCATTGCCGCCAGGATCAGAGGGCTTCGGCCCTTTCCGTCCCGGCCGTTCAAAGGTGCGCCACGCTTCAGATGGAATGCTACTGCTGCGGGCACACCCGACGCTAGCGTCAGGCGGAAGAGGGTGCTGAGAGAGGCTTCTTTGCTCAACCGGATCGTTCTGGACGGATTTATCCCCTACGCCTTGTCATTATCGCACCTATAATCGTTCAACAAAAGTGGGGAGACGGCATATTCTGGTATGAAGCCGAGCCAAGAACCACCCCCCCCCCTGCAAGACTCCATACCCAAACCTATCATCCTGAAATGACTGTCAGAAGACATCGAGGGGACATCATGTCCCCGGAGAAGCGATCGGCTGTGATGGCCCGCATTCGGGGCAAGGACACCGGTCCCGAGCTTGCCATGGCAGCCGCTCTGAGGCCGACCCGCTTCCAATACGAGTCGCATGCAAGGGATCTGCCGGGACGCCCAGATTTCGTCTTCCGACGCCATGGGGTGGTGGTTTTCGTGGACGGAGACTTCTGGCACGGCTGGCGGTTCCGAGACTGGAGGGACAAGCTTTCCGAGAAGTGGGAGGCCAAGATCGAGGCTAACCGCCAGAGGGACCTTCGAAATTTCCGGCGTCTCCGGGCTGAGGGCTGGCGCGTACTCCGCATTTGGGAGCACGAAGTAAAGGCCGATGCTAATGCCTGCGCCGCCCGGGTGGTCCAGGCTTTACGGAGCGGGCGAAAACAACCCCTGGATGCATCGAAGCGCCTGGTGCTAGCCGCGCAACCTGGTACAACGACTTTATGAAGCCACGAGTACTGGACCTTTTCGCGGGCGGAGGCGGCAGCAGCTGGGGTGCCTTCAAAGCGGGCGCCGAGATTGTCTGCGGTGTGGACGCCTGGGACCTCGCTACCAAGGCGTATCGCAGGAACTTTCCTGGAGCTCGCGCCGAGAACTTGCGCCTGGAGGAGGATACCCGCCCCGCGGTGCTGGGCGATCTGGGCAGGATCGACTTGCTGTTGGCATCGCCGGAATGCACCAACCATACCTGTGCTAGAGGGAGCCGACCTAAGGACGAGGCCAGCCGAGCCACGGCACGATACGTCATCAACTTCGCCCAGGACCTGAAGCCCCGCTGGGTAGTGGTCGAGAACGTCGTCCACATGCGGAACTGGTCAGGCTATCAGCCACTTTTGAATAGCCTGCACGAGCTTGGTTACCAGAGCCGCACTGTGGTGCTTGATGCTGCGGCTTTCGGTGTTCCGCAGAATCGACGGCGGATGTTCATCCTGGCTGATCGGGAAAGGCAGCCGGACGCTGTGCTTCCCTCGGCATGGACCAGGACGAGAACTGTCGAGGAGGTACTGGATCCTCCTGGGACTTGGGAAAGCACACCGCTGAGGCGTGAAGGCAGGGCTCAGGCCACACTGGAACGGGCTGAGAGGGCGATGGCCGCTCTCCCGGCTGGCACTCCCTTCCTCATCGTCTACTACGGATCTGATTCTAGCGGCGGTTGGCAGCCTCTGAACCGCCCTTTACGGACTGTCACCACCATTGATCGCTTTGGCTTGGTGACATGGCAAAGGCGCACGCCGATGCTGCGCATGCTCCAGGTCCCAGAATTGATGCGAGCGATGGGGCTTAGGGGCGGTTACAGCCTAGAGAACATTGGACACCGCCGCGACCGCATCCGTCTGCTCGGGAATGGAGTGGCGCCGCCAGTGATGAAGGCTGTCGTGAAATCCCTTTTGAAAAATGGCGACAGCGAGATGGCCAGCACAGAGAATCAGCAACGAGAGTTGTTGCATGAGTTGGTCTGATAGCCTTTCGCTGGTCTTCAGCGTCATCGTACAAATCGGTTCTACAGTATATTTCATCCTTTATGCTTCCAATCGGCATTGTCACGTTGGCCAGCTCTGGCTGGAACGAACTCGTCAGGCGAAGCTGGCGGCATGCC
>NZ_JBHLVZ010000080.1:0-16569 GCF_042433125.1 Muricoccus vinaceus | reverse complement strand
CTTCATCCGAACCCTGAAGGAAAACCTCCTCTGGGTTCGGACCTTCGACACCGTCGAGCAACTTCGCCAGGCGCTGCTGGAGTTTGGCCGGACTTACAACTCAACCTGGCTGATCGAGCGACACGGCTTCAGAACACCGAACGCCGTCCGCAAGGATCAGCTTTCACCCGCGGCTCTCGCCGCATAGGCTTCACTCAGGTGTCTCAACAACCGCGGGCGGTACACTATCCTCATGTAAGTTTTCTATCTTGAATATGAGGTATGGGTGGAGTTTGGGGATGATCCCAGTTCAGCGATCTTCTGTACTGGCCTACGTCGTCGAACATGTCAGGCTTCCGGCGAGCCTGTGGCTTCCGCATCAAGGAACGTGCGCAGTTGGGTGATAGCCCACTGCGCCGCCGGACCCGGCGGGCGGCTCCTGGCATGCACGACGTGGAGCTCCAGCTTGAAGCTTCCTTCCTGACGAGGGTGAAGCCGTCGCAGCTTTCCGTTGTCCAGAAACTCGGAAGTAAAGTGCGTTGGAAGGTAGCCCCAGCCGAAGCCCTCTAGGATGAAGCCTCGTTGCGCGTGGATGTTCGCGAAGCGCCAGAGCCGGTCGCCGACGATCCCGCGTGCGCGGGTACTCGTATCGTCACCGTCGGCAAGCAGGAGCTGGACGTGCCCGCTGAGGTCCCTACGCGACAGGGTTCCGGGATGAGCGGCCAACGCGTGCGCAGGCGCGACAACTGGGATCATCTCGATTTCGGTCAGCACCTCCGCCTCTAGGTCTCCTGCACTGCTGCCAGTGTGCGGATAGATGGCAACGTCTGCCGTCCTGTCCCGCAGGTGTCGCTCCGCGTCCGCCGACCCCTCCGACAGCAGGGTCACCGGCAGGCTGGGAAAGGCCGCACTCAGCGCCCTCAGTGAGCGCATCCCAGGGCCAGTGGGCAGGAATTGGTGGGCGACGATTGTCAGTTCCGGCTCAAGGCCGCCCCGGATGGCTTCGGCGCGCGCCCGAAGCGCTTCGGCGCCTCCAACGACACGGCGCGCTTCCTCCAGGACGGCCTGCCCTGCCTCCGTGAGGCAGGGCACCTTGCTCGATCGGTCAAAGAGCGGCAGCCGCAGCGTCGTCTCAAGTGCCTGAACGGCTTGGCTGACGGCCGATTGGACGCGCTGCAGCCGACGTGCAGCGGCCGAGAAGCTGCCTGCTTCGGCAATGGCAATGAGCACCCGCATCTGGTCGAGCGTCAGTGGGTCCAACATCCATCAGCTCATCTGCTCGTTCAGTGCAGTTTTTCAGCAGTTCCGCAGATTAATGGCAAGGCTCACCTTTCCCAGGGCAGCGGATAGGCCGCTGCTCCATACAAGGAACACTTCCATGCGTCAGATCCTCGCCGCGTCCCTGTTCAGCGCCACCCTGGTCGCCCTTGCTGTCCCTGCCTCTGCCGAGGGCTTCGACGGGCGCGGCCCCTCCGCCGTCCCCGCTCACCCATCGACCCGGAACCGCACACCGCTCGCCGGGGAAGGCGCCTCTACCCAAGGCCAAGCTGCCCAGAACTTGCTGGAGGCCAGCGGTGCCACTGGCGGCGGTGGCCAGCACAGCTGAGACACCCACCCTCGATACCACCGGGTCCGCGATGGCGGCCCGGCACCCGGCGGCGCCCTATCGAGCAGGAGGGGCCAACAGCAGGAGGATGCCATGCTTGACGATGCGGCCGCGGCCCAGACCCGCCACAGCAGGGCTCATGTCCCAGGCGCGATGCCCGGAGCCGGATGGCTGATCCTGGTCGTCCTCGCGACAGGCATCGCTGTCTGGTCCATGCGCTATGGGCTTCCCGTGGTGCCGCAGCCGAACCTTTCCAACTTCGTCACCCGGCGTCCTGCTCTCACCATCCATGCCCTGTCCGCCTCCGTCGCGCTGCTGGTGGGGCCGTGGCAATTCCTGCCGGGGCTGCGGGCCCGCCGCATCGGCTTGCACCGGGCGCTCGGGCGCACCTACGCCGTTGCGATCCTGGTTGCCTGGCTCTCCTCCATTCCGATCGGCCTCCACGCCGAAACTGGGATGGTCGCCTCGGCTGGTTTCCTGGTGCTCGGCGCCGCCTGGATCGCCGCGACCGGAGTGGCGGTTGAGCGCGCGCTGCGCCACGACATCGCCGCGCACCGTCGCTGGATGGTGCGGAGCTACGCCCTGACGGCTGCAGCGATCACGCTCCGCATCTACCTTGGGATGGCGATCGCGCTCGGTATACCGATGACGCTGTCCTATCCTGCGATCGCGTGGCTGTGCTGGATACCGAACCTTCTTGCCGCGGAGTGGTGGGTGAGGCGTGCTGCGCCCGCCTCGTGATGACCTAGATGGTTGGGAACGCGACGGGAGGCGCCCAGACAGGGCTGAGGTACTGCTCAGCCTCGTCCGGGTTCGGGTGTATCAATCCCCTCAGGCTTGGCAATCCGGGCGTCCCATCCTGCCATTGCGACATCAGTAACCGCCTCCAGCTCCACGCGGCTCGCACCGTCCCGGGCCAGGATTGACATGCCGTTTTGAAGGGTCTGGACAAAGCGGGCTAGCGCGTGGAGGTCGGTCGAGCATGGGATCTCACCTTCCGCCACTGCCCGGCTCAAACGGGCCGATAGCCGCTGGAGCGTGACGGCGCGCGCCGACCGGACCAGCTCTCCGAGTTCCTCGTGACCTTCGCTGCCGACGGCCGACAGTGTCACCATACAGCCTCGGGGAGCATCGAACACGCAGCCGGTCAGTGCTGCGGCGGAGTCCATGAGGAGAGAGCGTACGGCATCGCGCGCGGTCGGGGACGAATTGAAGCCCGCCCAGACGTATCCCGCGTTGGTCTCGGCATAGTGGCGAAGCGCCTCAGCGTAGAGCGCCTCCTTCGATCCGAAGGCGGCGTAGAGGCTGGGCGCACCGATACCCATGGCCTGCGTCAAATCAGAGATCGAGGTCGCCTCGAACCCCTTGGCCCAGAACAGGCGGCTCGCACACTCCAGCGCAGCATCACGGTCGAACGCTCGCGGCCGCCCGCGCGGCCGGGCCGCGTGAGCGCTGGTGTTCGGCTTCGCACCAGAATTCTGCATCGACCACTATATAAACCTGTTGACCTCCCTCAGCAACGTTCATAGGTTATTCTGTATCGAACGTTAGAGAATGGGACTTGGGATGATGGAACTGGCAGGGAAGCGCGCGCTCGTGACGGGCGGGACGCGCGGTATCGGTGCCGCGATCGCGCTCGCCCTAGCGGAGAGGGGAGCCGATGTGGCGATCACCTACGAGCGCTCCGCAGACCGCGCCGCTGAGGTGGTTCGGACAATCGAAACCAAGGGTCACAAGGCGGTCGCTTTACAGGCGGACATCTCTGACCCGGCTGCGGTGAAGCGCTCCGTCGACGACGCGGCTCGGGCGCTGGGCGGTCTCGACATCCTCGTCAACAATGCGGGGATCGCACTCTATGCGAAGATTGGAGAGGCTACTGTCGAGATGATCGATGCGCTGCTTGACGTGAACGTGCGGGGACCTGTGCTCGCGACCCAGGCTGCCATCCCGCACCTTCCGGCGGGCGGCCGCATCGTCACCATCGGTTCCGCCGGTGCCGATCGCATTGTCGGCGATACGGGCACGATCTACTTTATGACCAAGTCCGCGTTGCAATCGTTCACCCGCGGCCTCGCAAGGGAACTTGGCCCACGCGACGTGACCGTTAACCTGGTTCAGCCGGGCTCAACCGACACTGACATGAACCCCGCCGATGGCGAGTTCTCAGACTTCCAGCGCAGCCTGAGCGCTCTTGGTCGCTATGGCACGCCGGTGGATGTCGCCGCAGCGGTAGCCTTTCTGGCCAGTCCGTTGGCGAGGCACATCACTGGTGCCATTCTAACGGTGGATGGTGGTCAGACGGCCTGAGAGGCTTACTGGACTTGGCTTGGTGCAGGCGTCGGGCTCAGAAGCACGCATCGCATAGCACCGTGACGTGCTCACCGCGTCGGCACCGTGGGGAACAGTATTGAGCTTGTCCGTGAAGGACTTCCCACCGCTGGCACGCCCATGTTCGGGCAGCGTGCCAGCACTGATCAGGCAGCCGCAGCCGCCATCCAGCAAAGGGCCTATTTCAGTGACTCAACATCCCTTTGAACAAATGCCGGATTGTGGCCCCTCTGATGCTCGTGGATCCATGGCTCTGACACCAAGAGGAAAGATGGTGCGTGGATGGGTGCCAATCGGCGCTAACTGGAACCTACCTGTTAGCCAATTTTGGTAGTCCCCCAAGTCTCTTGCGGCAGACTTCAGGAGGGGTTTAGATCCGGCACTTGTTCACAGGCACTGCCACATTGTCGCTGCGTCTACTCATGTTGCCCGGCATGTCGGTGCCTGCGAGGGTGGCCAACGCCCATGACAAGCCGCACTAGGCTAGACCGGCTGCGAGCGCAGGCACGTGCCGCTACCCTCTCAGACCTGACAACTCTTCCTGAGGCGGTATACCGGCTGGGCTTCGTTCAGGCAGACCCGATCCGTGCACCCGCCCGCGCGCAGGACCTGATCCTGCGAAATCGCGTGAAGGGCTACAGGGCGGGGGATCTGGAGCGCCAGTTCGCTCGCCTCGGCCTGGAGGAGGACTTCCTATACGCCTATGGCTTCATGACCCCAGAGACCCGGCAACTGCTTCATCCTCGCGCCGACCCGCTCAAAGAGGCAGGTGTCCACACTCCGACCGGGCTGGCAGCCGATGTACTAAACTTCGTGCGCGAGAATGGCCCGACCCACCCTCGGGACCTCGAGGTTCGGTTCGGTCGGGAGCGGGCGGTCAATGGTTGGGGTGGCTACTCCAAGGCGACCACCCGCGCCCTTGAGAGTCTGCACCATTATGGGCTGCTGAGGGTGACGCATCGCCGGGACGGTAGCCGCATCTACGCCTGCTCTCCGCCACGCGAGGTGGGGATGGAACCCGGTGACCGAGCAGCGCGCGCCGTCATGCTGGTCGTCAGTATCCTTGCTCCGATCTCCCTCGGTAGCCTCAGAGGTGCGCTGACGCTGGTGTCGAGGCGCAACCCAGGCTTCGGACCTCTCGCGCCAGTTGTCGCCGCCGCACTGAGAAGTGGAGAACTGGAGCGGGAGGTGATCGACCGCGAGACTTATGTCTGGCCAGCCTGCGAGAACGGAGGGCGAGACGGATCGACACTGCGGGACGTCCGCCTGCTGGCTCCCTTCGACCCGGTAGTCTGGGATCGGCGCCGCTTCGAGCACCTCTGGGGTTGGGCTTACCGCTTCGAGGCCTATACGCCACCACCGCGTCGGCAGTTCGGCTACTATGCCCTGCCCATACTCTGGGGAGACAGGGTTATCGGCTGGGCCAATGTCGCTCTCGCTGATGGCGACCTGCACGTCACCTTGGGGTATGCCCAAGGAGTTCTCTCGAGCCAAGTCTTCTATCGTGGCCTCGACGCCGAAATAGCGCGAATGCAGCGGTTCCTAAAAAGCAGGGATGTGCCCTAGGCAGCCAGGAGGGTCGGAGGCCCAGCAGCGTGCTCGGCAGGAGCGAAGTCGCGGCCACCAGGGCGGAGAGCCGTTCCCAGTCCTAGTGCGCCATGCCGGGGGGCCTCGTGCTGGTTCTTTTTGTTCTTGATTCGTTCACAGTCATCCGACAGCGTCGACGCATGCGCGAATCGCCCCCACCCCCTGTTAACGTGCCATCGAAACCCTGGTCCGCTCAGGCCGGGCTACCTCAGGCATCAGTGCTCAACCAACCTGAGGAGACACCGCTCCTCGATGAGCGGCAGCTTGAACTCCCTGGCCTCTTCCCAACTGGTCAGGAGACGCAGCATGGCGGATGAGCACTCGGTGCCGCCCCTGGTTCCTGCCTCTGGCGACGAGGTAGCCGAGGTGCTCGCCTATGCTCTCCGGCACGACGAGCGAGGCCGCCCGCGCCGCGGCGCCGCATGGGAGGTCGCGGCCGCCGTCCTGGCCGAGCAGCTCGCGGCACAGCTAGAGCGGGCCAACCTGATGGTGGTTAAGAAGCCTCCCCGTCCGCCCCACAGCACTTGATGTCGTTCGCGCCAAGCGGGACGAGACCTGACCGGCAGGCGGCACGCATTTGCCGCATGGAGCACCGCTCTACCCATTCGGAGAGATGCCGGTCAGCCTTTCGCGGCGAGTGCCACTAGCTCTTCGAGGTCGAGATCCCGTTCCAGATCGTGGAGCGTTTCATCATCAATCTGATGCGCCCGGTGCATGCGGACCAGCTCGGCTCGTCCTGCGGCCACAGCGGCGAGGATGACGCCGTAATGGGCCGCAATATCCCGGTCGCGGTCCTCATCGCTTCCGGAGAACTCCACCGAAATGGTCGCCCGCCGCCGGTAGCTGTCCAGCAGGCGCGGGTGGAGAAGTGAGCCATCGGACGCATGGGCCATCCGCTGCACTGCCTCGAACTGCGCTGCGTGCATGGAGGCTTCCGCGGCGTAGAGGTCCAGCGGTGGTTTGCTACGCTCGTCTTCCTGAAGGCCTGCCAGGCGGATGACCAAGCCGAGTGTCGTCCCCTGAACAAGAACCGTCACGAGGATCACGGCAAAGGCTGAGACCAGCATCAGGTCACGCCCTGGCATCGTCTCGGGCAGGGTCAAAGCCACTGCGAGGGTGACCACTCCTCGCATGCCTGCCCAGCTCATGACGCTCGCCGCTCGTGGTCCGAGCGGCTCCGCCGGGCGCCTGCCTGCGCGGTTCAGAAGCCCGAGAACTGCATCCGAGCCGAAGATCCAAGCGAAACGTGCCAGAATGACGGCCGCGATGATGGCGGCCACCGACCAGGCCATGTCCTGCACCACGGTGCCGATCCCGCCAACGCGATCGATGACGCCGCGCAGCGACAGGCCGATCAGGATGAACACCGCTGCCTCCAGCAGAAAGATCATCACCTGCCAGAACGATAGAGAACGAACTCGGACACTCGCCGTCAGAACAACGTGCTGATACCAGCCGCAAACGAGACCCGCCGTGACCGTGGAGATAACACCGGACACGTGCAGCATCTCGCCAGCGATGTAGCTCATCCAGCAGACCAGCACGGAGGCGGCGACCACCAGTTGTTCGTCCGCGAGGCGTCGCAGCAGGAGGACCCATAGTGTCCCGATCGCTCCACCAACGACGATCCCACCACCGACGAGAAAGGCAAAGCTGCCAATCGCCTCGCCAAGGCTGAACGACCCGGTGATGACAGCTGCAACCGCAAAGCGGAACAGCACCAGCCCGGTCGCGTCGTTGAGCAGGCTCTCGCCTTCCAACAGGGTGCCCAGTCGGCGTGGCAGCTTGACCCGCTGCAGCACGGCCCTGGCCGACACGGCATCGGGCGGTGAGACGATAGCACCCAGCGCGACGCAGGCCGCCCAGGGCAGCTCCGGCACGACCAACTTCGTGACGATTGCGACGACAGCCGCCGTGAAGAGCACCGCGCCGATTGCGAGCGAGGCGATGCCGCTAAGATGGCGTCGGAAAGGTGCCAGAGCCGTAAACCAGGCTCCGTCCATCAGGAGTGGCGGCAGGAAGATGACCAAAACCAGATTTGGATCGAGGTCTATGGTTGGCAGACCTGGAACGAACGCTAGCGCACCTCCGCCAGCCAGGAGAGCAACAGCCGGTGGAAGACCCAGTCGAGGGGCTACATACTGCAGCACCAGCACCGCCAGGAGCATGCCAACGATAAGCTCGAAGACTTCTACAGGGTGCATCCGTGCCGAACCGTCTGAGCAATGAGGCCAAGCTGTTACCGAAGTCCAAAGAGGCGTCAATTGCGGTCACTGCTATACGGCGTTTACTCGCTGAAGTCTGAGGTGGAGCACCGAACACACGAGTAGAGCACGGTATCGGACCCCTCCGAGGGTCACGCTGGCGCCTGTTGCCTGCTAAGGTCAGTGCCCATACCGTTCAACTGCGAGCTATCCTCGGCTTCTTGATGGGTGACGTACGCTCACATCGGCATTGAGGACTGCGAATCCTCGTTGAAGGGTGCGACCTCTATGGGTCTATCCTTGACCGCGCCCTCCGCCCCTCCAACGGGGCAGGCGTCGAGCTATGGTCAGTTCTCGCACTGAGATTTGCGCTGTCAGCGTTCCGAGCCTGATTGAAGCACTCGATCAGCATATCGGTAAGAACGCGAATCTTTCGCGCAGGAAGGTGACCGGGTGGGCGGATGACGTACACCCCCGCTGGAGGTGGTGGATATCGCGTCAAGACGGGAACAAGCGCGCCAGAGGCTAGATACTCGTGGGTAATGCCATCCGGGATCCAGGCAATGCCAAGGCCTGCCAGCGCAGCGGCGGCAAGAGCGGTGCCATTGTCAGCCTTGAAGCGTCCCTGCGGGCGAACCGTGATGATCTTGTCGCCATCCATCAACTGCCACGCTTCCGTGCCTTGCATTAGTGCCTGATGAGCAATGAGTTCATCCGGGCTCTCAGGGGAACCATGCGCTGCGATGTAGTCAGGGCTTGCAACAAGTTTGCCATAAATGGGTCCAACCCGCCTGGCGATCAGATTGGAATCCTCAAGGTAGCCAATGCGGATTGCGCAGTCGAAACCCTCCCCGACGATGTCAACGAAGCGGTCGGTGTAGGAGGTGTAGACGTGGAGTTGTGGGTGTCTCCGTGCCATGTCAGCCAGCACAGGGGCAAGGTGAGTTGGTCCGAAGGTAAGCGGTACAGCAACTCGTAGGCGACCGCAGAGGTGACCGGCGGGTAGGATCGTTTCCCTTGCCAGGTCGATTTCGGCGCACGCCTTGGCTGCATGGTCTCGGAATGTGCTTCCAGCTTCCGTCAGTGCGGCGCCGCGGGTGGTTCGTGCAAGAAGCTGGACGCCAAGATCCTCTTCAAGCCGGGCGAGGCTCCGGCTGACGATCGACTTGGAGACCCCTAGCCGCCGGGCAGCGGACGATACTCCCCCAGCATCGGCAACCTCCACAAAGATCCTCAGATCCTCGATGTCCAAGTTGGCGTTCCCCGATATGCGACACAGCGTCTCACCAACCAGCACTACTGGATCGCACGCAGGAACGACAACTCCCGCCCTGGACACCGCCGCAGTTGGCGCCTGTCTCTCCGCGATCTCGCCTCACTCACAGCAGTGTCAGAGGATCTAGTCATGACCTTCCGCAACGGCCTTGCTTCGCTTCTTCGTCCCGAGGACTCTGTACTCGTTCTGATCGATCATCAGCCGTACCAGCTAGCGAACGTGAACAGCCACGAGCCGCAGATGGTGATCAACAACACGACCGGCCTGGCGAAGGCCGCCAAGGCCTTCGGTGTCCCCACCATCCTGACAACCGTGATCGCTGCGCGGGGCGGCCTCCTCTTCCCCCAGATCACCGACGTCTTCCCCGGCCAGGAGGTGATCGATCGGACGTTCATCAACACCTGGGAGGACCGAAAGGTGGTGGACGCGGTCAAGGCGACAGGTCGCAAGCAGCTGGTTATCGCTGGCCTCTTGACCGAGGTCTGTGTCGCGATGCCGACCATTCAGGCTCTTGGCGAGGGCTGGGACGTGACGGTAATTACCGATGCGTCCGGTGGCGTCTCGGTTGAGGCTCATGAGGTCGCCATCAAGCGCATGATCGCGGCAGGCGCGAACATGATGACCTGGATGGCACTGGCGGCCGAGTGGCAGCGCGACTGGGCTCGGACTGAGCACGCCGTCGCGCTGACGGAGGTGATCACGCAGCATGCCGGTGGTAGCGGCATCGCCTATCTGTGGGAACAGCAGCTGCTCAACACGCCGGTGCCAAGCAGCGCGAGCTGAACCGCGCAGGGATGACGAGACGTGCAAATGACTAAAGCATTCCGGGCATCGTCATTCCCGTTGCTGCACTACAGAAAAGTTGGAGGACGGACGGCTTTCGGCCAAACTCACCGGCTTGCCGTACCCTGATGCTTCGGTGACGGACTCCCCAGGGATTCCGTCTGCCGAGAAGCTTAGCGATACCGCGCCAGCCAGTGTGCGTAAGGCGCGGGCAACGTCGCCCAAGCGGGATTCTGCACGCCAAGTGCCTTAGCTGCGGCATAGGGCCAGTGAGGGTTGGCCAGCACCGGGCGGCCCAATGTCACCAGATCGACCTTGCCGTCCCGTACCAGCGCATCGGCTTCATCCGGCTTGGAGATGTACCAGCTCGTCGTGCCCGGCAGATCCGTATCTCGTCGCACCTGCTGGCAGATATCGGCCATGAAGTTCGGCCCCCAGGGGATCTTAGCCTCGGGCGTGTTGAAGCCGATCGATACGTCGACAAAATCCAGACCTTCCTGCTTCATGCGGGAGAGCATGGCGATCGCCTCGCCGAGCATGGCTTCGTTGCCATCAAATTCCACGACACTGAGACGGACCGCCAGCGGCCGGTCTTCGGGCCAGACCTTACGCACGGCGACCAGGGTTTCGAGCAGGAACCGCGCGCGGTTCTCGGCGCTGCCGCCATAGGCATCGCTGCGAGTGTTCGATAACGGCGAGAAGAAGTTCTGGGCCAGGTAGCCGTGGGCCATGTGAAGCTCGAGCCAGCCGAAGCCAAGATCGCGCGCTCGTATCGCGGCATTGACCGTTTCCTGCTGCACCCGGGCAACGTCGTCGGATGTCATCTCGCGCGGTACCCGGGCCAGGTCGCCGCCGAACGCGATCGGAGACGCAGCGATGGTCGGCCAGGCATGTGGCTGGCCCTCGGGGATGTGGTCGTCGCCCTCCCAAGGACGGTTGGCCGACGCCTTGCGTCCGGCATGGCCGATCTGGATACCAGGAACCGCCCCTGCATCGCGGATCGCGTCCACCACCGGGCGCATTGCCTCGGCCTGGGTGTCGTTCCAGAGACCGAGGTCGCCCCAGGTGATCCGCCCCTCGGGCGAGACCGCTGTCGCCTCCACGATCACCAACCCTGCCCCTCCACGGGCAAGGGAAGCGTAATGGGCCCGGTGCCACTCGTTCATGACGCCGTCCACCGCCATGTACTGGCACATCGGCGACACCACGATGCGGTTCCGCAGCGTGGCGCCTTTCAGGGTGTAGGGATCGAACAGGCTAGCCATGATAATCACCTCAAGCGATGTTGGCCCTTAGTTCGATATTGTTCGAACAAAGACAAGAGGGGCCGCTGTGGAGGGAGCGAGAATGGGGCGGGCAAAGCAAACCCCGGTGAGCCGTCGGGAGCAGGTGCAATTGGGAGTGCTGCATCTCGATAGGGTCCTGCACGCACTCAGCGATCCTGTCCGCCTTGCCATCGTGGTGCAGTTGCACCACGAGGGAGAGAGCAGTTGCGCAGCCCTGGATGGCGGTCGTCCGAAGTCGACCATGTCACATCATTTCCGCGTACTACGAGAGGCAGGGCTGGTTCAGACAACCGTTCATGGCGTGACGCATATGAACCACCTGTGCCGCGAACCGCTCGACGCTGCGTTCCCAGGCCTTCTGGACTCGATCATCTCGGCAGCAGCTAGGGTGGGCTGACCTCGAACTCATAGGTCTTGCTGCACAGCAGGTCACTGGGCAGGCGTGAGGCGCGAATGTAGCCGTCGGTGTCGCCGTCCGCCCTCCGTGGTGCTCTCACCAAAGCCGCCTGTCCGCTCCCGGCCAACCCTGGCTCTGCCTGGACGCCGCCTTTCATGGAGGTGCAGCTCGGAACTTGATGAGGCCAACATCTGACGCACACTCGATGAGATGCCAAATCACCTTGGAGGTGAGCGCAAGCCGCCCTGGATCAACGACGCGAAGATCTCGGCGGCTTCGACCTCGTTGAGGGTGCCACGTACCAGAGCGGCTGAGAGCGCCTCGCCCGCGCCGACCAGGCCAATGCAGCGCCACTCCAGCCCGGCTGCCGACAAGGTGCTGTGAGGCTTCAGGACCGACACAAACATCTGTACGGCGTTGTCGAGCAATTCCTGAAAAACCCTGGCTTTCTCCTCGCTGCCTGCCAGGGCGGCGCCCACCGCGTGAAACTCGTCGGTCTTGTCAGCGGCACAATGGATGTAGGCGACCGCCAGGATCTTAGCGCATTCCTTGAGGCTCCGCTTACCGGCGGTCATGGCCTCCTGGAACGTGTTCACCCGCTCCACGTCGATCCACCTGTAGAGCTCGATCAGCAGCTGCGACCGGGTGTTGAAGTGATCGTAGACCACCGGCTTAGAGATACCTGCGCGCTCAGCCAGATGTCCCAGGGTCAACCGATCCGCGCCCTCCTCCCGCACAATCAGAAGCGCCGTATCGAGCAGCTGGCGACGTCGCTCGGCTTTCGAGAGCCTGCGTGGCGGTACCTGCTCGCCATCCTCCTGAGCATTCTTTTTCACGTCATTGCCTGCCTTGCGAAACCTACTAAAGGTAGCCATCTTAGCCTTCCTACTAAAAGTAGGTAGCAGCTTGAGACAAGGAGGCTTGGCAATGTCATCAGCTCCCATTCTGCTCATGGGCGGCTCCGGCGCCATTGGGCGCTGGACTACACGGATTCTGCGCACCACCCATCCCAATCTACCGTTGCTGATCGGCGGTCGTGACCTCACCAGGGCCCAGGAAGCCGCGGCCCAGATCGGCAGCGCGGACGGCGTGGCGCTTGACCTGGCCGCCACGGATCTCGGTCTCGGCGGCCGCCCAGTGAGTGCCGTCGCCGTCCTGTTTTCGGACGACAGCCTAGCCGGACTCCGCTTTGCGCAAGCGCACGGGGTTCCACACCTCAGCATCTCGTCCGGCATCTTCGAGATCGCTCCCGAGATCGCGGCCTTCATGCACAGACCGGACGCCGCGCCGCTCGTCCTCGGATACGAATGGCTCGTTGGCGCCACGACGGTTCCCACGCTCGACTTCGCCAAGGTCTTCGGCCGGGTCGACGACATCGCGATTGGTGCCCTGGTTGATGAGCAGGACACCGGCGGCCCGGCAGTGGCCGAGGACTTCGAGCGGCTGAACAGGACCTTGCCCGCAGCTCTGACGCGCCGCGACGGCCGCTACGTCTGGCGAGCCGGTGAAGATGCCAAGGCCGCGTTTCACGCCGTCGACGGCACCAGGATGGAGGCATCCGGCTTCTCGTCCATCGACGTCGTCGGCCTGGCGACGGCAACCGGCGCGCCAAGCGTTCAGTTCAACATCGCGACTGGGGTCAGTTCCAGCCGCCGCCGCGGCGAGCCGATGTCAACCGAAATCGTCATTGAACTCACCGGACAGGATCATGCGGGCCGGGCGCTCCGCACCCGTCACGCGGTCGTGCATCGCGAGGGTGCCGCGCCGCTCACCGGGCTCGGGGTGGCCATGATCCTCGAACGTCTTCTCGGAATCGATGGCCATCCCGCGACGCCAGCTGGCCTCTACTTTCCCTACCAGCTGCTCCACCCCACTGCTTACTTCACGCGCCTTGAGCAGACCGGCGGTGAGGTTCTGACGCTGGAGACACGGTGATACGTGCGGGCCCGCTTCCGCTCGGTAACGCTGAGGCAGGGAGTAGGCTGGGACCACAACGATCAGTCTGTCGCGAGCCTCGGCCAAGGTCTCGAACTGCCGCGTGACATCAGGCAAACCGACTGGCGTGATGGATCGTTATTGACAGGATACGGTCATTCTGTCAGCATGCTGACACAATGAAATCCAAACCTGATGCCTTTGCACACCCTGCCAGCCGACTTGCGCTTGAGGTGTTCCGCCTCAACGGTGCCCTCATCGCCACTGGCGACGCCCTGACCGCACCCATTGGCCTGACCAGCGCCCGCTGGCAGGTAATGGGCGCAGTGGCCGAGGCGCGCGGGGGGCTGCCTGTCGCAGGCCTTGCCCGCAACATGGGCCTCGTACGCCAATCAGTGCAGCGCCTCGCCGACGAGCTCGCGGCCGAGGGCATCCTGTGCTTCACGCCCAACCCGCATCACCGGCGCGCAAAGCTCGTCGCGCTCACCGAGCGCGGCGAGGCGCTGTTCGCGGAGACGAACCGGCGCTGGCTCACCCTCGCGGACGCACTTGTCGCGGCGTTGGGCACCGAGGAGACCATCCGCGCCGCGGAGGTCCTGCTCGCCGCCCGCGAGCACTTCAACCAAGCCCAGGCCGGAGAGGAGGAGGCGGCATAATGCGCGCACTGCACCCCATCGCGGGCGTTGTCGGAATGGCGACCATCGCGACCTTCTGGCTCTCCACCGTCGTCACGGAGGCGTTCGGCGGTCCCACCACGCTTCTCGCTCTGAAGACCGCAATCCTGTGGGGTCTGCTGCTACTCGTGCCCGCGCTGGCGGTGACCGGCGCTACAGGCTTCTGCATGGGAGGACGCTCCACCCATCCGCGCATTATGGCCAAGCGGCACCGCATGCCCGTCATCGCGCTCAACGGCCTGCTCGTGCTCGTCCCCTGTGCGGTCTTCCTGCAGGCGCGGGCCGCGGCAGGTGACTTCGGTGGCACCTTCGCCCTGGTGCAGGGGATTGAATTGCTGGCAGGGGCCGTAAACCTGACGCTCATGGGCCTGAGCATCCGCGACGGCATCTCCCTGACCCGGCGCTTCGCCCGTGCCCGAGCGTCAATCTGACGATCCCAGATCACTCCTGGCCATTTTGACAACTGCTGCCCACGGATGCCGCGAGCGGCCGAGCAAGGATAACCCCTATGGTCACCTTCGAGCCCCTCGACCCGGTGGTGCCGATCAGCGCGCAACTTGGGGTCGATGCCGCGCCCGTCGTGCTGGTTAACCTTATCACGGTGGACCCCGCCGACGCTGACGCGCTGCTCGCGGCGTGGGAGCACGATGCCAACTGGATGAAGTGCCAGCCCGGCTACATCTCGACCCAACTCCATCGCGGGATCGGCGGCAGCGCGGTGTTCCTCAACTACGCGATCTGGGAGTCGGTGGCGCATTTCCGGGCCGCGTTCTCCCACCCGGAGTTCCGCAGCGCGCTCGGCGCCTATCCGTCCAGCGCGGTCACCCGGCCGCACCTCTTCGCCAAGGTGGCGGTGCCGAACCTCTGCACCGCTTGAGAGCGCTCCACCGGCAACAGCACTCCATTACAGAAGGATTCGCCTGATGAGCGCCTCGTCTACAGCCACCGATAACCGCTTCGACACGGACGTCCTCGTTGTCGGAGCCGGTCCCGTGGGCCTCACGACGGCCTGCGCTCTGCGCCACCACGGGGTGGATTGTCGTATTCTTGAAGAGCGCACCGGGGTGAAGCACAACTCGCGAGCCAACAATCTTTGGGCGCGCCCGCAGGAGCTCCTGGCCAGCATTGGCATCCGCGATGCGCTCGCGGCCAAGTCCTATGGCATCCGCCAAGTCGCCACCATGCTCAACGGCCAGCCGACCGACCCCTTGCTCGTCGATCGCGTCGCCAGCCCCTATCCGCGCGTCCTCTACAGCGGCCAGGACGTCATCGAGACGACGCTCTCGCAAACGCTGGCCGATAAGGGAACCGCGGTCGAGCGGGGCTGCAAGGTCACCGGCTTCGAGCAGGACGAGGACGGCGTGACCGTCACCGTCGAGCGCGAGGAGGGCGGGCCGGAGCGGGTTCGTTGCCGCTACCTCGTGGCCGCGGACGGCGCGAACAGCACCGTTCGCTCCGTCGTGGGCCTGGACTTCGAGAAGGAGCGCTTCGAGGAACGGATGAACCGACAGGTCGACGCCAAGCTCTCGTGGCGGCGCTCCACGGAGCCGGACCAACTCTGGTTCTTCTACTACAAGGACGGCTTCTGCGGCGTCCTCCCGGTCTGGGAGGGCTACCACCGCCTGTTCTTCCTCCAGGACGACACCGGCGTGCCCGACCGCGACCCCACCCTGGAGGAGATCCAGGCGCTCGGGCGGGAGGTAACCGGCGACGAGACCCTGACCCTCACCGACCCGATCTGGTTCAGCCACAGCCGCTTCCAGCACGGCGTGGCATCGGCCTTCGCGCGCGGCCGCGTTTTCCTGGCGGGCGACGCCGGGCACTTGTCGCTCCCGATCGGCGGCCAGGGCATGAACGCGGGCCTGCATGACGCGGTGGAGATCGCCTGGCGGCTAGCCATGACGCTGGCGGGGCGGGCCGAGCCGGTGGTGCTCGCCTCCTACGACAACGAGCGCCAGGGCGAGCATGCCCGCCTCGATGGCCAGCAAGCCACCGGCTTCCGGCGCACCGTCTACCGCGGCCCGATCTCGGACGGGGTCCTCAGCCTTGGTGCCAAGGCGCTGCCGAGTATCGGCTCGCTTCTTCAGGGCACCGACGACCTCCAGCAGATCTCGGTGAGCTATCCCAACAGCCCTCTGAACGATGACCAGCTATCCGGCTTCGCCCACTTCATCCGCGCCTCCGGGCCACGTCCCGGCGAGCGGGCACCGGACGCTGAGGTGACCCAGGACGGGCGGGCCACCACCCTGTTTTCCTCCATCTACAACCCCGATGGCCGGAGTTGGGGTTGGGCTCTACTCGCCTTCGACGGCAGGTCAAGTGAGGCCGGGCTACCGCTGCTCAAGGCCGTGGACGCGGTTGCGGCGTGGGACTGCGTGCGACCGCGGTTGGTGCTCGCTGGCCCGCTGGTTGAGGCAGGAGCCGTGCCCATCCTCTCGGACCTTGATGGGCGTCCTCCGCCCCACAGTTGAATGAGACGCCCCGCAAGCGGACGGTATCCGCCGATGGGGTGCA
>NZ_JBHLVZ010000008.1:0-44199 GCF_042433125.1 Muricoccus vinaceus | reverse complement strand
CTGATGGACAACGGCAGGCTCTACAGCGACCTCGGCCTGCCACCGATGTCGCCCGAGCACGACCGGGTGATGCTCTGCGGCTCGCCGGAGATGCTGGTGGACGCGCGCGTCCGGCTGGAGGCGATGGGCATGAAGGAGGGCAGCCAGCACGAGCCCGGCCACTTCGTGATCGAGAAGGCCTTTGTCGAAAAGTAAGCCGTGTCGATACCTTTGTCGGTCACCTAGCAATTCAGGAGCATCTCTGATGAGAGTTGACAGCGTTCTCGCCACGATCGGCAACACGCCGCACATCCGGGTGTCTCGCCTCTTCCCTGATGCCGAGGTATGGATCAAGTCTGAGAGGTCCAATCCAGGCGGTTCGGTCAAGGACCGTATCGGCATTGCCATGATCGAGGCAGCGGAGCGCGACGGACAGCTGAAGCCTGGTGGCACGATCATTGAGCCAACCTCGGGCAACACCGGCATTGGTTTGGCGATGGCCGCAGCGGTTAGGGGCTACAGGCTTATTCTTGTGATGCCGGAGAGCATGTCGATTGAGCGGCGGCGTCTCTTGCTCGCCTATGGGGCAACCTTCGATTTGACCCCGCGTGAAAAGGGCATGAAGGGTGCAATCGCCCGGGCAGAGGAGTTGCTGGCTGAGACGGTAGGGGGGTGGATCCCCGGTCAGTTCGACAATCCCGCTAATATCCAAGTGCATGTCCGCACCACTGCCCAGGAGATCCTGGCCGACTTCCCGGAGGGGATCGACGTTCTGATCACCGGTGTCGGCACGGGCGGCCATATCACAGGGTGCGCGGAGGTGCTGAAGCCGAGGTGGCCAAGCCTGCAGGTCTTCGCGGTGGAGCCGGCGGCATCTCCGGTTATCTCCGGGGGAGAGCCCGCACCACACCCAATTCAGGGTATCGGCGCCGGCTTCGTGCCGGCAAATCTCAAGACAGAGCTTCTGAACGGAGTAATCCAGGTCTCGGCCGACGACGCCAAAGAGTACGCGCGGCGCTCCGCCCGCGAGGAAGGCCTGCTGGTCGGCATCTCGTCGGGCGCGACGCTGGCTGCCATCGCCCAGAAGCTCAAGGAGCTGCCACCGGGTACCCGCGTGCTCGGCTTCAACTACGACACGGGCGAGCGCTACCTTTCGGTGCCGGAGTTCCTGCCGGATTGATCCATGCGTCAACTGACAGGAAACAAAATCCCATGAGTGATGTCGTGCCCTGCACCTGCTGGTCATGAGCCTGTCTGGCTGGCGTGCTGCGTGATGGTCTGACCGTCATCTCCCAGGCTGCTTCAATAGTTGCGACTGGCTGTACCATCCCTCCCAGGAGAATGTCATGACATCGGTCCTCTCCCGCCGTACGGCTCTTGCGGCCGCTGCCCTCGCAGCCAGCGCTCAGGCCACTGGCGCACAGTCGCCGCCTACGCTCCTGAATGTCTCGTATGACCCCACACGAGAGCTATATCGCGCCTACAACGCTGCTTTCACTGAGCACTGGGCCAAGGAGAACAGCGGCCAGCGAGTCCGCATCAACGCTTCCCATGGTGGTTCCGGAGCGCAGGCGCGCGCTATCATCGATGGACAGCAAGCAGACGTGGTGACGCTCGCGCTGGCTTACGACGTGGACGCCATCGCTGAGCGCGGGTTGATTGAAAAGGGCTGGATCACGCGGCTACCGCACAACAGCGCGCCCTACACCAGCACCATTGTTTTCCTGACGCGAAAAGGGAACCCTAAGGGTCTTCGGGACTGGGGCGACCTCGCGAAGGAAGGCGTAAGCATTGTCACGCCCAACCCCAAGACCTCCGGCGGGGCGCGCTGGAACTACCTGGCGGCGTGGGCCTGGGCCCGGCGCCAGCCCGGCGGCTCGGACGCAACAGCCGAGGAGTACCTGGGCAAGCTGCTGCGCCAGGTAGCAGTCCTGGACACGGGCGCGCGGGGATCCACCACCAGCTTCGTTCAACGCGGCCAGGGCGACGTGCTCCTTGCCTGGGAGAACGAGGCCTACCTGGCTCAAAAGGAGTTCGGTGAAGGGCAGTTCGACATCGTGGCTCCCTCCATCTCTATTCTGGCGGAACCCTCAGTGGCAGTAGTGGACCGCAACGTGGACCGGCGGGGCACACGCGCTGTGGCGGAGGCTTACCTGCGTTACCTCTACAGTCCTCAAGGCCAGAAAATCGCCGCCAAGAATTTCTATCGCCCGCGTGAGGCAGCGGCCTTGGCTGCTTCCTCGGTGCGCTTCCCAGACCTGAACCTCGTCACGATCGACCAGGAGTTTGGCGGCTGGGCCAATGCGCAGCGCGCTCACTTCGCCGATGGTGGCAGCTTCGATCGCATTTCTCGGCCGGGCCGTTGAGCGTAGCACTTTCCGGCTCGTCGCTCGCTCTCCTAGGGCAACGCAGAGAACAAGGTGCATAAAAACGAGGGGTCGCGCGTTGATGTGGTGCTGTGCATCCGTCCTGAGCGGAGCTTCCCCGATGTCCCAGCCTGCAGTTCATCAGTGCACCTGCCCACGGTGTCAGTCGCAGGGCCCGCATCCCGATCGCCTGCTGCACCAGCAAATCAATCTTCTGTCCAGCCGGCTGGACGAGCAGCAGCGGCGTTGGTTTGTGGCGCTTGAGGCGGCGCGTCTGGGCTATGGTGGTGCGCGGCTGCTGACGCAGATCACCGGGTTGAGCCCCCATACGATCGGGCGCGGCCGGCGCGAGCTTGAGGGGGGCCTCACCGGCCACGCGGTGGGGCGCGTGCGCGCGGCGGGAGGAGGCCGGCCGCCTCGGGAGGCACAGGACCCTGGCCTCAGGCCTGCGTTGGAGGCGCTGCTCGCGCCCGAGACGGCGGGTGACCCGATGGGGCGGCGGGCGAAAGCCAAGCGTAGTTCCTTGGCTCACCTGAGCGAAGCATTGGCGGCGGCGGGACATCGGGCGAGCCGTCCGACGGTCGCTCGGCTCCTGCGTCAACTCGGTTACTCGCCCAAGGCCAATGCGCGCCGCACCGAGGCACGCGCCTCGCCTCCCGAGCGCGACGCTCAATTCCGCCACATCGCTGAACAGCGCGCGGAGTTCGTGGCAGCAGGCGCGCCGATCATCAGTGTGGATACAAAAAAAAAAGGAGCTGGTCGGTAACTTCAGGAATGCCGGCCGGGCGTGGTGCCGAAAGGCCGAGGCCGTGCTGGTGCATGACTGGCCGCAGGATGCGGTGGGTCAGGCGATTCCGTATGGCATTTACGAGCTGACGACGAACCGCGGTCACGTCTGCATCGGCGACTGCTTCGACACACCGCGCTTTGCCGTCGAGGCAATCAGCAACTGGTGGGAAGCCGAAGGGCGGCGGCGCTTCCCAAAGACCGAGCGCCTTCTCGTCCTTGCTGATGCCGGCGGGTCAAACAGCTGCCGCTCCCGCGTCTGGAAGGTGCAGTTGCAGGAGCAGCTCTGTGACGCCTGCGGTCTCGAGGTGACCGTGTGTCATTATCCGGCCGGCTGCTCGAAGTGGAACCCGATCGAACACCGGCTCTTCAGCCACATCAGCACCAACTGGGCTGGCGTGCCACTGCGCAGCTTCGACACGATCAGCCGCTACATCGCCGGCACCACGACAGCAAACGGGCTCCAAGTCACCGTTAGCCTCAAGCGCGGCGGCAACGAGAGCGGTGAGCGGGTGTCGGACAATGACATGCGCAGGCTCCGCCTCGCTTCACACACAGTCTGTCCCGCTTGGAACTACACCCTCTCACCACGTCCAGCCTGAGATCGAAAACGGCAAGTAGTTCTCTGCCTTGCCCCTAGTTCTACAGTTGAGCTTGCTTTGAGGCTTCCCCATTGTCCGCCGTCAGGGCTCATGAGACAGGCGGGGATGGTTGAGGAAAGGAGGGTTCCCGGCTCATCGTAACCGCCAGGGAACGAGCCATGAGCCAGAAGTCAGTGACATCGAACGCGAAGCCGCCCGCCGATCGGGTGGTGCGCGACATCCGCCGTGCGACCCGCAAGCACTACTCGGCCGAGGACAAGATCCGGGTCGTGCTGGAGGGTTTGCGGGGGGAGGAGAGCATCGCCGCCCTGTGCCGACGGGAGGGCATCGCCGAGAGCCTATACTACACATGGTCGAAGGAGTTCCTGGAAGCGGGCAAGCGCCGCCTGGCCGGGGACACGGCCCGGGCGGCCACGACGGACGAGGTCAAGGACCTCCGCCAGGAGGCGCGCAGCCTCAAGGAGGTGGTGGCGGAGCAGGCGCTCGAGCTGCGGCTGCTCAAAAAAAGTTTAATCGCGGATGGGGGCGACCGCGAATGAGGTACCCTGCCGCCGAGAAGCTCGAGATCATCCGCTTGGTCGAGGGATCCCACCTGCCGGTCCGGCGCACCCTGGAGCGGCTCGGCATCCCGCGGGCGACCTTCTACCGCTGGTGCGATCTGTACCAGGAAGGCGGCCCCGAGGCGCTGGAGGACAGGGCATCTCGGCCGGAGCGGGTCTGGAACCGCATCCCCGACGCGGTGCGGTCCCGGATCGTGGACCTGGCGCTGGAGGCGCCGGAACTATCCCCGCGCGAGCTTGCGGTGCGGTTCACCGACCAGGAGCGTTACTTTGTCTCGGAAGCTTCCGTCTACCGCCTGCTCAAGGCGCATGACCTGATCACCAGCCCGGCCTTCATCGTGGTCAAGGCGGCCGAGGAGTTCCACACCAAGACCACGGCGCCAAACCAACTCTGGCAGACGGACTTCACCTATCTGAAGGTGACCAGCTGGGGCTGGTTCTACCTTTCCACCGTGCTCGACGACTTCTCCCGATACATCATCGCCTGGAAGCTCTGCACCACCATGGCCGCGAGCGATGTCACGGAGACACTGGAGGCAGCACTCACCGCCTCGGGATGCGACCAGGCAAAGGTCCGGCACCGGCCGCGACTGCTCTCCGACAATGGTCCCTGCTACGTCGCAGACGACTTGGCCAAGTGGCTCGACGAGAAGCGCATGGCGCATGTCCGCGGCGCTCCCTGCCACCCGCAAACCCAGGGCAAGATCGAGCGCTGGCACCAGACGCTCAAGAACAGGATCCTGCTCAAACACTACTACTTGCCCGGCCACCTCGAGATGCAGATCGAGGCCTTCGTCGAGCACTACAACCACCAGCGCTACCACGAGAGTCTGCAGAACCTCACCCCGGCCGATGTCTACCTCGGCCGAGGGCAGACCATTCTGCTCGAGCGCGAACGCATCAAGCGCCAGACCATCCAGCAACGGCGCTTGCTGCACCAGCGTCATGCCGCCTAACGTCAACTCCCAGATGCGCCGAAGCCTCCACTCAGCCAGCACCCTCTCTGTCCCAAAGCATTCGACGACGGACACTGCTTACGACCGCGAAACTGATGCCGGTTGCGCCGATCGGAACTGCCAAGGAGAGGAGAGTCAGGCCGAGGTCATATCCCAGCTCCGTGTCCGGCAAGCTGAAGGCGAGCATCGCCACGAAGTGCATGGCCCAGATGCCGCCTCCCATAGCCAGCGCTGCGGTCGCGAGCCAAGCATATCGCGGCCATCCTATGGATGCCTGGATGCGGCTTGCCAAGTCGAGCGCCGTAAAGGACGCGGCGGTGGCAATCAGTACGGAAAGGACGATCAAGACTAGATCGTGCGAACCATGGATAGTCATCATGCTTATCTTTCGCACGCGAGGTGATACAAAGGGCCCACTTCACCAGTGATATCGCAGGTCGCTGTCTCAGTGCGGTGGCACATTGAGAAGTTTTGTTCAGCAGTCTGTCCAGTTGGAGGATGAACCAACTTCCAGGGCTTGGAAACAACTCGTCCGCCAGTGCGCAACAGGAGGAATCCTCGCCGCCTCCTCCCCTCGAGCGGCGAATACGAACTTCTCGAACTATTTGCCCTAATCCATTGCCACCCTCCCGAAGCGAGCGAGTTCCAGCCCTGCGACCAGGGTGCTGACGAGCGGAGCACGCCGCCGTAGCGGCTGGTCTGGCGCCTGCGCCGAGAGAGCCGGTAGGCAGCGTTCAATCGGAACGCCGGCCGGGCTCCGCTGAGGCATTTCGCTGATCCGCAGCATGGCGTCCGAGATGCGCCAGCGACCAGAGGGTGGGGTCGGTAGGTCTGAGGCGCCTCTGCTCCTTGCCCGACCCTGTCCTCCAGCATGGCCAGGGTCGCCTCCAGGAAGGCGACATGCAGCTCCGCCTGCAGCCTCGGTGGGGCCGGAGGGTCCTGCCCTCTCGCGAACACTTCCTGCCCAAGTTGGGGACGTGCCGAGATTCGGGCGGCTCCCGCCCGCATGCGGGCAAGCTCGTCCAGTTGCTCCAGACGCCGCTTGGCCTCCGCCTCCGCCGCCCCTTCAGAACTGGTGAGGGCAAGCAGCTGCGCCTTGAGCAGCAGCAGCTGGCTGGCCATGACCAGCAAGTCGGCCCACCGCTCCAGCCGGATGGCACCGCCGCTGTTCTCGATGGCCCTCACCAGCTGGTTAGTCAGCCGCAGGAGGGAGAGCGGGCCGAGGTCCACCCGCTGGCGCCCGACCAACGCCAGCAGAAAACCGAGCGGTCCCTCAAAGTCCTCCACCCGCAGGTGAGGAGAGGTGTTGTCCGGGTCGGCTTGCCCCCTGCCCTACACTCAGAGGTCGAGCAGCCGTGCTGGGCTGTCCTGCGTGATCTTGGCCCGCCGGCGGTAGCCCTGGGTGGTGGCGATGCTCCGCTGCCGCGTGTGGTGCATCACCTGCTCGTCCAGCGCCCCCTTCAGGTAGGCCTCCGTGATGAACCCGGCCCGAAGCCCGTGCCGGGAGAGCCGCTCGCTCTCATGCACCACCAGGTTCGCCATCTCCGCCCTCCGCCGCAGGATCCGCCACACCCCCTGCGGCGTCAGCCGGTCCTCCAGCCCACCCGCGGCGCTCACGCGCCGGAACACCGGCCCCACTCGATGCGGCTTCGCTTGAGCCAGGCCTCCACCGCCCGCACCGGGCAGGAGAGCGGGTTCAGCCCGCGCGGGATGCCGATCGAGGCCCCCTCCCCCTCCTGGTCGCGCTTGGCGCGCGGGATCAGCACCGTCATGCCCTCTGAGGTAAACCGCAGGTGCTCGCGGTCGATCCCCACCAGCTCGGAGCGCCGCAGCGCCCCGGCAAACCCCACCAGCAGCAGCGCGCGGTCGCGCACCCCGGCCACGTCGGTGCCGCAGCTGGCCAGCAGGCGCTTGACCTCGGCCGAGGTGAGCGCCGCCGCCGGGCGCGCGGGCTTGCCATGAGTCGCCAGGATGCCGCGCATGGTGGCGCTGATCGCCGGCTGGCGCGTTTCCAAACTGTGCAACACAGTCCCCTACTTTCCCGCATGGTTCCTCAAGGCCGTTCGGGATACTCAGTTTCGGCGGGTTCCCAATGAACTGGTCCGAACTGTAGCCGGCCTCCACACCGGTGCACCTCATGGAGAAAGCGTTGAGCGCACCCGTTCCCGTCCGTCCTCACTACCTGGACACACGATCTGCTCCGGACATCATCGTTGTCCTCCGCCCCACAGTTGAATGAGACGCCCCGCAAGCGGACGGTATCCGTCGATGGGGTGCACGATGACGACAGAGACGATGGATGCCGCCGGTCCAGGTCGGGGCGGTCGGATGTCACGGCAGCGCAAGCGGGACGCTGCTGCGGCTGCTGCGGGGCGAGGACCTGGAGACGGTCTCGCGGGCACTGGGTGTCACGGCCGCGACACTCAGCGGCTGGCGCGACGCCTTCCTGGCGGCTGGCGAGGCGAGCCTGGCTGCGCGGCCCACGGCAGGGGAGGAACTCGAGAGCGAGCGGCTCAAGGCGCGGCTGGGTGAGATGCTGCTTGAGCGCGAGCTACTGGAGGCCAAGGTAGCGGCGCTCGAGGGTGGCCGCCCTTTGGCCCGGCGGAGGTCACGGCCATGAGCCTGACCGTCTCGCCCAGCAGCGGCAGGCCCTATGGCTTGGCCCGGGTGTGTCAGGTCTGGCGGGCAGCCCGGGCCACGATCTACCGCCATCGCCTGCCGCCCCGGACGGAGCCACTTCGACGCCGAGGGCCCGTTGGGCCGATGCCGGATGCGGCGCTGCTGGAGGCGATCCGGACCGTCCTCGCGGCCAGCCCCTTTCATGGCGAGGGTCACCGCAAGGTCTGGGCAAGGCTGCGCGTGCAGGGCGTTCGGACCTCCCGCCGCCGGGTGCTGCGGCTGATGCGCGAGCACGACCTGCTCGCCCCATCCCGGGTCGGCACCCCCCGGGGCCCGCGCAACCACGACGGCACCATCATCCCGGAGACCCTGGACACCATGTGGGCGACCGACATGACCACCACCTGGACGGCTGAGGGCCAGGCGGCGGTGTTCGTTGCCGTCGATCACCACAGCGCCGGGTGCGTCGGTCTCCACGCCGCCCGGCGCGGCACCCGCTTCGAGGCCCTCGAGCCCCTCAGGCAGGGCGTGCGCCAGCATTTCGGCAGCTTCGCCAAAGGCATCGCGGCAGGCCTCTCCCTGCGCCATGACCACGGCTCGCAGTACATGTCCGACGCCTTCCAGGGCGAGCTGACCTTCCTCGGCATCGAGAGCTCACCCGCCTTCGTGCGGGCACCCGAGGGGAATGGCTGTGCCGAACGCTTCATCCGAACCCTCAAGGAAAACCTCCTCTGGGTCCGGACCTTCGACACCGTCGAGCAACTCCGTCAGGCGCTCCTCGAGTTCCGCCGGACCTACAACTCGACATGGCTCATCGAGCGCCACGGCTTCAGAACACCGGATGCCGTCCGCCAGGATCAGCTTTCACCCGCGGCTCTCGCCGCGTAGGTTCCACTCAGGTGTCTCAACAACTGCGGGCGGTACAGGCTTGAGCCGTGCAATCTTATGAGACTACTCCATCGTCTGGTTATGAAACCTGCTTTGCGGCTGCAGCGATGAGGCGAGCGCTTCCGTGGTCACCTTGGCGTGCAGGCAAGCCACAGCTCAGTGCGGCGGCATCTCATAAAGCACAATCCTGATAATAGGATCAGCGCGCGCGGGGGTTCCCGAGAGAGATCGCGATGTCGGTGAGATCGCGAAGTTCCTTCGTGTCAGGCGGGCGCCTCGGCGGGATAGGAGCCGGGCTACCCCGGTCCTCCTCGACCAGCTTGGGGAACTCACCCCATCGCGGGCGCATCTCCTCGCCCGCTGCGTCGGGGTTCTCCGCTCCCTTGGGAGCGACATCGCGCACCGCCTTGAGCATCTATCTGAGCCCTCCGGCCGCGAAGGTAGCAACGAGCCCGCCGATTGTCAGCAGCAACGCGCCGACAAGGGCAACGAAGGCTCGGTTCCTCCAGGTCTTCCTTTCCCGGTTCGCCTGCCGGTTGCGCGCGGTCGCAACAATCATCTGAGCGACGAGGCTGCCGCGCACCCGGGCAAGGATGATGCTCTCCAGCTCCTGCGGCGTTGCATCCGCGAACTGCTCCCTCGTTTCCTGGGCTACCTGACCCGCCGACCGAAGCAGTTCCGCCTCCGGCGCCACGTCAAGCACACCCCGCCGGACGAGCGCCGCTAGCAGGCAGGCGATGGACACGACGACCAGCGCCACGTCGAGAGCAAAGGCCGCGGCGATCGGCACCGCGTAGCCCGGCGCCGCCTGCCGGAGCTGCGGGGCCGCGACCGCCATGGCGGCGAAGGTTGCCCCGGTACCCGTCGCATAGAAGGGCAGGCTCCGGATGACGGTCTCCTCATCGTCGAGCTCCCGAAGAAAGCGCTGGCGAACGTAGCCGTCCAGGAACGCCTGCGTGGCGCCGGTGTCGGCCAGGTAGGTGACCGCCTCCCGCTCAGCTTCGGGGCGCACGCGTCCCGGGCTCAATGTTTCCTCCATGCGCGACTCCCGCGAACAAAGCATGAACATGCACAACCAGGATCACGCTGTCCATTGGCTTTGGCTCCGCTGGGCGGCTCGTGATAAGACGCATTTTCTTTCGTTCGTCGGGGCTTAGTTCAGGCGCTAACCGGCACGTCGGCCACGTCCTGCCGTCCTTGGCGCACAGGCGCGCGAGGTCGTCTCTGGGGCGTTCACACAACGCGCTCGGTTGCTGTCGCCTCGCCCACCTTCAAAGCCAAGTCATCGATCAGTGGATCAGTGATGCCGAGCCCTTTAAGCCCGTCCCGGGTCTGGAAGAGATAATCCGAGGCACTCCCCAGAGCACCTCTTGCCGTGGCAAGTCGTTGCACGATCTCCGCTTCTGGTAGATCCGCGTACTGAGGCCCCACCTGGTTGATCGTGAAGGCAATGCCGGATCCGAAGATGTCGCCGGTTTGGCCACGCAGCGGCACCCAGTGCGGAATGTAGGCACCCGTCAGCATCTCACGCCGCCAAACAATGGAGAGCTCTTGCACCAGTAATTCTCCGGCAATGCGGAAGGCAACGCCGGTGCAGTTCCCTCCTGCGTTCAGGGCAAGCACAAGACCAGGGTGCTCGGGTGTGCCACGGCCGGCTGGTGTTGAAAGGCAGAACGCACGCTGCCATCCCTCGATCGAGGCGATCCGGCTCTCCACGTACTGCACAGTCGGGTTCCAGATGAGCGAGCCATACCCGAACAGCCAAATGCCAGAGCCATGGTCTGGTCGGGCAGCAAGGGTGTTCCGCAGTGATGCCTCACGTTGGTCGTCGGTCAGCATCCTGCTGCCGAAAGCCTCACGCACCATCTCCTCCACGGCTCCGCTGAGCAGCCTCTCGCGAGTGAGAATGTGCGGGCTTTCGGGACCTTCCGCCTCCACTGCTCCTTCCGGTGCGATGGACGTTTCGGGCACCTCCAGCATGGGCTTGCGCATACCAGTTGATCCTTTGCACGCACGCGACGGCCCGAAGCGGTTATCGCTGAGTTCAGCCCCACCGATGTGGGGTCGACAGAGCAGCAGCCAGGAACGCTCGATTTCCGCTCTGCGGCAATCATCTCACGCGCGAGGAGATGCAAGAATGATGGAGCCGAACGGCTGTGTCTGCTCCAGCAGGAGAGACCCATCCCTTGCGAGCTCAAGGCCAGCGACGAGGGTGCTGGCGAGGGCAGCACGGAAACGAAGCTGCCGGTCGGATGCTGCCGGAAAGAACGGTAGGCAGCGCTCGAGTGGTAAGTCATAGGGGCGCTGTTCCAACAAGCTGGCGATGCGCTGAGCCGCATCCGAGACACGCCACAGGTCGGGTGGCGTGAGGCGGTAGGTCGAGGGCACCTCCGCCCCTGCCCTTCCCGGCTTTCCAGCATGGCAAGCGTCGCCTCTAAGAAGGCTACGTAGAGCTCCGCCTGCGGCCGCGGGGCGGGTGGGTCCGCTTGCCCCCGCGCGAAGACCTCCTGCCCAAGCTGCGGCCGCGCGGCGAGCCACGCGGCGCCGGCCCGCATGCGGGCGAGCGCGTCCAGCTGCGTGAGGCGCCGCCGGGCCTCAACTCCTGCCTCTTCGGCGGCCTCGGGGCTGGCCGGCGCCAGCAGCTGCGCCTTGAGAAGCAGTAGCTGGCTAGCCATGACCAGCCAATCCGCCCGTCGCTCCAGCCGAATGCCACTGCCGCTGTTCTGAATGGCACCCACCAGCTGGTCGGTGAGGGTCAGGATGGAGAGCGGGCCGAGGTCCACCCGCTGGCGCCGGACCATCTCCAGCAGGAAGTCGAGCGGGCCCTCGAAGCCCTCCACCCGCAGGTGTGGAGTGGTCTGGTCCCGGCCGGGTTCGTGGGCGTCCCTCCCCTGCGTGCAGGCTCTTCCAGGGCGAGCGCGGGCCAGTTCCGCCGGAGTCGCAGCACCGCCCGCCAGGGCGACCAGTCAGCCGACCAGAAGCCCATCCTGAGCTCCGCCATCTTCTTCCGTCGCCCGTCCAGCTTGCCAGGCAGCTCCTCCACGTGCCGGAGCGGGCGGGTAATACTCCCAGTGGGCGGCAAGCCAGTCCCGGCTTGCCACCTCCTCCGGGCCAAGCCTGAGGATGGTCGCAGGCACCGGGAGGAGCCGGTGCAGGTCGAACGGGCAGCTCCGATCCGTGCTCATTCGGGCGAGGGCGCGTTGCTGATTCAGCGACACTGCCTCACGGAGGCATTGGCAAGTTGATGGGCGGTGGTCGGAACAACCGAGCCAGGGCAATCTGATGGGATGACGTCGGACTCCGTGACCTACCCTGGTTACCGCTTCCCGGCGGAGATCATCAGTCACGCGGTATGGCTCTATCACGTGTTCAGCCTGAGTCTGCGGGACGTGGAGTTGATCCTGGCGGAGCGCGGCATCACCGTCACCCACGAGAGCATCCGGAACTGGTGCCGCAAGTTCGGCTCGGAGTTCGCGGCCAAGTTGCGGCGGCGGCAGCCCAAGCCGGGCGACACCTGGCACCTTGATGAGGTGTTTCTGCGCGTGAACGGCGTGCTGCACTATCTTTGGCGAGCGGTGGACCAGCACGGCGTGGTGCTGGATATTCTTGTTCAGGATCGGCGGAACGGAAGTGCAGCCAAACGGTTCTTCAAGCGCCTCCTCACCGGCCTCAAGTACAAGCCGCGCCGGCTGGTCACTGACGGGCTGAGGAGCTACGGCGTGGCCCAGCGCGAACTCCTGCCCGAGGTGCGGCACCGGAGCAGCCGCTACCTGAACAATCGCGCCGAGAACTCGCATCGGCCCACCCGACGGCGAGAGCGGCAGATGCAACGGTTCAAGTCGGCCGAGCGGGCTCAGCGGTTCCTCTCGGCGCACAGCATGATCTACGGCCATTTTCGTCCGCGTCGACACCTGATGACGGCCGGTGAGTACCGGCGCGCCCGCACCAAGGCCTTTCACAGCTGGCAGCAGGAGACCTGCGTCCAAACGGCATTATGATCCTGCCGCACCCTCAGTCATCTAGCCGAACTCGCCCTCTCATCAATCAACTTGCCAATGCCCCACCAGTTGTACTCGGACCGAGCTTCCTTTGGGACACGTCGATGTGGGCGCCCCAGATCGAGGCGCTAGCCGCCCGCTACCGCGTGATCGTACCCGATCTCTGGGGCCATGGCGGCTCCGCTGCCCTGCCGCCCGGCACGACGACCATGCGCGACCTCGCGCAGCAGCATCTCACGCTGCTCGACCGGCTGAACGTCGGCCGCTGCTCAATCATCGGCCTCTCGGTCGGGGGCATGTGGGGGGCCGAGCTCGCCCTGATGGCGCCAGAGCGGGTGGCAGGACTCGTGCTGATGGATACCTCACTCGCAGTCGAGCCGGAACAGACGCGGGATGGATATTTCGCTATGCTCGGCACCGTCGGTGCCCACGGCGCAGTGCCGGAACCCGTTCTCGATGCTGTGGTGCCACTGTTCTTCTCGCCCACGGTCAGAACTCGGCATCCCCAGCTACCGGAGACCTTCCGGCAGACGCTGCGTGACTGGCCGCCCCAACGGCTGAAGGATAACGTCGCGCCGCTCGGCCGCATCATCTTCGGTCGTGGTGACCTCCTGGCGGATGTAGCCAGTTTGTCGATGCCGAGCTTGGTGATGACGGGGGTGGACGATCTTGCGCAGCCCGTCGCACGAGGCCAAGCCATTGCGGAACGGATCGGGTGTCCCTTCGTGGCCATTCCGGACGCCGGCCACATCTCCAGCCTGGAGGCGCCCGACTCCGTCAACCAAGCACTCCTAGACTTCCTGGCAGGACAGGACCGGCGCCTCGCCTGAAAACGGAGCAGCACAAGAGTTGTCCTACAATTACTGCTAAAAGGCTGATCCACGCTCTTACGACCGGCGTGTGAATTTTGACCCGTCGCTGGGAGTTGGCACTGCTGTCAGTGCCAGTCCTAAGCTGAAGGGATCTTCGCGCCGGCACCGAAGTGCACCACCGGAAGCAATGGCGGAACACTTAACCGACCGACCAACCTTAGCCATAGCTGGAGAGTATAATGGACATGTTGCGACACATTCCCGCGGGCGGCGGATTTCGAAAAATCCCTCGCGGCGAGGGTAAGCGCTTCAACGTTGCGGGAGCGCGCTTCACTTGGAAGGTGAAGAACAAGGACTCTGGTCACTCCCTGTCCATGTTTGAGATGACGTTAGAGCCCGGTGACGGCGTACCGTTGCATAGCCATCCCTACGCCGAAATTTTTTATGTGTTGGAAGGTGAGGTGGATTTCCCGCGGGTCAGCGATAGTGGAAATGAATGGGTGCCGGCGGGGGGCGGCGAAACCATCATCGTTCCAATTAACGGCTTGCACGCCTTTTATAATCGCACTTTTAAACCTGCTCGCCTTCTCAGCATCTCCAACCAGCTCCATCAAAGGTTTTTCGACGCCGTAGCGGAGGCGGATCAACTCGCCCCCTTTGCGAATATGCCGTTCTCCGACGCAATGGCCCGGATTGCGACGATTGCCAAAGGCTTCGATATGCATTTTTTGCCTTTCGAGCCCCCTCCAATGCGAGAGGGCTAACCCGTAAAATTCACCACGGACTTTGCGAATCCGAATCGGGCGCTTTTGTCTGCACTGGATGGTTGCGCACGCATACCGTCCCAATGCAGGCGATGAGGCCGACGTCCGTACTGATTGCGAGGCTTGGGGCTGCGATGGTGGGCTTGGTCGGGGCGACATCGCCCTGCGGGTCGGATGGCTAGGTGACGGAGGCGTTTGTCAGGCAGCAGCAACGTAGGATGAATTGGGCGGTCGCTCCCGAGCTGGGGAGGTGGCAGCTGTAGGAAACACAGCGTGCAAACCCGTTCGTACGTCCCGAGGTTATTTTCAGGAGGGCAAAGGAATAGACGCTTCACCCCGGTGTCTAAATCCCGACGACAGCGAAGCAGGGGAACCCAACGATGATGAAGACGCCATTCAGCATTGATCTGCTGAGCGCCGGCAAAGGTCGGCTCGCAGCGATGGGCAAGTTGGCTCTAGTCGCACTGCCACTCCTGATGTCTGCGGGCGCCACCCCGCAGCCGTCGGCGGCCGAAGCCATGGCTCCTGTCGCACCTCAGGGGCACGATGCCACGACCGCCTCGATGGACCCGCCCTGGACCTGGGCCGAGAGGTACTACTTCACCAGCTAGCCCGGACGTCGGCCGCCGGAGCCGGAACAGAGCCGGTGTAGCGCCTTCGCTGCTGCCCCACGGCTGGAAGCAAGACCCCGTGCTTGAGCAGGGGAGACCCGACTACAGCCGCGCAAGAACCTGGGGGCTCGGGCGGTTGTGTCGCAAGCCTGTCATGAGCCGGTCCGGGAGGGCCGAAGCTGCTCAGACCCGCCTCATCTGCCGGCGCACCTCATCGGCCAGCGGATGCAGCGTCGTCGGCGGCAGCGCGCCGACCAGGCTGTAGCCGTTCCCCTCAGACGACCACGTGAAGGCATCGAGCGGGCCACGGGCGTGGTGGGCCATGGAGGTGTCCCGATCCACTGCCATGCCCCGCGTGAGCAGCACCAGCCGCGTGCCACGATCGTTGTCGAACATGAACATCGCGGCCGGACCCTGTGGGGTCGGAACCACCCGCCCGCCCATCAGCCGGTAGCCGGCGGCGGAGAGGTCGGGCGGGGCGACCGGATAGCCGAGCCGCTCCGAAGCCCAGTCCACCAGCTCGGCCCGGCTGCTCGCGCGCAGCTCAACCGGGCGCTCGCGATCGGCGGCGTAGACGGCGTAGCTGTCGGCAGCCTGCTGGGACAGTGCCGCGATGCCCTGGACCGGCGCCTGGACCGCCGACGCCGTCAGGCCGTGCAGGCCCCAACCGCCGGCACCCCCAAGGCCGAGCATCAGCAATGCAGCCGCGGCTGCGCGCCAGCCTGCCAGGGCGGGGCGGCGGCGTGCCGCAACCAGATGCCCGATCTGCATCCCGGGCGGCAGCGGCTCCTCAGCAATGGGCGCCAGGGCCTCGCTCAGGGCCGCGCGCTGGCTGCGGTAGCTGGCGACGCGCGCCGCGACTTCGGGATGCAGAGCGAGATAGGCCTCGACCTCGGCCTGCCGCGACGCGTCGAGCCGCAGGTCGACCAACCCGTGCAGATCGTCTTCGGTGACCGGGCGCGTGCTCATTTGACCCTCCGGAGATGCGGGGCGCCGGCGGCTTCGGCGACGGTCGCGCCCTCCATAGCCAGCCGCAGCCTCTCCCGCCCTCGGGACAGCCGCGACATCACCGTGCCGATGGGCACCTTCAGCACCTCGGCCACTTCGGCGTAGGAAAGCTCCTCGACCGACACAAGGAGAACGACGCTGCGCTGCTCCTCCGGCAACGTCTGCAGCGCGCGCACCAGATCCCGGTGCTTCAATCCTTCCTCCTGAGTGGGAGTACCACAGCTGACGCCCTCGGCAGCCTCTAGCGGCAGGTGCGGGCCGCGCCGGCTGGACTGGCGCGTTCGGTTGAGGGCGAGGTTGTGGACGATGGCGAAGAGCCAACTGCGCGCGTTGCCGTCGGCCCGGCGCTGGTACCAACGGCCGATGGCGCGCTCCAGCCCGTCCTGCACGAGGTCGTCGGCGGCAACGCGGTCGCGCAGCAGGGCACGGGCGTAGCGACGCAGGGCAGGGATCAGCGGCTCGATCAGCTGCGCCATGTCGTTCATGGCGAGGTGGCCCCCAACCGGGCGAGGGCCCGCCCGGTGGCGCTCGGACGGGCCCGCCGCATCAGGGCTGCTGCACCTGAACGGGGGCGCCCAGCCTGTCCGCGCTTCCCGAGGCGATGACGAGGTAGCGGCGTGCCGGCTGCGCGCCTTGTACCGCCGCGGTCCCCAACACCTGCCGGATCGGGCCTACCGTGTTGACGATGGCCGAGCCTGCGGGATTGGTCATGAAGGCGGCCAGCGGCTGCAGGGTACCGCGCCCATCGGCCTGGTCCGCCAGGGCCAGCGTATAGGGCTTGTGCGGCTCGAGCCCCGTTACGGAAGCCTGCAGCACCTGGGTCAACCCCTGGTCGAACAGCGAAACGCTCGTCGGCATGCCGGTCTTGTCCGGCTCGCCCAAGGTAATGTGGGCGGTCTGGCCGGCCAGTCCCAGCGGCTGAAGGTTGGCCCTGCCGTCCCCTTCAGGCACCGCCTCCGGCACATAGGCCAGCGCCTGTGGCGCCTGCCCGATCGGCACGTTGCCGACGACCGTGTTCGTCGCGGTGTCGATGACCGCGAGCGCGTCTCCGTTCTCCAGCCCGACATAGATCCGGCTGCCATCGCCGGACGCCCAGAGCCCGTGCGGCAGCTTGCCAACCGGGATGGCGGCGACCAGGGAGAAGTCGTCTGTCCGCAGCACTTTCACCTCGTTCAACCCGCCCACCGTGACGTAGGCGAAGGTGCCATGCGACGCTCGGGCAAAGTTGACGTGGTTGGTGATCGGGCCGGTGTCCATGGTGTGAATGACATTGAATGGCGGGCGGGCGTTGAACACCATGGTCCGGCCGACATCCTTCAGCGTCATCCAGACCTGGGTTCCGTCAGGCGTCGCCGCGATGTTCGGGCAGAATGGGCTCTCCTGTTTCACATGACCGACGACCTCGTGACTGGCGATCGCGATCACTACCGTCTCGGGGTTGAAGGAGGAGCAGACATAGCCGTAGGCCCCGTCCGGCGAGAAGATCGTCATCCCAGGCCCGGCAGGGACTTGGATGCGCATCTTCTCCTCATAGGTCTTCGCGTCGAGCACCGAGACGTAGTCTTCACCACGCACGGTGACCCAGACCTCGGATCCATCGGGCGTGAAGAAGGCCTCGTGGGGGGAGCGCCCGACATAGGTCGTGTGCTTCACCGCATTGGTGGCGGTGTCGATGAAGGTGACAGAATTGCTGCCGATCGAGACCACGGCGAGGGTGCGGTGGTCGGGCGAAAAGCCCATGCCGTGCACGAGCACCTGGCCACGATAAAGCGGGCTGAGATTGCCCGGCTGCGGATCGCCGAGCCGGATCACGCCGAGCAGCGTGTTGCTCGCGGGATCGGTGACGGAGACGGTGTTGGAGAACTGCTCGGCCGCATAGACGCGGTCCTGGTGGGAGACCGGGCGATCGGGCGCCGATGCGGCATTGGGGGCCTGACCGGCCCAGGCAACGGCCGAGAGAAGGCTGCCGCCGAGGCAGGCGGTGGCCAGAAGACGGGATTTCATGAGGCGCATCCTAGCGGGTCGAGAGGGAATTGGCCTGGGTGGGCGCGGGGACTGACGGTGGCAGCGCCTCGCCGAGGGCAAGTCGCATGGCCGCGATCTCCTGCTGCTGGGTCACGACGATCTCCTGCGCCAGGCGCCGCAGCTGCTCGTTCCTGCCGTGACGGAGATAATTAACGGCCATGTCCATGGCACCCTGGTGGTGCGGGGTCATCATCGCGACGAAGTCACGGTCGATGTCGCCCGTGGCAGGGACGGCCATGGCCTCCATCATCCGCGTCATGGCCGCCTCGTTCTCGGTAAAAAAGGACCCATCGGCTGCTGATCCAGGGACAGGAACCGCTGCTGACGGTCCAGGTTGATGATGCCCGTCATGCGCCAGGACAGGTGCGCCCGCGAGCCCGGCCAGCACCACCAGCCCGGCGCCGAGGCGGCGCCTGAATGCCCAACTATTCATGGTGCTACTGATCCCTTGCTGCCTGCTCTGATGAGGGAGACACCGGCTGCGCCCGTTTATTCCCGCCTCTCGTGAAAAAACTACGTTGCCCAAAAACGGCGCGTTGCGGGTGTGTTGCAGCGGTCGGCCTGGCGATCCGCCCGAGGTAGGATGGTAGGGGACGATGCCCTGCCATCCTCGAAGGGAGCCGAGCTTGCCTTTCAAGGCGAATGCCAACCACCGCCATCGCATTCCGAAGCAACGGTTCAGGGCGACGAACTGGAGTGAGTATGATGCTGCTCTGCGCGGGCGCGGCAGTCTGACGATCTGGTTCACAGAAGCGGCCATCTCAGCTTGGAAGGCAGAACCCCGAACCAAACGCGCTGGGCAACCCCGCTATTCCGCCCTGCGATCACCACGGCCCGGATCTGTCAGAGTTCGCGCCGGGGCGCCTGGATTGGCGAGCGGGGGCGGGCGTGGGTAGGCTCCTAACGGGTTGAGAGGCGCCTGGGAGCCTGGAATGAGGTGCGTGAACTGCGGTTCGGCGGAAGTGGTTGAGCGGCGGGACCGCACGGCCCAGGGCTACAGGCGCTTTCGCTGCCGCGCCTGCGGCCGAGGGTTCAACGAGCGCAGCTCGGGAGTGCTGAACCGGGCACAGTACCCGAGCGACGTGATTGCCCTGGTGGTGCTCTGGCGCCTGCGCTACCGCCTGACCTTGCGCGATCTGGCCGAGATGTTCCTCCTCCGCGGCATCGTGTTCACCCACGAGGCGGTGCGTGGCTGTGAAGCAAAACTCGCACCGGTTCTCGCAGGTGAACTGCGCCAGCGTCGGCGTGAAAAGGGTGGCCCCGGGAACCGCTCCTGGCACGTCGACGAAACCTACCTGAAGGTCCGTGGGCGCTGGTGCTACTTGTATCGGGCGATCGACAGGAACGGTGACCTGATCGACACCATGCTCAGCGAGCACCGAGACATGGCGGCCGCGCAGGCGTTCTTCCGCTCGGCCAGGTCGGCGACAGGCATCGTCCCCGACAAGGTCACCACGGACGGGCATGGCTCGTACCCACGGGCGATCCGCTCGACGCTTGGCAAGCGGGTCACTCACCGCACCAGTGCTTACAGGAACAACGGGCTTGAGCAGGACCACCGGGGCATCAAAGGCCGCATCCGATGTATGCGCGGGTTCAAGAGCTTCACCTCAGCCGAGCGCTTCTGTCGCAGCTACGACGAACTCCGCAACCATCTCCGCCCTCGCATTCGCCACAACCAGCATGTTACCGCCAATCGCCACCGCATGCTTCATCTGCGTCGCGCGGAAGCCGCTTTCGCTATCCTCGAGGCAGGGCAAACCGGCAGCATCAGCCCGCATGTGACGGCAACTCTGGCGCGAGAGCTGACGGAACCACATCGCCGCGCGGCACATGGCCGGCCTGGCGGAGACGGCGCTCCGGCCGGAGGCGGTCGGGGTAGACGGCGGGTGACGGCGGCGCGCCCGGCCGCTCAGGCGGCGTTGCGGGCTAGCGCCGCCCGCAGCTCCTCCAGCGAGAGAAGGTCGGCGTATTTCTGCCCCATGTCGAAGAGGTTGGCCTCGTGCGGCGCGATGGCCCGGTCGCCCACGCAATCCGTGACCACCACCGGCCGAATGTTGTGCGCCGAGGCGTCCACCACGCTGGCCCGCACGCAGCCGCTGGTGGTGCAGCCGGCTACGAGCACCGTGTCCACCCGCCGGAAGGCCAGCCATGCGGCCAGATCGGTGCCGAAGAAGGCACTGGCGTGCCGCTTGCGGAACACCGCCTCCCCCGGTAGGGGCGCCACCTCGGGGACGATCTGGGAGAGCGGGCTGGTCTCGGTCAGACCAAGCAGCGCCGGCACCTTCATGGCGAAGGCACCGGCGTCGGAGCCGTCATCGGCATAGACCACGCGGGTATGCGCCACGGGCCACCCCTGGGCGCGCGCGATGCCCAGCAGCTCCGTGGTGCGCCGGATGGCCTCGCCGATGTTGCCGCCGCCGAAATGCGCGGGATCGGTGAAGCCCAGCACGAAGTCGATCACCAGCACGGCGGGCGCCTGGCCCATCCCCATCGGCGTCGCGAAGCCCTGGCGCCGGTAGATCTCCATTTCGTCCTTCATCACTTCTCCTTTCCCACCCCGCCGGGGCTACCTTGGATAAAGCGGGCTTCGCCCGGCCGAATGGCACGCCGGCAGGATATTGCGTGCATTGTGCACAATAGAGAGGCCAATACCCGCCAGTCCACCACACATCGGCACCGATGTCGCCACCATCTGCCCGCAACCCCATCGCATCATCCAATGTTTTTGCCTGGACATCATGGCGACATTGTACACAATGACCCTATGAGAGACCGCGTCACCCAAGCGCCCCCTCCCCGCCGCCCCTGGACCAGCCCCGCCCGGCCGCGGCCATGAGCATCCCCCGCATCCTCATCGCGGGCGCAGGCCCGGTCGGCCTGGTCGCCGCCGCCTGCCTGGCCGAGGCGGGCATCCCGATCCTGGTGATCGAGGCCGAGGCCGCGCTGCCGGACGGGCTGCGCGCCTCCACCTTCCACCCCCCCACCCTCGACATGCTGGACCGCCTCGACGCCGCCGCGCCGTTGGTGGAACAGGGGCTGATCTGCCGCCATTGGCAGTTCCGCGACCGCCGCGCGGGCCCGGTCGCCACCTTCGACATGGCGCTGCTGTGCGGGGAAACGAACCACCCCTACCGCCTACAATGCGAGCAGTGGCGCCTGACGCGCTTGCTGCGCGACCGCTTGGCGGCCAACCCCGCCGTGGAGTTCGCCTATGGCGCCCGCGCCGTCTCCGCCTCTCAGGACGAGGACGGGGTGCGCTTGGTGATCGAGCGGGAGGATGGCGGACAGGAAACGCTCGAGGGGGCCTTCCTGATCGGCGCGGACGGTGCGCGCAGCGCGGTGCGCAAGGCGCTCGACATAGGCTTCGACGGCCAGACCATCCCTGAGCTCTACCTCACCCTCTCGACCCCCTTCCCCTTCCACGAGGCCATCCCGGACCTCGCGAACATCGCCTACATCTCCGACCCCGAGGAATGGTTCGTGCTGCTCCGCACCGCCAGCCTCTGGCGCCTGCTGCTGCCGACCGACGCGAGCGAGCCCGAGGAGGTCATGCTGTCGGACGCCCGCATCCAGCAGCGCATGAAGGCGGTGCTGCCGGTCGGTGAGGATTATGAGATCCGCCACCGCACCGCCTATCGCGTGCACGAACGCGTCGCCGATCGCTACGCCGTCGGCCGCATCCTGCTGGCGGGCGACGCGGCGCATGTGAACAACCCCCTCGGCGGCATGGGCATGAACGGCGGCATCCACGACGCCTTCAACCTGGCGGAGAAGCTGGCGGCGGTGTGGCGCGGCGCCGATGCCTCGCTGCTCCGACGCTACGAGCGGCAGCGACGCAAGGTCGCGCTCGATGTCGTGCAGCAGCAGGCGCTGCGCAACCGCGCCACGCTCAACCAGCGCGACCCGGCCGTACGCGCCGCGGCGCTCGACGAGCTCCGCCGCACGTCGGAGGACCCCGCGCGGCACAAGGAGCACCTGATGCGGACTTCCATGATCCGCTCCCTCCAGGAGCTGGACGCCGTCGCCTGATGCGGCGGCGCCCCGCGCCCGGTTCAGTCGGCGGAAGCGCCGGTGGCCTGCACCACCGGGCGCCACTTGGCGGATTCCGCCGCCATCCACTCGCCGAAGGCCGCGCGCGTCGTGGGACGCGGGATAGAGCCGAGCGCGGCAATCCGCTGGCGCAGCTCCGGCTCGTTCAGTGCCGCCACCGTCTCGCGGTTCAACTGGTCCAGGATCGGCTCCGGCACGCCGGTGGGCGCCACCACGCCGAACCAGCCCATGGAGGTGATGTCGAGCCCGGCCTCGCGCAGCGTCGGCACCTCCGGGAAGGCGTCCAGCCGCTCGGCGCCCGTCACTGCGAGGGGGCGCATCCGCCCGGCGCGCGCCATTTCCGCCACCGCGGAAACCGACTGGAACAGCACCTGCACGCGGGCTTCCATCAGGTCCGTGTTGAGCTGGCCGGAGTTGTTGTAGGGGACGTGCTGCATCTGCAGCCCGTTCGCCAGCCCGAACTGCGCGCCCGCGAGGTGCTGCGAGGAACCCGCGCCCACCGAGCCGTAGTTCACCGCACCCGGATGCGCCTTCGCATAGGCGATGAACTCCGCCACGGTGGTGGCCGGGAGCGAGGGCGAGACCACCATCAGATTCGGCGTCAGCGCGATGAGCGACACCGGCACCACGTCCTTCTCGGGATCGAAGGGAAGGGACTTATAGAGCCAGCGGTTCACCGCGTTGGAGGCGATGGAGGCGAGGCCGATCGTGTAGCCGTCCGGCGCGCTCCGCGCGATCGCGGCCATGCCGATGTTGGTGCCGGCGCCCGGGCGGTTCTCCACCACGACCGACTGGCCGAGCTGCGCCGAAAGGCGCTCGCACAGCATGCGCGACAGCACGTCCCCGGCGCCGCCCGCCGGCCCCGTGGCGATGAAGCGCACCGGGCGCGCGGGCCAGCCGCCCTGGGCGTGCCCGGCGGATGGCAGCGCGACCAGGCCCGCGGCCCCGAGAAGGTGGCGGCGGCGAAGGGATGGGTACGCAGCGGTCATGTGGGGTCACCTCTCGGTATGCGTATCGGCGGCAGCGTCGTGGCAAGCGTGCTGCGGCGAAGGTGCCGTGGCAACATCAATCGACGCCAGCACGGACCAATGCATGGATCAATGCACGGATCGCGCCACCGGCGCCCGCAAACGGGAAGAGGACAGCACCATGCCTGATATCTTGGGCTATCTCGGCAAGTTCGGCGTGCTCGGCCCCTCCACGAACACCGTGGTGCAGCCGGATTTCGACATGATGCGCCCGCCCGGCGTCACCGCGCATTACAGCCGCATCCTTACCCCCAACGCGCAGGCGGTGAGCAACGAGACCTTCCGCGCGGGCTCGCTAAAGATCGCCGAAGGCGTGTTCGATGCCGTGCGCAGCGTCATGACCTGCGCGCCCGACTACCTGGTGATGGGCATGTCCGCCGTCACCTTCTACGGCGGCAAGGCCGGCGCGGAAGCCTTCCGCGACGGGGTGGAGCGCGAGGCGGGCGTGCGGTTGAGCTGCGGCAGCCTGGCCTCGGCGGCCGCGCTTCGCGCCTATGGCGCGCGGCGCGTGGCCTTCCTCTCGCCCTATTACCCCGTCGCGAACGCCGAGGTGCGGCGCTACCTGGAAGAAGAGGGCTTCGAGGTGGTGCGCGACATCTGCCTGCAATGCCCCTCCTGGACCGCCATTGCGGAAGTCACCCCGGAGACCCTTCGCCACCGCCTCCGCGAGCTCGACGGGCCGGATGTGGACGCCATCCTGCAGGTCGGCACCAATCTTTCCATGGTGCGGCTGGCGGCCGCCGCGGAGATGTGGCTGGGCAAGCCCGTGATCGCCATCAACACGGCCACCTGGTGGCACGCCCTTCGCGCGAACGGCATTTGGGACCGCATGGAAGGCTTCGGCCGCCTGCTGTCCGACTTCTAAGGAAAGCCTGCATGGCGAACGCGGCGGAGCGGGCCTACCGGGCCATCCGGGAAGCCATCCTGCACGGGCAGTTCGTGCCCGGCGCGCCGCTGCGCGAAGAAATGCTGGCCGCCGTGATCGGTGTCAGCCGCACCCCCGTGCGGGACGCGCTGCGCCGCCTGCTCGCGGACGGCCTGGTGGAGACGATGCGCAACCAGGGCAGCTTCGTCGCCGCGCTGGGGCCGGAGGAGCTGGCCGACGAGTTCGCGCTGCGCGGGCTGCTGGAAGGCTTCGCGGCGCGCAAGGCCGCGTCGCGCATCACGGCCGGCGAACTCGCGGAGATGGAAGCGCTCGCTGGGCGCATGGAGAGCCTCGACCACGCGACGGAGGGAGGAATCGCGACCTTCGCCGAGCTGAACACACGCTTCCATGTGGTCATCGCGCGCGCCGCCCGCTCCCGCCGGCTGGAAGCTATGCTGCTCCGCATGCTCCAGGCGCCGCTCGTGCTGCTTAAGGAGTACCGGCTGCATGAGCCGGTCGGCATCGCGCGCTCCAACCGCCAGCACCGCGAGATCCTGGCGGCCCTGGCCGCTGGCAACGCGGAATGGGCCGCCCTGGCCGTCAGCGCCCACATAGCCTCCACCGTGCCGGGCACGCTGCGCGCGGGCGGCGCCTCCAGCACGGACGGCGCGTGAACGGCGCCCGTCGCGATGGACGCGGCGCCCACCCCTCGCTAGCGTCCGGCCGCAAGAGGCGACGCGCAAACTCCGCCACCGCCAAGGAACGGACCATGCCAGCCCAGACCATCACCGAGAAGATCCTCGCCGCCCATGCCGTGGGCGGCCGGGCCGAGGCGGGCGCGATCGTCACCGTACGGCCGGATGTGGTGCTGCTCAACGACGTATCAGGCCCCCTCGCCTTCGAGGGATTCGAGGCCATGGGCGCCACGCGGCCCTTCGATCCCGCGCGCGTCGTGCTCGTGGCCGACCACTTCGCGCCCGCCCCCAACGTGGCCGCCGCCGGCGCCATCCGCATGACACGCGACTTCGCCACGCGGCACGGCATCCCGCATTTCTACGAGCCGGGCACGGGCGGGATCGAGCACACCCTGCTCGCGGAGCTCGGCATGGTCGGGCACGGCAGCGTCGTCTTCGGCGCGGACAGCCACACCTGCACGGCCGGCGCCTTCAACGCGCTCGGCATCGGCTTCGGCTCCACCGACCTCGCGGCGGCGCTCGCCGCGGGGCAGCTCTGGATGCGCGTGCCCGATTGCATCCGCGTGGAGCTGCGCGGCCGGCCCGGCCCCTTCGTCAGCGGTAAGGACGTGATTCTGGAGGTGATCCGCCGCATCGGCTCGGACGGAGCCGCGGACGCATCCTTGGAATTCGGGGGTCCCGGCGTGGCGTCCCTCCCGGTGGACGCGCGCATGGCGGTGGCGAACATGGCGGTGGAAGCGGGCGCCGACACCTGCGTCTTCGAGGGCGACACGCTTTCCACCGCGCGCCAGGCGGAAACCGGCGCACCCTCGGCGGCACCGGTCGGGGCGGATGCCGGGGCGCGTTACCGCCAGCACCTCGTCCTCGACCTGGACAGCCTGGAGCCCATGGTGGCCCGCCCCCCCTCGCCCGCCTCCGGCGTGCCCGTCGGCGCATTGCGCGGGCAGCGCGTGGACCAGGTTTATATCGGCAACTGCGCGAACGGCACGATCACCGATCTCCGCCAGGCCGCGGCGATGCTGAAGGGCCGCCGCGTCGCGCCGGGTGTGCGGCTCGTCGTAGTGCCGGCCACGCAGCGCATCTGGCGGCAGGCGCTGGCCGAGGGGCTGCTGGAGATCCTGGCCGCCGCCGGCGCCGCCGTTTCCACCCCCACCTGCGGCGCCTGCTTCGGCGGCCACATGGGCATCCTCTCCGCCGGTGAAACGGCCATCGCCACCACGAACCGCAACTACCGGGGCCGCATGGGCGACCCGGACTCGCAGGTCTTCCTGGCCAATGCCTGGGTGGCCGCCGCCGCCGCCGTGGCGGGCGAGATCGTCCCGCCCGGGGAACTGCGCGACGCGGCGGGGGCGGCATGAGCGCCCCTTGTAGGGCCTCGTCCACCGCTTCGGCGACGAGGTGAACACCGACGTCATCCTCCCCGGCCGCTACCTCGCCCTGCGCCGGCCGGAGGAGCTGCGGGAACACTGCCTCGAAGGGCTCGATCCCGGCTTCGTCGGGCGCGTGCGGCCGGGGGACATCCTGGCGGTCGGGCGCAACTTCGGCTGCGACTCCTCGCGCGAGCACGCGGTGGTCGCGCTTCTCGCGGCTGGCGTCGGTGCGATCGTCGCGGTGAGCGCCGCGCGCATCTTCTACCGCAACGCGATCAACCTGGGCTTGCCCGTGCTGATCTGCCCGGAAGCGGCGGCGGAGCTGGCCGAGGGCTGCATGGCCTCGGTCGACCTGGAGGCCGCGCGCATCCGCCAGGACGCGTCCGAATGGCGGACGCAGCCGCTCGGCGACGAGGTCCGCGCCATCCTGGCGGCGGGCGGCCTGGTGCCGCGCATCCGCGCGTCGCTCGTTGCCTGACGCCCAATCCTTCCAGCAAAGGAATCCACCCATGGCCGATCCCACTCTCAAGGCCGCGCTCCGCGGCGGCGAGTTCATCGTCGCGCCCGGCATCTTCGACATGATCTCGGCCCGCATGGCCGACCGCATGGGCTTCGCCGCCCTCTACGCCACCGGCTACGGCACCGTGGCCTCTCATCTCGGCGTGCCCGATGCCGGCATCGCCACCTACACGGACATGGTGTCCCGCATGGCGCGCTTCGCGCAGGGCACGCGCACGCCCGTGATCGCGGATGCGGACACGGGCTATGGCGGCCTGCTGAACGTGCGGCACACCGTGCAGGGCTACGAGGCGGGCGGCGTGACCGCCATCCAGATCGAGGACCAGGAGGTGCCCAAGAAATGCGGGCACACGCCCGGCCGCCGCGTGATCCCCGCCGAGGAGATGGCCCTGAAGATCGAGGTGGCAGCGGAGGCGCGCCGGAGCGACGACTTCCTGATCATCGCGCGCACCGACGCGCGCACCACGCTCGGCCTCGACGAGGCCCTTCGCCGCGGCAAGCTCTACGCCAGGGCCGGCGCCGACATCATCTTCATCGAGAGCCCGGAAAGCGAGGAGGAGATGCGCCGCATCGGCGGCGAGATCGACGCCCCGCTGCTGGCCAACAACGTGGAGGGCGGGCGCACCCCCATCCTGCCGGCCGAGACGCTGAAGGCGATCGGCTACAACATCGCGATCTTCCCCGCCATCGGCTTCCTCAGCGTCGCCCACGTCCTGGAAGGTGCCTATGCCCATCTCCGCCGCCAGGGCGACAGCCATGGCCTGGAAACCTACGCCTTCAGCGACATGAACGATCTGATGGGCTTCCCCGAAGTGTGGGAATTCGACGCCAAGTGGGCGCGCCCGGACCGCCCCCGGGCGGCCGAGTAGCGGCACCGTTCGGAAACAAGGGAGGAAGGAAAGAAACATGAGGAACAGCATGAGCCGGCGCGCCCTGGGCGCGCTCGGCGCCGGGCTGCTGGGCGCTCCCGCCCTGCCCGGCCGCGCGGCGGCCAGCACCTGGCCCGACCGCACCGTGACCCTGGTGGTGCCCTTCACGCCGGGCGGCGCCTCTGACACGCTGGCTCGGGTGATCTCGCAGCACTTCCCGCGCTTCGCGAACGGCCAGACCCTGGTGGTCGAGAACCGTCCCGGCGCCGGCGGGCTCGTGAGCGGCGGCTACGTGGCGGGGCAGCGGCCGGACGGCAACATCCTGCTGATGGCCGACATCGGTGCGAACGCCATCGGCAAGGAGCTGAACCCGCGCCTCGGCTACGACCCGATGGCGGCCTTCACCCCCATCATCCAGCTCGTCAACCTGCCCGCCGTCCTCTTCGCCCACCCCTCCGTGCCCGAGCGGAGCGTGCAGGAGGTGATCGCGAAGGCGATGGCCAGTCCCGACAGCTACACCTATGCCTCCGCCGGCGTGGGCAATGGCAGCCATCTCTTCATGGCGCTTCTCTGCCGGCGCGCCGGGGTCTCCATGGTCCACGTGCCCTACCGCAGCGGCTCCGAGATCGTCACCTCCGTGCTGCGCGGCGAGACGCAGCTCGGCTTCCCCAGCCTCTCCTCCGCTCTCCAGCAGCTCAAGGCCGGCAGCATCCGCGCCATCGCCATGGGCAACCCGGGCGGAAGCCCCGCCATGCCCGGCCTGCCGCCGGTCAGCGACACGCTTCCGGGCTTCGACATCGCCGTGTGGTACGGCGTCGCCGCGCCGGCCGACGTCGCACCAGAACTCGCGCAGCGGATCAACGAGGTGTTCGGCGCCGTCGTCGCGCTCGACGAGGTGCGCGACGGTGTTTTCCGCACCCAGGCAGGGCAGGTGGTCGGCGGATCACCGGCCGATTTCGGCCGCTTCCTCCAGCGCGAATACGACACTTGGACGCCGGTGATCCGCGAGGGCGGCATCCGGACGGAATAGCGCGACGCCGCGTCAGTCGCCCTGGATGTTGGCCTCCCGCGCGATCCGGGCCCAGCGCCCCAGCTCCGAGGCCACCAGGGCCGCGTAGTCCTGGCGGCTCATGCTGTTCGGGCCGGCGCCAAATTCGAGCAGGCGCTCCTGCGCCTCCGGCGAGGCCAGGCCCCTGGCCAGGCTGTCGTGCAGCGCATCGGCCGCCGCGTCCGGCATGCCCGCGGGCCCGGACAGGCCGAACCAGTTCGTTGCCACCAGGCTGGTCAGGCCGAACTCGCGCACGCTGGGCACCTCCGGCCAGCGCTGGGCGCGCTCGGGCGTCGTGACGGCCAGCATGCGCAGCCGGTCGTTGCGGCCCACATCGGGCACCGCGGCGATGAGCCCCTCGATCTGCCCGCCAAGAACATCCGCCACGGCCGGCGCGGAACCGCGATAAGGCGCGTGCAGGATCTGCACGCCCGCCGCCCGGTTCAGCAGCTCCAGCTTGACGTGGCTGGAGGTGCCGATCCCGGTGGAGCCGAACCGGATATTCCCGGCGCGCGCGCGGTCGATCAGCTCCGGCAGCGTCCTGATCGGCCCGTCCGCCGCCACCACGATGGCGCTCGACACGGCGGCGATCAGCCCGATATGCGTGAAGTCGCGCACCGAGTCATAGCCGATGTGCCGCGACACCGCCGGCCCGATCGCCTGGGAGGCGATGTTCGAGAGAACCACGACATGCCCGTCCGGCGAGGATTTCGCCACAAGCTCGCTCCCGATCGCGCCTCCCGCGCCCCCGCGGTTCTCGACCACCACGGGCTGTCCCAGCACCGGCTCCATCCCGCGCGCGGCCAGGCGGCCCAGGAGGTCCGTTGTGCCGCCGGGGGTGAAGGGCACCACCAGCCGCACCGGCCGGACCGGGCGCCAGCCCGGCTGGGCCTGCGCGCCAGCGCCGGCCGCCACGGCGGCTGCGGCGGCAACAAGGGCTCGGCGGGGGAGGAACATCGGCGGCGATCCTTGCTGGAGAGGGAGAGGGGCGTCAGTTCACGGCGATGCCGGCGTCGCGCGCCACGCCGCGCCAGCGCGCCAGGTCGGCGGAGACGAGGCTGCCGAGCTCCGCCCTGCTCCCGCCCTCGACCACGAAGCGGATACGCTCCAGCCGCTCCACTACCTCGGGCTGGCGCAGGGTGGCCGCCGCCGCCTCGTGCAGGGCGCCGGCCACGGGATCGGGCGTGGCGGCCGGAACGAACAGGCCGGTCCAGGACAGCGAATGCAGCCCCGGCAGGCCCTGCTCGGCCATCGTCGGCACGTCCGGCGCCCAGGCCAAGCGGCGCGGCCCGGCGACGGCGATCATCCGGAGCTGGCCCGAGGCGATCTGCGGCGCGGCGGTGCCGGAATTGACCATGGAAACCGGCACGGTGTTCCCGATCACCGCCGTGATCGCGGCGGCGCCCCCGGCGAAGGGAACATGCACGGCTTTGCGGCCCGTGCGCAGCAGGAACAGCTCGAAGCCAAGTTGCTCCGAGGAACCGATGCCCGAGGAGGAGAAGGACACCGCCTCGCCCTGGTCCCCCATCCACCGCGCCAGGCTGGCCACGTCATGCACGGGCAGGGCGGGGTTCACCACGATCACGTTCGGCGCGCTCATCGCGAGGATGACGGGCTTGAAGTCCTTCTGGGGATCGAAGCCCGGGCGCTGCATCACCACGGGCTGGATGGTCATCGTGCCGCTGGCATTCACGAGGATCACCTGCCCGTCCCCCGGCAGGGCGGCCACCGCGCGGGTGCCGACCACGCCCGTCGCGCCCGGCCGGTTCTCGACCACGACGTTCTGCCCGAGGGCGGCCTGCATGCCCGGTTGCAGGGCACGGGCGCAAAGGTCGGTCGCGCCGCCCGGCGGAAAGGGCACGAGCAGCGTCACGGGCCTCGCCGGCCGCCAGGGGGCCTGCGCCCTCGCGCCGGTCAGGCCGGGCAGCGCCGCGGCGGAGATGAGGGCCAGGGCCTTACGACGGCGCATGAGGATCTCCTTGCGGGAAAGCCGCCCGCGCGGCACGAGGAAAGGCGCCCGGCGCGGTTGACCGCCGCGCGGGAGCGAAGGAGCCTGCCGCATGACCGATGGAGCAGGCGTGAGCGGAACCGGGGACGACAGGGACGCGGCGGAAGCGGCGCGCGTGCGCGAGAGCCTGCTCTCGCTGCGCGACAGCCGCGGCTATGTCCTGCCCCATCGCGGCCTCATGGCGGCCGCCTTGCCGGAACTGCACGCCGCCTATGGCGCCATGTACCGCGCCCTGACGGTGCAGCAGGGGCAGATGCCGCCGCTGGAGCGGGAATGCGTGTGGCTCGCCATCCTGGTGTCCTGCGACGAGCCGGTCGGCACGCACCACCTGGCCCTGTTCCGGCAGCACGGCGGTGACGACCAAATGGCGGCCGCGCTGTTCCGGCAAACGGCCTGGGCCATTGGCGCGGAGGCTCACGCCTTCCTGCCGAGGTCCTGGGGCCCGCACTTCCCCGGCCTCGACGCCGCCGCGCTCTTCCGGGACGGTGCGGCGGCGCTGGCCACGGACGGGGTGCTTCCGGACACCACGGCGCGGCTGCTCCGCCTGGCCGTGCTCGCCGCGCGCGGCAACCTCTGGGCGCTGGGGGTCGAGCTGGAGGCGGCCTATGCCGCCGGGCTCGACGAGCGCCGCATGGCCGAGGCCGTGAGCCTGATCATCTGGCCGCGCGGCGTGAACCCCTTCGTGCGCGCGGCCGATACCTGGCTCGCCCTGCTGCGCAGCGGGCGCGTGCGGCCGGGCGCCGCCTTCGCCGCCTGGGCCGAGGCCGGGGAACAGGGCCCCCTCGTGCTGGAGGGCGGAGGCGATGCCGCGCCGCGGGCCCCGGCGGAATAGGGCCGGCGGCGCCATCAGCCCGGCCCGGCGCCCGCGGAAAGCGCGCCCTCGAAGAAGGCGCGCCGGTCGCGCGCGCCCCGCATCATCAGGGACAGGTCGTTCTCCGTCAGGATCATTCGCATTCCCGCGCGCAGGAAACCGCGCCAGGGCCCCTCCTCCCGCGGGCCGCCCATGCCGGCGAAGAGGTTGTTGCGCGCGGCCGCGGCGCAGGTGCGCTCCACCGCGTCCCGCAGTTCCGGCGCGTCGTAGCGCCCGGGCAGGCCGAGATCCCAGAGCAGGTCGGACCCCCCGATGAAAAGCCCGTCCACGCCCGGCACCGCCGCGATCGCCTCGACATTCGCCAGCGCGGTTTGGCTCTCGATCATCACCGTGACCACGACCTCCTCGTTGAAGATCGTGCAGGCTTCCGCAAGGCCGGTGCCGTAGCCGAAATGCGCGAGGGTGCCGGGCACGGAAAGCGCCCCGCGCGGGGCGAAGCGCGCCGCGCGCGCCACCGCCTCGGCCTGCGCGGCGGTGTCGACATGGGGCACGACGAGGCCGAGCGCGCCATTGGTGAGAAGGCCCGCGATCTCCCGCGGGTCATGGCCGGAAGGCCGCGCCATCGGCAGCAGGCCGGCGCGGATGGCCGAGAGCGCGATATCGTGCGCGAGATGGGGCGAGGCCGGGCTGTGCTCGAAGTCGATCATCACCCAGTGGAAGCCGCAGGCCGCCAGGATCGGGCCCGCCTCCGCGCTGCGGGACAGGCGGAGGTTGCTGCCCAGCGCCAGCTCGCCCGCCCGCATCCGGGCCCGGAAGGCCGTTCCCGGCCGGGCGCTCACGCCCTCTCCTCCAGCAGGGCGGCACCGGCCAAGGCCTCCGGGAAGCGCCAGGGCTGGCGCGGCCGGGCGGCGAGGAGGCGCAGCGCCGCGCGGACGCAGTCAAAGGCCTCCCGCACCGCCTCCCTCCCCTCGATCACGCAGCCGAAGCCTGGGCAGATGCGGTCGATGGGCCGGTCCGCCTGGATACGGTCCAGGTCCCGGATGACCGGCTCCGGGTCGATGCCGATCAGCCAGTCCATCTTGGCGGAGAGATAGAGCGCGGCATCCTCCGCCCGCATCGGCGCCTCGTCGCGCCCGCGCAGGCGCGAGACGCCGGCGGACCAGGCATTCGCCGGGCGCGCGAGAAATGCGAAGGCGTCCGAGGTGAAGAGGCTGCGCGTATGCCCCTCGTAGAACCAGTTCGTGGCGAGCAGGCGAAGCTCCACCCGCAGCACCTCGAGCCGCAGCCGCCCGACCGGCGTCACCACCCCCGGCGCGATGCGCACCGCGCGCAGCCCGGCGGTCGCCTCGATCCTTGCGGCGGCGTCGGATTCCTCTACGCCCTCGAAGAAGTCGAGCGGGTTGAGCACGCCGGCATAGAGCACCTCCCGCACGCCGAATTCCCCGAGGATCGCCGGCAGGTTGATCATGCAGTCCTGCTCGCGCCGCGTGGTGATGAGGCGGCGCTCGGCGCTGCCCTCCAGCGTGCGGTGGATTCCGTCGGCGATCAGCGGCCAGTGCACGGCAAGCCCCGTGTCGATCATGAGCCAGCTTGCGGAATCCCGCAGGATGTAGCCCTGCACCGGCAGCAGCCCGCGCCCCTCTGGCGGCAGCCAGCTCACGGGCTGCGCCGCCACCTCCAGCCAGCCGCCGACGGCCAGCAGCGTCCCGGGCAGGATCTCCGCCAGCCCCTCCGTCTCGCCACCCGGCGCGGCGCTCATGCGCGCACGGGCCCCATGGCGATGCCCTGCTTGAACAACGGCAGGGTTTCCCCGGGCGTGTCCACCACGCAGCCATGCGCGCCGGCGAGCAGGCGGGGGCGCAGCCGGGCGATCAGCTCGTCCATCTCGGGGAAGCTGGCGCGGCTGTCCGTGAAGCGTGGCCAGTGCAGGGCCTTGTCGTTGAAGTCCTGCATCATGGCGATGTCGGGCGGGGCGATCTCGCTGCTCAGGTGGTCGCACTCGCCCGGCACATGCGCGTGGAAATAGGCGCACGCATCCGAGAGGAAGAGGATGCGGTCCTTGGTGTCGAAGCCCCAGAGCGTGTCGGGAAGATCGCGCCAGACGGGCGGCAGGAACAGGAAGCGGCGGTCGCCCAGCTCGAGCGAATCCCCTGGCGAGACCTGCCGGAAGCGCGGCGCGAGGGCGGGGTGGTAGAGCGGGTAGTCCCGCATGTCGCCCACCGCGACGGCCTGCGGGAACTCCCGCATCCAGCGCTCGAGCAGGCCGGAATGGGGCAGCTCGCTATGCGTGGGAAAGATGTAGTCGATCGGCCGCCCCTGCAGGAAGTCGCCGACATCCTGCCTCACCTGGTCCCAATGGACGGGGTGCCCGGTGTCGACCAGGATGGTCTTCTCGCTGCCCTTCAGGAGGTAGAGCGAGTAGTGCGCGTGCATGTCGGGGACGCTGCTGGCTAGGCAGCGGCCGGTCCAGAGGCAGTCCGGCGTGATCGCGCGCGGAAGCGTGCCGGTCTGGCCGAAGCGGGCCAGGGCGGACGCTTCGTGCGAATGGCGGGCCCGATCGCGCAGGTCGTTCGTCATCCAGCCTCTTTCCTGTGATGGTCCTGGCCACCGGCCATCGCACGCCGTCGCGCATCGCAAGCGCCCGCCGGGTTTCACGCGCCGCTTCCGCCGCGCCGCGCGCTGCCAAGCCGAACTCCCCGACGATAGCCACGGCCAAACCGGACTTGCAAGCATCCTGTTCTAACAACAATACAGGTGGCGGACTGGATAATAGGACAGGAATAGGACCGGACCCGCGCCGGTCATGAACACATCGGTCGGCCCCGCACCACCTCCGGCACCGCCGCGCGGCATTGTCACATTGTTTGATGACCAGGCGAGCTTGGCCGCACGACGGGGCCTGTATGACCTCACGCCAGCATTGGCACACACGTCTCCTGCCACCAGGTCCGGAAGGCCTTGTTGCGCGAACGGCGGTACTGATCGGCGGTGATCAGGTGCTGCCGTGGACGGAAGTGGCCATAGATCATCGCGTGCGCGGAAAGGAACCGCTGTGCTTGCTCGGGTGACTTGAAACGCTGCATCTGGCGTTCTCGACGTCGCGTCAGCCTGTGGGAGTTCTCGGCACGATTGTTCAGGTAGCGACTGGTCCGATGCTGCACACCGGGCAAGACCTCCCGCTGCGCGACGCCGTAGCTGCGGAGCCCATCGGTCACAATGCGCCGCGGCTCGTACTTGAGGCCGGCCAGCCGGCACTTGAAGAAGCGTTTGGCGGCTGCGGCATTGCGGCGCTCCTGCACGAGGATGTCGAGCACGACACCGTGCTGATCCACCGCACGCCAGAGATAGAAGAGCTCGCCGTTGATCTTCAGGTATACTTCATCCATGTGCCACGTATCATCCGGCTTAGGCCGCCGCTTGCGCAGCTTGGCCGCGAAGTCCGTGCCGAAGCGGAGGCACCATCGGCGGATGCTCTCGTGGCTCACCACTACGCCCCGCTCGGCCAGTATCAGCTCGATGTCGCGCAGACTTAGCCTGAACAGGTGGTAGAGCCAGGTGGCATGGTGGATGACCTCGGCCGGAAAGCGGTAACCAGGATAGGTGTTGGGCTCGGACGGCATCCCGCCAGCGTGGCCCAGCCACCCCATTCCGGCCAGAGCCGAAGGACATGACAATGCCGCCCGGGGCCTACTGCGCCCGCAAGGTGGCTCATGCAACGCAGTCGCTCCGTGCACTACCGCTGACCGCATGCATATTCCTGGTTGCAAGACGGCTCGCTCAGGAGTTTTGAGAACCATCCCGCATGACAGCTGGCATGAGATGGGCCGAAGACGGGTTCCAGGACAGCACAATCTCCATGTTACTAGTGATACCTTGTGCCACTAGCCCGGGCAGCCGGGCCCGCAACGCGGTTTGTCCGGCGTGACCGACCAACAGAGCACTATCCCCATAGTGCACCACCGTTTCGACCTGCATGCGGCAGGTGTTGATTGCGCCCTCACCCGCCAAGCCAAACCCCTCTGGACGCAGGAGCAGCGTTGCGGCCTCTCCAGCCTCTCGGCCAGACTGTGCAGGGACGTGGACAGGTCCGATGCCTGCGACCTCACCAATGCCAGCAGTGGGATCGGTGAGGAGAAGCGGCAGAAGATTGCTGTCTCCAACGAAGCGCGCCACGAAATCATTTACCGGCCGGTTGTAGATCTCGAGTGGCGTCCCGGCCTGCTGGATACGACCGCCCTCGAACACCACAATGCGGTCCGACATCGCCATGGCCTCAGACTGGTCATGGGTCACAAAGATTGTGGTGACGCCAAGGCTGCGCTGGATCCGCTTGATCTCGATCTGCAGCTGCTCGCGCAAGTTCTTGTCGAGCGCGCCGAGCGGCTCGTCGAGCAGCAGCAGTGCAGGATCGAAGACCAGCGCGCGAGCCAAGGCGACGCGCTGCTGCTGGCCACCGGACATCTCGCGGGGATGGCGCTCTGCCAAGCGTTCCAGCCCCACCAGGGCGAGCATCGCACGCGCCTTTTCCACCGCCTGGGTCTTAGGCACCTTCCGCATCTCGAGCGGAAACATAACATTGCCCAAAGCAGTGCGGTGGGGAAACAGCGCGTAGTTCTGGAAAACGATGCCGATGCCACGCTTGTGGGGCGGCACACGAGTGATGGGGGCGCCGTCCACCAGGATCTCGCCCGCGCTCGCCGCCTCGAACCCGGCGATGAGCATCAGCGTGGTGGTCTTGCCCGAGCCGCTTGGGCCAAGGAAGGTGATGAACTCGCCTTTAGCCGCGGTCAGGTCCACACCATCCAAGGCCCGGGTGCGGCCGTCATAGCTCTTGGAAAGGCCTTGCAGCTCCAGGTACGGCTTGGTCACGGGCGAACTTCCGATCGGCGGCGCGACGCGGCACGCCAGAGGATGGGTACGATCACCAGCACGGCAACCGCAAAGAACAGCAGCGTGGAAACAACGGCGATAACCGGGTCGGCTGTGGTGCGGATGCTGTCGAACATCTTGCGCGGGAGGGTCTCGGTATCGCGGCCCGAGATAAACAGCGCCACCACCGTCTCGTCGAAGCTCTGCACGAAGGCAAAGAGGGCGGCGGCGGCGAAGCCGGGCCACAGCACTGGCAGCGTGACGTGCAGGAAGGTCCGCGCCGGGCTGGCGCCAAGCGAGAGCGCGGCGCGCTCCAGCCCGCGGTCGAAGCCCTTCAGGTTGGCCGAGAGGACCAGGAAGGCCATCGGCACCGAGAGGGCGGTATGCGCGAGGATGATGCCCGGAAAGGTCTGCAACAGCCGGATATCGGCAAGGAAGGCATAGTAGCCGATGGCCATGACGATGTGCGGCACGGCCAGCGGCAGCATCAGCGCCAAGTTCACCAGCCCCTTGCCGACGAAGCGGTGGCGAACGACCGCAAAGGTGGCGGGAGTCACGAGCGCCACCGTCAGCAGCGCGACGGCCGCCGCGATCCCAAGGCTGTTGAGGGTCGGCTTCGTCCAACGGGCATCCCCGAAATAGGCGGCGTAATAGCCCGTCCACCATCCCGGCGGCGGGAACTCGAGCGAGACCGCGGTGCTGAAGGACATCGGCACGACGATCAGCAGTGGGGTGGCGACGAAGGCGAGCACCACCGCGCCGAGAAGGAGGAGGGCCAGGCGCATCGCGTCAGCCCCAGAGCCGATCGAGGCCGAAGCGGCGGTGATAGAGCCCGATCACCACCAGCGTGCTGGCCAGCAGCACCACCGCCATGGCGGAAGCCTCGCCGAAGGCCAGGAACTCCTCCACCTGCTGCCCGATCACGCCGGCCACCATCTGCTCCCGCGGCGAGCCGAGCAGGATCGGCGTCACGTAGAAACCAAGGCAGAGGACAAAGACGAGGGTAAGCCCATTGACGATGCCCGGGGCCGCCAGCGGCAGCACAACATGGCGAATGACGGAAGCGGGCGTGGCGCCCAGGCTGGCGGCGGAGCGCGGGAGCGACGGTTCGATCCGCTTCAGCACGCCGTAGAGGCTCAGGACCATGTAGGGCAGCAGGATATGCGTCATCGCGACCGTCGAGCTGAAGCGGGTGAACAGCAGTTCCGGCGTCGCGAAACCCAGCCACTCCGCCACCCGCGCTACGGGGCCGCGGGTGCCTAGAAGTACCATCCAGGCATAGGTGCGCACGAGGAAGCTAGTCCAGAAGCTCATCGTCACAATCACCATCATCACGGCGGCCCAGCCCGGCGGCGCCGCCGCCATGGCATAGGCAAGCGGAAAGCCGAGAAGGAGGCAGCAGAGCGAGACAACGAGGGCGGTGATGAAGGTGTCGGCCAGCACGCGCAGGTGAAAGCCGTCCGTCGCGATCTCGGCATAGTGGCCGAAGCCCCATTCAGGGTCGCTGACGCTCATTACCGCCACCTGGGCAAGCGGTACGACGAAGAACACCGCCAGGAACGCCATCAGCGGCGCTAGGAGAAGCCAGGGGCCGAGGCTTCCCCGGGCCGGTGCAGGAACTGCGCTCACGTACCGATCCAGCGCTCGAAGCGTTGGGTCGCCGCGTTCACGTCGCCGCCGAAGTTGAGGATGTCCTGCTCGAACACCTTGCCGCGGTAGGCCGGGGCGGTCGGCATGCGCGCCGCCTCCGCCTCGCTGAGGAAGTTGAAGGCGGCCGGGTTGAGCGGGCCGTTCATCGAATCCCGGCAGAAGCCCGCCACCCGCTCCGGCCGGACCGAAGCCTCGAGGTAGCGCAGCGCGTTGTCGCGGTTCGGCGTGCCGCGCGCGACCACCCAGTAGGCCCGCTCGATCTCCGCCTCGTTCCACACGATCTCGACGGGCTGGTTCTGGTCGATCAGCTCCAGCGTGCGGGCGTGCCAGAGCGCGATGCAGTCGATCTCGCCGTCGCGGAGAAGCTGCTGCGATTGCTGCCCCTGCGTCCACCAGGTGCGGATAGCGGGCTTGATCCGGTCCAGGCTGGTGAAGGCACGGCCGATGTTCAGCGGGTAGAGCTTGTCCATCGGCACGCCGTCCGCGACGAGCGCGATCGGCAGGACGCGGGAGGCGTAGCGCTGCATGCAGCGGCTGCCTGGGAACTTCTGCAGGTTCCAGAAATCCGCCCAGCCCTGCGGTCCGCCATTCGGGTACTTCGCCTTCTGGTAGGCGATGACGGTCGCGAAGGCGTGGCTGCTGGCGCCGTTCTGGAAGGCCGCACCGGCGAAGGGTGGGCTTTTCACCAGGTCCGTGTTGTCCAGCTTCTCCAGCAGGTTGGCCTGGTTGGCGCGGATGATCTCCCCGGCGCCGAGCGTCGTCACGTCGAACTCATAGGCGCCGCTGCGGACCTGCTGCGCCAGCTTCGCGAAGGAAACCGGTGAAACCGGGCGGATCTCAATCCCCGTGTCGCGCGTGAAGGGCTCGAACAGGTTCTTGATCGCGGCGCGTTCCCAGATGCCGCCCCAGGTGTTGACGTGCAGCACCTCGGCCGCCCGCAGGCGCTTGACGTAGGGGGTGGCGAGGCCTGCCAGGACGCCGCCGCCCAGGGTCAGGGCCGCGCGGCGGGTAAACCCGTTCGTTGCCATTGCCGGCCTCCTCAGTTCGGGCGAAAGGTCGCGGCATAGAGCCGCAGCCAGTTGCCGTGGGTGATCTTCTCGATTTCCTGCGGCTGGAAGCCGACCTGACGCAGCCCGTCTGGGATCTGGCCAAGGCCGGAGACGCCCTCGGCCAGCCATTCGGCCTTCGGCGTTCGGATCGGCTTCCCGGCGGCGGAGGCGCCGTGGTCGATCCCGCGCGTCCAGCGGCCCATCCGCATCCAGGCGTAGTCCGCCGGGGTGTTGTCGTGGCCGTAGTCGGTGCCGACGGCGACCGTGTCGATCCCGGCGATCTCCACGGTCCGCGCCACCATCTCGCACCAGTTGCGGACGGAGGCGCAGTAGTAGTCGCCGGTGATGTTGCGATAGACGGCGCATCCCATCACGCCGCCGGTGTCGCGCAGGGCGTGCAGGATCGCGTCCCCCTTGTTGCGGCTGTGGGGAACGAGGCTGGTGGCGTTGGCATGGGTCACGGCGATGGGCCGCTCGGAATGGGCGATGGCCTCGAGCGTCGTCCGCTCCCCCACATGCGAGCAGTCGATGAGCATGCCGGCGCGGTTCATCTCGCGCACCACCTCGCGCCCGTAGCGGGCGAGGCCGCCGTCATTGGGCTCGTAGCAGCTTCCGCCGACGGCGTTCTGGTTGTTGTAGGTGAGCTGCACGACCCGCACGCCCAGTTCGGCGAACATCTCCACCAGCCGGATGCGGCCGCCGAACAGGTCGGTGTTCTGGTAGCCGAGGATGATGGCGGTGCGGCCGGAGGCGGCGACCGCCTCGATCTCGGCGGGGGTGCGGGCGACGGCGCAGGTCCCGGCATTCTCCGCGACCAGGTCGCGCCAGCGGCCGAGGGCGTCGAAGGACTCGATCGGGTCCTCCCAGAAGCCGCAGGTGACCGTCACGGCGCCGATGCCGCCGCGGCGGAGGGCGGCGAAGACCTCGGGCGTGAAGTGGCCGCATTGGAGTCCGTCAATGAGCATCATGGGCATCCGGCCTGGCGGCGGTGAGGAGCGAGATGTCGGTGTCGTCGTCATGGTCGCTGCGGCCGGTGATGCGGCCGTCGGCCTCCACGATCACCGGGCCGGCATGGCGGCGGGACTCCGGCGTGTCGGCGGCGAGGGCGGTGTTGGAGAGGTGGTGCAGCGCCCACCAGAGTTCCGGCTCCACCACCGTGCCGCGGCGCAGCGCGTGTTCCAGCACGGCGTCGCGGCCGCCCAGGGCCGGGGTTGCGATCAGGGTCAGGCCGTCCGGCGCGTGCAGCAGCGCGGCATCGGTGCCAGTGGCGGGGCCGGTGCAGCCGCCCTCGGTGAAGAAGACGGCGAGGCCGCTGCGCGGGCCGAGCGCGCAGGCGGCGCGCAGTTCCCCGGGATCGGCGACGCCCATCAGGGTGGCCACGGCGACGCCCTCGCGCCCGGCGGCCTCGGCCAGGGTGTCGAGGATGGCAGGCAGGGCCGTCCAGGCGTGCTGGCCGCCCGCGTCGATGTGCAGGGCGCCCGGCCGGGCCTCGGCGATGCGCAGCGCCACGGGCTCGGCGGCGCGCAGGCTCTCGAACCGCCGGTGCAGCAGTGACAGGCCGCCGAGGCCGGCGGCGGCGGAGTAGAGCACCACGTCGCGCACGGCCGGGATGGCGCCCGGCGGCAGGCGGGTGAGGAGAAGGATGCGCTCCACGACCAGCCGCACCTCACGCGGGAGCAGCGTGACGGCATCCGCGCCGCAGGGGGCGCTCATGCCCCCGGCTCCGGCGGGTAGAACCAGTCGGGATCGGCGCCGCCGGCGAGCTCCGCCGCCACGGGGGCGCCGTGGAACAGCACCCCGCGCAGGTTGCGGGCGAGGTAGTCGCGCGTCTTGTCCACGCCGTGCAGCGCGACGTTCATCAGGCGGACCATATGCGCGGGCACGAAGTCGTTGGCCATGATGTTCACGCGCGGCTGGTGGTAGCGGAGGCCCGCCAGGCTCTGCACGCGGGCGGTGATCTGGCGGAGGTCGGGGCGGGCGAGCAGCAGCCGCGCGACCGGCTCGGCGGGGTCGCGCGCGGCGAGTGCGGCGTCCAGCGCCTGGACCAGGCCGGGCACGTCCAGGCCGAGGTTGAAGGTGCCGGGCGGCGCCTCGGCCTTCGGTCCGCGGCGCGGTTCCTCGGCGGTCGCGGACTTGTACCAGATCTGCGCATAGGCGCCGGGCGCGCCCAGGTCCCAGGCGAGGGCCCAGGCGTATTCGCGCTGCAGGATCGCGCGGAGGGCCCCCGCGCTCATGGTCGGGCGGACCTCCATCTCCTCGCTGACGATCATGTCGCGGGCCAGGCGGTCGGCTTCCGCTGGCACCAGTTCGATCATGAGGGAGAGGAGGGTTTCCTCGGTCTCCGGGTGGAAGCGCGCGCCGACCTCCTGCGCCAGCGCGTCCAACGGATAGGCGGCGTCGCTTCCCTTCTCGCGCAGCGCCGCGACCAGGGCGGCGGTCGCCTCCAGTTCCTCGGCGATGAGAGCGCTGGGCGCGAAGGCATCGTAGACCATGCGGTCCTCGCGCCGGAACTGGGCGGCCCGGCGGATCAGCTTCTCGAAGTGGTCGAGCCGCGCGTCGCCGGCCGCAAACGGCAGGGCGCGTGCGGCGGCGATGGCGGCCTCTCGCGCGCCGATCCAGGCATCGATCAGGCGGGGATGGTTGTTGATGAAGAGGATGAGGCCGAGGGCGGAGCCGTTGCCGATGCCGAGGAAGCGGCGCACCTCCGGCGAGAGCGCGACGGCCGAGGGCGCGCGCAGCGCGGCCAAGTGGTTCGCGAGGTCCGCCGCGAACTCGCGCATCATGTAGGCGGCGAGCATCTGCGCGGCGAATGGATGCCGCAGCGCATGGCCCTCCTCGAGCGCGAGGAAGGATCGCGTGCCGAAGGTGCCGTTGCCGTCCAGGCCCGTGTTGCGCATGAGGTAGCAGGATTGCGCGATGAGAGCCGCCTCCGGCTGCCGCCCCGCTGCCAGTGCCTCCACCGTCGCGTCGAACACGCGCATGCTGCGGTTGGAACGGCACCAGATGAGCGTGCCGGGCGTGGCGCGGCCGGCGTAGAGCTTCGGCAGCTCCTGGCGGGTTGTCTCGATCACCCGCTCATCTGCCACGCCCTCCACCAGCGCGCCCGTCATGTCCCAGGTGCGGCCAATGATGCGCCCGGTGCGGCCGGCCTGCCGAGGCGCGTTGGAAAAGGCGACAAAGCTGAAGGTGCCGCCGGGCGTGGCAATCTCGTAGACCGCGGTGCCGGCGGAGTCGGCACCGATGTCGAAGCGGCGCGTTGCGATCCGCCACCGCTCCGTAATCGCCTGCGCCATCAGGGCGCGGGAACAGCTGACCCGGCTTGGCTGGAACGCCGCGAGGCGCTCCGGCAGCATGAGGAAGTCGGGATCGCGCGGGGCGGGCGGTGCCGCGGCGATGGGAAGCGCGGCGCTCACGCGGTGCGGCCCTCCATGATGGCGCGCAGCCGCTCAGCAGCGGCGCGAAGGGGTTGAATCCAGCCATCGGCCACGAAACGGTGCACCGGGGCGACGAGGGAGAGGGCCGCCACGCAGGCGCCGTCATGGCCAAACACCGGCACGGCGGCGGCGCGGATGCCTTCCATTGTCTGGCCGGAGGAGATGGAGTGGCCGGTTTCGCGCACCGCAACTAGGATCGCCGGGTCCAGGCCCGGAGCCAGGCGTTGCGCGCGCGCGGGGTCGAGATAGGCAAGCAGCACCCGGCCCGAGGCGCTCCCCTCCAGCGACATGGTGGCTCCGACGCGCATCTCGACGCGCAGCACACCTTGCGGCTCCACCCGCTGCACGATGCAGGGCAGGTCGCCCTCCAGTGCGGCCAGGGATGCGGCCTCCCCGGTTTCCGCCGAGAGGGCCTCCAGGATCGGGAGGGTGCGCGTGCCGAGCCCCGCCTGCTCCGTCGCCGCCTGCGCCACCCGTGCGGCACGCAGCGTGAGGCGGAACTCGCCCGACGCGCTCTGCTCCACCCAGCCGGCCGCCATGAGGGTGACAAGCCGCTGATAGATCGTGGCCCGCCCGACACCGAGGTCCCTGGACAGGGTGGAGAGGCGGACCGCTCGCTTGGCAGTGCCCAGATGATCGAGCAGGGCGAAGGTCTTGAGCGCTGAGGCAAGCGGACGGACACCGGAAACCGGAGCCTCTTCATCCTCACCCGAGACACCATCCAGCATATGTATTCTACCCGAATACTTTGTCTTTGACCCGAAGAAGTCTCCATCGTGTCGTTGACTTGTGTCAAACTTTCTCTGGGGGCTAATCCATTTTTTCTCAGACCCTGCTCTCAGGTGTTGTGGGACCTTGTTGCATCGATCGGAGCGTTGGACGCACCTCTCCCAAGAGCCCTGACGATCAGGCGATGCGGACATATTCTGGGCGACCCAGGTCCAAAATGCGGTTCAGCACCTCGGCGGCGATGGCCACCTTGGTTGCATGGCGTGCGTCCGTTTGCGGGCGCACACCATCACCGTCGCCATACCCTGCACGACGACGTCTCCGGGGGCGGCCACCGGGATTATCCGGGCCGCCTTCGCCAGGACCTTCAAGCTCACGCCGCGGCAGGTGGCGAACCTGGAGGCCGGCCGGGCCAACCTCACCCTGGCAACGCTTGCACGCCTCGGCCGGCCGTTCGGCTAGCAGGTGGGCTTCATCAACCCACCGCCCGCCAACCGCTCTGACCTCCCCTTGCGGGCGGCGGATCTACTTGGCGGTTCTGTTGCGGCCTTGTGGCGCCCCAGTGGCTGGGTACAAACCAGGGCATGGCGGGACGGCGGAGAGTGGCCTCAGTGAGGCCGGATCAGTCCTTCAAAGGTCGGCAGTTCACCGCCGAGATGATCCTCTGGGCAGTCCGCTGGTACCTCATGTTCCCGGTCAGCTACCGCGATCTCGAGCTGATGCTGGCCGACCGCGGGGTAGAGATCGCGCACACCACCCTCTTCCGCTGGGTCCAGGCTTACGCGCCGGAGATCGAGAAGCGGATCGGGCCACATTTGCGGCCGAGCAACGGCTCGTGGCGGGTCGATGAGACCTACGTCCGGGTGAAGGGGCGCTGGATGTACCTGTATCGCGCGGTCGACAGCCACGGCCAGACGATCGACTTCCTGCTCTCGGCCAAGCGGGACGCGGAGGCCGCGAAGCGCTTCTTCCGCAAGGCGCTGGGGCAGCCGCATACGGTAAACCCGCGCACCATCACCGTGGACAAGAACCCGGCCTACCCCTGCGCCGTCGAGCAAATGAAAGAGGACGGCGAGTTGTGGCGACGCTCGCGGCTACGGCAGTGCAAGTTTCTCAATAACGTCGTGGAACAAGACCACCGGCGCATGAAACGCCTGGTCAGACATCCTCCGCCCCACAGTTGAATGAGACGCCCCGCAAGCGGACGGTATCCGCCGATGGGGTGCAC
>NZ_JBHLVZ010000079.1:0-4621 GCF_042433125.1 Muricoccus vinaceus | reverse complement strand
CGTACACAACATAAACCCCCACATGCTCATAAACAGCATGTGGGGGTTCGCCGTTGAAGAGTGCTCCAAACGATCATGTTCCCTTCTCTTCGGTCGGCAAAGCTCCTCTTGGTACGACAGTTCCGGCTTGGAAAGGCTCGGAGCGTACCCATCCGGTGAGGGCCACGGTTGACGATCAGGCGGCGGTTGGGAGCGCTGTCGCCTTGGGCTCCCAGTTCCACGGCAGGAGCTGATCGAGCTTGGAGGCGGGGTGGTCGGCGATGCGGGCGAGCACGTCGGCGAGCCAGGCACGCGGGTCGACGTCGTTGAGCTTGGTCGTGGTGATGAGGGAGTACATGGCGGCAGCGCGCTCGTCGCCGCGGTCGGAGGCCGCGAACAGCCAGGCCTTGCGGCCAAGGGCGACGCCGCGGAGCGCCCGCTCGGCGGCGTTGTTCGTGAGGCAGATCCGGCCGTCGTCGAGGAACCCGGTGAATGCCTCCCAGCGCTTGAGGGCGTAGTCCATCGCCTCGGCGAGGTCGTTGTGGCGCGACAGCCTGCCCCTGGTCTCGAGCATCCACGCGTGGAGGTCGGCGATCAGCGAGGCCACGACGGCGGTGCGATGGACCAGGCGCTCCGCGGCGGGGCGGCCATTCACCTCGCGCTCGGCGTCGAACACGCGGTCGATGCGCCGCACCGCCTCGGCGGCGAGCGGGGCGCGGGCGACCTCGACCAGCTCGAACGTCTTTCGGCGGAAGTGATGGCATGGACCGCCCCCTCCCAGCCGCGCTCTTGCGGCTAAGCTGGGTGGGCAGCCCGAGGAGGAGAGCCATGCCAAACCCTGTCGCACCCCATGTCATCGGCCTCGACATCGCCAAGAGCGTGTTCCAGGCACACGGCGCTGACGCCTCCGGGCGCGCCGTCCTGCGCCGGCGGCTGCGACGGGCGGAGGTCCTCGGGTTCTTCGCCCGGCTCAGCCCCTGCGTCGTGGGGATCGAGGCCTGCCCGAGCGGCCATTACGGGGCCCGGGAACTGATCGCACTCGGCCATGAGGTGCGGCTGATCCCGCCGCAGTTCGTGCGGCCCTTCGTCAAGACGAACAAGAACGATGCGGCCGATGCGGAGGCGATTTCAGAGGCCGTCCTCCGTCCGAGCATGCGGTTCGTGCCGGTGAAGTCGGCCGAGCAGCAGGCGGCGATGATGATCCACCGAACACGGGCGCTCCTCCTGCGTCAGCGCACCCAGCTTATCAATGCGCTCCGGGGGCACCTCGCCGAGTTCGGCCTCGTCGCTTCGCGCGGGACGCGCAACATCCGCCAGCTCGCCGACCTGGTGGAGGAGACTGACAGCGCGACCCTGCCCGATGCGGCCCGCGCCATGCTCGTCATCATCCTTGAACAGATCCGCGAGGTCGCCGTGCGCGTGGCCGGGATCGACCGAACGCTCGACAGCTGGGCCAAGTCGTCGGAGGAGTGCCGCCGCCTGATGGCGATACCTGGGGTGGGCACGATCTCCGCGACGGCCCTCGTCCTGGCGATGGGTGATCCAGCCCGGTTCCGCTCCGGACGGCACTTCGCGGCCTGGCTCGGGCTCGTGCTGCGGCAAAACTCGAGCGGCGAGAAGGAGCGGCTCGGCCGGATCAGCAAGCGAGGAGATGGATACATCCGGACCCTCCTGATCCACGGCGCGCGATCCATCACCCGCTGGCATCGGGAGAGTTGGTCCTGGCTCGCAGGGATGATGGCACGTCGGCCGACGAACGTCGTCGCGGTCGCGATCGCCAACAAGACGGCACGGACGGCCTGGGCGCTGCTCGCGCGGGGACGGGCGTTCGAGGCCAGGGGGAGCCGGAGCGCCGCCGCCGCGTAAGGCGCGGCATCCCGGTCCCCTCCCGAGAGGAGTGCGTGGGCAGAAACGCCGTTGATGGCTCACCCGGTCGTACCGAGCTCCGCCAACCCCGCTGGGCGCATCGGCCTTCGAGGCCGCAAAAGTGATAGGGCGCGGAGCTGCGAATACTCACATCAGGGCCTGCGGCCGACGTGCCGCGACGCAAGGCCGAATGGATGGCTGCACACGACCTCGGGTAGCGTAGACGACGAGAATGCCCTTGCGCCCAGGGGGCGGTCCATGGATGCGCCCAACAGGCGGCCTCGGTGATGGGGCCCGGCTGGCGGCCGGGGCGGTAGAGCTCGCCGAACCCGGCATAGGCGTCGGCCTGTAGGATCCCCGCGTAGGAGGCCAGATGGCGCCTCGGGTGCTCGGCCGTGCGGTCGCGTGAGAACTGGAACAAGGCGGCCGGCGGGGCCGGTCCGGCAAAGGGCCGGTCGTCCCGAACATAGGTCCAGAGCCGGGCCGTGACCGTCTTGCCGCGGGCGAGCAGGGGCACGGTGGTATCATCCCCGTGCAGGCGCTCGGCGCCCAGGACGTGGGCCGCGGTAAGGGCGTGGAGCGGCGAGAGGACTGCGGCCGCAGTGCCGACCCAGTCGGCCAGGGTGGAGACGCTCAGCTCCACTCCCTCGCGAGCGTAGGTCTCGCTCTGCCGGTTGAGCGGCAGGTGCTGGCCGTACTTGGCCTCCAGTACCATGGCCAGCAGGTTCGGCCCGGCGCGCCCGCGGGCGATGGGGTGGAATTGCGCCGGCGGCTGGGTGATGGTCTCGCAGGTCCGGCACGAGAACCGCTTCCGCACGGTCTGGACCACTTTCCAGCTGCGAGGCACCGCCTCCAGGATCTCGGTGTGTCCTCGCCCAGCTTGGACAGCTTGCCCCCGCAGCAAGGGCAGGCGGCGGGCGACGGGATCACCACCCGCTCGCGCGGAAGGTGAGCGGGCAGAGGACCCCGGACCGGCTTGCGGGGCGGTACGTCAGGTCGGTCGCCACCCTGGCCCTCCGCCCGGGTCGCGTCCTCGGCGACCGTCGCAATCAGGTCGCCGAGTTCCAGCTCCAGCTGGTCGATGAGCTTGCGGCCGCGCTCGGAGGAGGCGCCGAATTTGTCGTGGCGCAGCTTGGCGATGACCAGCTTGAGGTGCGCGATCATCGCCTCGGCGCCGGTCGCACGAGCCTCGGCCGCGAGGCGGGCCTCGCGCTCCGCGGCAAGGGCCGCGCGGAGCGCCCCGACATCGTCGACAGGGTCCGGCGCGGCCGTCATGGAGGGAGTGAATCAGACGAGGGGACGGGCCGCCAGCACAATCACACCCGCCCCTGGCAGGCTCAACCCGCGACCTGTGGCCGGTAGGTGTGCTGCGGGTTCCGCCAGTCGATCCCGTCCAGCATGTAGGCCAATTGCGCCGACGAGATGGCCACGGCGCCATCCGCAGGCGCGGGCCACAGGAAGCGTCCCCGCTCCAGCCTCTTGGCATAGAGCGACATGCCGAGCCCATCGTGCCACAGGATCTTGAGCAGGTCGCCGCGTTTGCCGCGGAACACGTAGAGGTCGCCCGCGTGCGGATCACGCCCGAGCGCCTCCTGCACCTGCAGCGCCAACCCATTCATGCCCCGGCGCATACACCGTGTGGCCCGCCGCCAGCCAGACCCCCACACCGGAGGGAACCGGGATCACCGCCGCAGCACCGACAACACGCGGCGCAGCGCCGCCGCGTCCACGTCAGCTCCCACTCGAACAAGCGTGCCATCGGGCAGCGCGATCTCGATCCGCGGATCCGTCGCCCCCGCAGACGCACCAGGCCCGGGCGGCACCGCGTCGCTCACCTGCAGGGGCAGGAACACCGGCTCTCGAGGATCGGTCACCGAAAGACGCCCCTGCCGCAGCTGACGCCGCCAGTACCATAGCAAGCCGCCGCTGATGTCGTGCCGCCGGGCCACCTCCGACGTCCGCGCCCCAGGCTGCGCCGCCTCGGCCAGTACGCGCAACTTTTCCTCGGCGCGCCAGCGACGACGTCGCTCCACCCCGGTGATGATCTCCATCCCGCCCCCGTCCTTAGCGTCGCCCTTACGCGCGTCACTAAGGTCAGCAAACATCACCCCTCAAAACAGGCGGCACTCGGCGGATGGATACCTCGGAGCGACTAGCCAGATCCACGAAGGTCAACGTGAACATGAATGCGACCCACAGAAGGGCAGCGCCGCATGCCAGCTGCAGGAGTGGATCGGGCTTTCGCAGGTTCATGAACGAATATGCAATGAGCAGTGCCTTTGCGGCGGCAATCCCCAAGCTGGCAGGCGTGTTCCAGCGACCAAGCGGCAGGTTATAAGCCCGGCGGTGATTTCTGACTCTCTTGGGGTTCGGTCGTGTCGCGTGAGGTGATTCGCTTTTCCTGCCGACAACGGTGGGAGGGCGACGTGGCTGGTGCGGTGGCGGTCACGCGGAGGGATCTGGATGCGGCAGGGCTGCGGCGCGCGGCGGGACGCTCGCGCAATGGCTCGGCTGCACGTCGGATGTTGGCCTTGGCAAGGGTGCTGGACGGGGCATCGCGCACGGAGGCGGCGCGGACCGCAGGCATGGACCGTCAGACGCTGCGGGACTGGGTGCATCGCCACGTCGAACCAAGGGGTTCGCCGGACAAAGCCGAAGGCCTTGCCGGGCTGTTGGGCCGGTCCGGCGAGCGTGGCCCCAAGCCACGCCTCTCTGACCCTCCCCCGTGTTGGTGGAGACTTCAGATAAGCTCCTGCGGGAGCGAGGTGCCCTGATG
>NZ_JBHLVZ010000078.1:0-8605 GCF_042433125.1 Muricoccus vinaceus | reverse complement strand
CCAGCCGGACCATCTCCCAGTGACAGCCCGCGCGGCCTAATGGGGTTATTCAGGGCCGACCAATGACTTGCCCGCCTTCTGCGCCAAACTCGTTGAGGAAATCGCAGAAGGTGTAGGCGCAGCGCTCGCAGCAGGGAATTAAGACGGGGCGTTTCGACGAACCATGTGAGGGCCCTCTCCCTGGAGAAGGTCCGCACAAAGCAAGCGTGGCGGATGGCCAGCGATTGGCCGTCCGCCACGCCGCGTATCACACGAACACGGCGCACCTGACGGGCACTCAAACCCTAAGCCGCGTCAACCGCGGTGACACATCGCCGGCTCCCGCTTCCAGATTCGACCCATTCCAACGTGTGGTTGAGATGCACCTGATCGAACGTGCGTTCGGCCAGATTTACGACCTACAGCGCCGCCTTGAGATAGCGGGCGGTGAGACTGCCTTCCGCTTCCGCAACGACGCCAGGGACGCCGCTGGCAACGATACGGCCCCCATCTTCCCCGGCCCCCGGTCCCAGGTCGATGATCCAGTCCGCCTGTGTGATGGCGCGCATGTCATGTTCGACGACTACGACGGTATTGCCGGCGTCTACGAGGCCCTGCAGGTGTTGCATCAGCCGGTCGCCATCGGAGGGGTGAAGCCCCGAAGTTGGCTCGTCGAGGATGTAGATCGTGTTGCCGCGTTGAGCGCGTTGCAGTTCAGTCGCCAGCTTGATGCGCTGCGCCTCCCCGCCAGACAGCTCGGTCGCCGGCTGACCGAGCCTTAGATAGCCAAGACCGATCTCCCGCAACACGTCTAGGGAGCGCATCACAGATGCCTCGCCAGCGAAGAAATCGCACGCATCGTCGACCGTCAGTTCGAGCACCTGGGCGATATTGCGCCCGTTCCATTCGACTTCGAGCGTTTGCGGGTTGTAGCGAGAGCCATGACAGGTCGAGCACGGGGCAAAAGCGCTCGGCAGGAACAGCAGCTCCACCATGACGTATCCCTCGCCCTCGCACACAGGGCATCGGCCTTGCGCGACGTTGAACGAGAACCTTCCCGGGCTGTAGTGCCGCCGGCGGGCGAGCGGCGTATCAGCGAAGATCCGTCGCACATGGTCGAACATGCCGCTGTAGGTGGATAGGTTCGAGCGCGGCGTGCGGCCGATCGGTTTCTGATCGACCCGCACCAGCCTGCGAACATGCTCCATGCCTGCAACAATGCGTCCTTCAGTGTCGTTCTGCGCAACATCGAGCAGCGGATCGATATCCTCCTCCTCGGCCACGGGGGAGCCGCCGAGGTGTTCCGTGACGAGCTCGGGCAGCGCCTGACTGACAAGACTGGATTTGCCCGATCCCGAAACGCCGGTGACAGCGGTGAAGCAGCCGATGGGAAACTCGACGTCGAGACCATGGAGATTGTTCCGCCTGATCCCTTCCAGGCGTAGCCATGCCTTGGGATCGCGCGGTGTGCGCTCGCTGCGGAGCGGCTCTGCGAACAGGTAGCGGCGGGTGATCGAAGTCTCGACGTCGGCAAGTCCCTCTATCGGCCCGCTGTAGAGGACTTCACCGCCCTTTTCCCCGGCTCCTGGCCCGACATCGACGAGCCATTCCGCGCGGCGGATCACGTCGAGATCATGTTCGACGACGAACAGGGAGTTGCCCGCCGCCTTGAGACGCTCGAGGATGGTGAGCAAGGCTTCGCCATCTGCCGGGTGCAACCCTGCCGAAGGCTCGTCAAGCACATAGACCACGCCGAAAAGCTGTGACGACAATTGCGTGGCAAGCCGCAAGCGCTGCAGCTCTCCGGAGGAGAGCGTCGGCGTGCTGCGGTCGAGCGAAATGTAGCCAAGGCCAAGATCGATCAGCGGCTCTAGCCGCTCGATCAATTCGCAGGCCAGGCGTTGGGCGGCGATCCGCTTCTCGTCGGAGAGATTGGGCGTGCGGCGTACGTCGGGCGCGCTCTTGTGCGCAGAGCCGCCCGCCGCAACCCGTTGTTCGACCGCTGCATCGCGGGCCGCTTTTTCCAGAACATGGCCCTTTGAGGGGGCGGAGACCGCCCCATACGCGCCATGCGCGACGGGCATCAGCAAGTCCTTCAGCTTGAGCACCGTCAGGTCGCCGAACTCGGCAATGTCGAGGCCGGCGAATTTGACCGACAGGGCTTCGCGCTTCAGGCGCTTGCCGTCGCAGGTCGGGCAATCGCGGCCGATGATATATTGCGAGACGCGCTTCTTCATCAGCGCGCTTTTAGTGTTGGCGAAGGTTTCCAGCACATAGCGGCGCGCGCCGGTGAAGGTGCCCTGGTAGCTCGGCTCCATGCGGCGCTTGAGCGCCGTCCGGGTCTGTTCGGGCGTCAGGCCCGCATAGACCGGCACCGTCGGCGCCTCTTCAGTGAAGAGGATCCAGTCGCGATCCTTTTTCCGCAGGTCGCGCCACGGCGTATCGACGTCATAGCCGAGCGAAACGAGGATATCGCGCAGGTTCTGGCCATGCCAGGCGGCCGGCCAGGCGGCGATCGCTCGATCGCGAATGGTGAGGCTGTCGTCAGGAACCATCGTCTCTTCGGTCGCGTCATATACGCGGCCGATGCCGTGGCAGGTCGCGCAGGCCCCCGCGACCGTGTTGGGGGAGAAATCCTCCGCATAGAGCATGGGTTGATGGCGCGGATATTCGCCGACGCGCGAATAGAGCATCCGCACCAGGCTGGAGAGCGTCGTCACGCTGCCGACCGAGGATCGCGCGTTGGCCGAGCCGCGCTGCTGCTGCAACGCGACCGCAGGCGGCAAACCGTCGATCGCGTCGACCTCCGGCACGCCGGCCTGGTCGATCAGGCGACGGGCATAAGGCGCAACCGATTCCAGATAACGCCGCTGGGCTTCGGCATAAAGGGTGCCGAACGCGAGCGATGACTTGCCCGAGCCCGATATGCCGGTGAACACCACGAAGGCGTCGCGCGGTACATCGACGTCAATATTTTTGAGGTTATTCTGGCGCGCGCCGCGAACCTGCACGCAAGCGGGCGGCCCCGTATGCCCATGGTCGGTGGCCGGCGTCGTCGCGTGAATATCCTTGCTCTTCAATACAGTCTTCCTGCCCTATACGCCCGTGCGGCCCGTGGTTCATCACAGTCGGGTAACAGATGAATGCATTTCCGACTCAATACATCCAACGGTCAGGCTGGTCCGATTTTCGGCACCTTTGAAATATTTTTCCAGCATTATACAAAGGTTACGACAAAACCATTTTTCCCGTTGGATCGCGCGACGAGGCCACACACACTCCGCTGGTAAGCGCCTGGGCCAGGCGGCCCTGGTCCGTGCCGCTATCGGCATGTAACGACCGCACTTCGGCGCTTGTTACCGCATCGCGACGCGTTGCCCATTTGCCAGAGCGCGCTTCATCATGGCCGGGGTCGGGCCATGATGACGGCCGAGTTGTCGATCCGAGCGCCTCGCGCCGCTTCGGATCGGCGGGTCAGTAGTGAATGACCGTGCGGATCGACTTGCCTTCGTGCATCAGTGTGAAGGCCTCGTTGATCTCCTCCAAACCCATCGTGTGGGTTACGAATGGGGCCAGATCGATATCGCCTCTCATCGCGTCCTCGACCATGCCGGGGAGCTGTGTCCGTCCCTTGACGCCACCGAAAGCGGACCCCTTCCATACGCGGCCCGTGACGAGCTGGAATGGGCGGGTGGAGATTTCCTCGCCCGCGCCGGCAACGCCAATCACGATCGACTGACCCCAGCCACGGTGCGCTGATTCAAGCGCGGCGCGCATGACGTGGACGTTGCCGATGCACTCGAAGGTATGATCGATGCCCCAGCCCGTCATCTCGATCAGCACTTGCTGGATGGGCTTGTCATGGTCCTTGGGGTTGATGCACTCGGTCGCACCGAACTGGCGTGCCAGCTCGAACTTGGACGGATTGGTGTCGATGGCGATGATGCGACCCGCCTTCGCCTGGCGCGCACCCTGAATCGCCGCGAGGCCGATGCCGCCGAGGCCGAACACGGCGACCGAGTCTCCGGGCTGGACCTTGGCGGTATTGTGGACTGCGCCGATGCCGGTCGTGACGCCGCAGCCGAGCAGGCAGACATGTTCGGGGTTTGCCTCGGGATTGATCTTGGCGAGCGAGACTTCGGCGACGACAGTATATTCACTGAAGGTTGAACAGCCCATGTAATGATAGAGGGGCTGACCATTGTACGAAAAGCGGGTGGTCCCATCGGGCATCAAGCCCTTGCCCTGCGTTTCGCGGACAGCGACGCACAGGTTGGTCTTGCCCGACAGGCAGAAGTCGCACTTGCCGCACTCGGCGGTGTAGAGCGGAATCACGTGATCGCCCGGCTCGACGCTGGTGACGCCTTCACCGACCTCGACAACGATGCCCGCGCCCTCGTGGCCCAGAACCACCGGGAAAACACCCTCCGGATCACTCCCCGCTAGCGTGTACGCGTCGGTGTGGCACACACCGGTGTGCGTCACCCGTATGAGGACTTCGCCTTTCCGGGGTGGGGCGACATCGATCTCGACGATTTCGAGTGGCTTGCCCGCCTCGAAGGCTACAGCGGCGCGAGATTTCATGTTGGGATACCCTCGTTGAGTTAAACTGATTGCTGGTGCGAGGCCGTTGCGTCAGCGCAAATTCGTCGACATTCTCATACTGGTATGGAGTATCTTTATCATACTCCCTAGCAGTATACAAGAGGTGTCCTAGCGAGGATCTCAAACCAGAGAAGGCAGCAGGGGCTGGCTTCTAAGTGCGGGAGAACACGGGCAAGAAAATGAGCCTGAAATTGTCATTTAAGATAAGTACGCAGAATCTTCATTACGCCCTCCACGCCGTCATCGTGATCGCCACCTGCGCCTCCGACGGCCCGATCTGCGCCCGCACCGAATGTTTCCCTGAGATGACTCTGCATCACTTCTGCCATCAGTCCATTTGTCGCACCACGCATGGCGACAATTTGCTGCAGCAGGGGAGCGCAATCGGCCCCCGCTTCGATCGCGCGTTCCAGAGCGTCCGCCTGACCCTTGATACGCCGCAAGCGTGTGATGGCTCGCTTCTTGTCCTCTGATGAATGTGGCATCGCGTTTTCCCGACAAATCGCTCCAGCATACTATACAGGGGGGGAGTTTCAATCCTGCACAGAGCCGGGCGTTTTTCTAATCGGGCGAGGTTCCGGTCATGCTCTCAAGCCTGCGCCACGAGCAGCCTTGGCATGGGCGCCGAGGGTCCGATCCTCTGTCGGGGAAGGGGGGAGCGATCGCTCACTCCCCCCGGTATGCCGGTCAGACCGTAACGACGACCTTGCCGATCTGGTCGTTCGATTCGAGGAAGCGGTGAGCGTCCTGGATGGCGTCGAGCGGGAAAGTGCGCGCGATCCGCGGCTTGAGCGCGCCCGATTCCAGACCCGCCACGATGAACGCCTTGGCGCGATCGAGGGCGGCATCGTCCGAGACGATCTCGCTGTAGAGATACCCCTTGAGCGTGAGGCTCTTGCCCAGCACGGAGAACAACGGGAACGGCGTCGGTTCGCCGCTGAGCGCGCCATATTCGAGCAGGATGCCGCCGCGTGCCATGCTCTCGGTCAGCGGCTCGAACGACGGGCCTCCGACCGGATCGAGCACCACGCGCGCACCCTGACCATCGGTTATCTCCATCACCCTCGCTACCAGATCCTCTTCCCCGGTCGCGACGACATGATGTGCACCGGCATCGATCAGGGCCTGGCGCTTGGCGCCGGTACGCGTCGTCGCGATTACCGTCGCGCCGACCATCCGCGCAATCTGGAAGGCAGCAAGGCCGACGCTGCTGGAGGCAGCAGTGACGATGACGAAATCGCCCTCGCCGAGTTTCGCCTGCTCCACCAGCGCCCCCCAGGCGGTGACATACTGCATCCACACGGCCGCCGCTTCCTCGAACGACAGCGCCGCCGGATGCTTGACGACGAGGCGGGCGGGCACGTTGGCGACCTCGCCATAAGTGCCCCAGCGCGCGATATCGAGCGGGGGGATGACGCTGACGGCTTCGCCTTCCGCAAACCCGGTCACGTCCGCGCCGACCGTAACGACAGTGCCGGCAGCCTCATAGCCAAGGCGGCTCGGGAACTCGGCTTCCTGAAGGTAGGCATGGTTGCGGAACATCACCTCGGCGCGGTTTATGCCTATCGCCTTCACCGCGATCTGCACTTCGTCGGCCGCGGGCGCGGGGACTGCCACATCTTCAATCCTGAGGACGCTGGCGTCGCCATATTCGTGGATACGGACGATGCGGCTCATTGGAGACTCCTTGATTATTGAATGATCGTTCTGTAAGGGAGCGGACCACCCGTTTCAAGATATTATTTATCGATCGTTCCATATCGTGCATCAGAGATGACAGAGACGAAAGCCCGTCGCCGCGCAGGTCGCCCTCGTGTGTTCGACACTGACGCTGCGCTCGACAAGGCGGTGCGGCTGTTCTGGCAGCGCGGCTACGAGGCGACATCGATGGCCGATCTGGTGGCGGAGACTGGCGTCGCCGCCGCAAGTCTCTATGCAGCGTTTGATAACAAGGCGGGGCTGTTTGCGGCGGTGATCGAGCGCTACGCCGCGACGTTCAGCGTCCACCTCTATGCACCCATCAACGATCCGGCGTTGTCCACCTACGAGGCCGTCAAAGGCCTGCTGGAACGAGCGGCGTCATCATTCTCGGAACCTGGAACGCCGGCCGGCTGCTTCATGTATTCGGCAGCGGCAGCCGTTTCGCCGGCGTCCGCCGCCATCGAATGCCTGCTGCGCGACAAGCGTATCGCGGCGGAGGCCCTCCTGATCGAGCGTCTGCAACGCGGCGCCGCGCAGGGCGAGCTTGCGGCCAACACCGATCCGGCCGTGCTAGGCAAGTTCATCAATACGGTCATGGAAGGCATGTCCGTTCAGGCACGCGACGGCGCTACGATCAACGAACTGCTCTCGATCGCCAAAATGGCACTCGATCGATGGCCGGCCGCGATATGATCGTTACATAGTGGTCATCTGCCAATCCGCCTCCCGCGACCGAACAGTCGAACTCATCTCATAGGACGAAAGCACATGAAACACGTGACATTGCCCGGCGGGGAAGTGGTTCCTTCAATGGGTCAAGGCACCTGGAAGATGGGTGAGCGTGCCGAGCGGCGATCCGATGAAATCGCCGCGCTGCGCGCCGGTGTCGAACTGGGCATGACGCTCGTCGATACCGCTGAAATGTACGGCGATGGTGCGGCGGAAACGCTGATCTGCGAAGCGCTCGGCGACCGTCGCGACCAGTTATTCCTCGTCAGCAAGGCGTATCCACAGAACGCATCGCGCTCCCGCCTTGCCGGTGCGTGCGAGGCGAGCCTGAAGCGGCTCGGCACCGATCGGCTCGACCTCTACCTGCTCCACTGGCGGGGATCGGTGCCGCTCGCTGAGACGATAGAGGCAATGAAGGCGCTGAAATCGGCAGGAAAGATTCGGCATTGGGGTGTCAGCAACCTCGATATCGACGATATGGACGAGCTTGTCGCTGCCGGCGGGGATGGCTGCGTAACCGATCAAATCCTCTACAATCTCGTCCGTCGAGGCCCTGAGTTGGACCTGTTGCCGTGGCTCGCCCAGCACAAAGTGCCAGTGATGGCGTATAGTCCCGTCGAGCAGGGACGCCTCACAAGCCATCCCGCCCTCGACAAAGTAGCGGCCCAGGTTGGCGCAACCCCTGCGCAGGTCGCACTTGCCTGGACGTTGCGCCACGATGGCCTTATCGCCATCCCGAAAGCGAGTTCGATTGCACATGTGCAGGAGAACCGCGCTGCCGCAGATATCGTCCTCTCAGACGCCGACCTTGCGACACTCGATGCGGCATTTCCCCGGCCAGCGGGCCGTCGCCCACTCGAAATGCTGTAACGTCAGATGGCGACATCCTCTCTCAAAGCAACCGAACGCAAATCGGATCGTCTCGAGGCGTTCATGGACGCGGTGCTGGCAATTGCCATCACCCTCCCGGTGACCGAACTACACGCACCAGAGCCGACTGACGGCGAGCTGGCAGCGGCATACCTAAAGCTGGCACCGGAATATGCGGCCTACGCCCTTAGCGTGATCCTGATCGGCCTTTACTGGGCTTCCAGCCACTTAACCGGCAAGCTTCTGCAAAAAACCGATCATGGCTACAATCTGCTGAGCATCGGCTTTCTTGCCGCTGTCAGCATTACGCCATTTCCTGCACGGCCGCTCATCGAGCATCTCGGCGGTGACGCGGAAAGCAAGACCGCCGTTTTAGCCTATCTGGGCGTGGTAGCGGCGCCGGCGACGTGGTGGTTCGTGCGTTGGGTCTATGCAACCGCGAGGGGGCTTCCAGACCCGCGCCTGACGGACGCCTACCTCAGGCGGACAACTCTCAAATTCGCCGTCACTGCCGGAGCCTACTGGGCAGCGTTCGTCTTGGCATTCTGGAATTGGCGTGCTGGACTGATCGTCGCGGGGATCGTTACGTTGAGCTATATCGTTCCGCCAGCAAAGCCCAGCTACAAGCCAGGCCAAGAACCGGAGAATGGCTGAGACCGGCATTGTCACGTTGGCCAGCTCTGGCTGGAACGAACTCGTCAGGCGAAGCTGGCGGCATGCC
>NZ_JBHLVZ010000077.1:0-1950 GCF_042433125.1 Muricoccus vinaceus | reverse complement strand
GGACGGGGCGGGCCATACGTCCGTGTGTGGTTTGGCATGATGGGACGAAAGGAGTTCCCCCATAGCCCGACGCAAAGAGCCTCGGATCCCTGACGCGGTATTGGACCAGTTGCTGGCGGGCTCGGATGCCCGAACGGCCTTCGACCAGGGCGGCCTGCTGGATGAACTCAAGAAGGCCTTCGCCGAGCGGGCGCTGAATGCGGAGATGGACCACCACCTGGCTGGCGAGGCTGGGGAGGGCAACAGCCGCAACGGCTATGGACGCAAGTCGGTGGTGACCGACACCGGGCGGATCGCGCTCGAGGTGCCCCGGGACCGGCAGGCCACCTTCGACCCGCAGCTGATCGCCAAGTACCAGCGCCGCTTCCCCGGCTTCGACGACAAGGTGGTCTCGATGTACGCGCGCGGCATGAGCACCCGCGAGATCACGGGGCACCTGCGCGACCTGTATGGCATCGAGGTCTCGCCGGACCTGATCAGCGCCGTGACCGATGCCGTACTCGAGGACGTCGCCACCTGGCAGGCCCGGCCGCTGGAACCCGCTCGGGGCAGTGCCCCAAGCCGCTGGTGTTCTTCGACGCGCTCAGGGTCAAGATCCGGGATGAGGGTCTGGTCCGCAACAAGGCCGTGCACATCGCCCTCGGCGTGCGGGCCGACGGGGGCAAGGAGATCCTCGGGCTCTGGCTCGAGCAGAACGAGGGCGCCAAGTTCTGGCTCCGGGTGATGAACGAACTCCGCAACCGCGGCGTCGAGGACATCTTGCTGGCCGTCGTCGATGGGCTGAAAGGCTTTCCCGAAGCCATCCTGGCGGTGTTCCCCGAGGCGAGCGTGCAGACCTGCATCGTGCACCTGCTGCGCACCAGCCTGGACTTCGTGTCCTTCAAGGACCGCAAGCCGGTAGCCATGGCCCTGAAGGACATTTACCGCGCCCTGGATGCCGTCGCCGCCGAGGAAGCGCTGACGGCCTTTCAGGCCGGGCCATGGGGCCAGAAGTACCCGGCCATCGGCCAGAGCTGGCGGCGCGTCTGGGGTGAGGTGATCCCCTTCTATGCCTTTCCCGTGGAGGTGCGCCGGATCCTCTACACCACCAATGCCATCGAAGCCCTGAACTCGAAGCTACGCCGGGCGGTGCGGGCGCGCGGTCATTTCCCAACCGACGAGGCCGCCATGAAGCTGCTGTATCTGGTGTTGAACCGCAGCGAGAAAGACTGGATGATGCCGTCCCGTGAGTGTGCCATAGCCAAAGCTCAGTTTGCCGTCCTCTCCGGCAAGCGCTTCACCCGAGCCATGGCCTGACCGTGTGCAACCGCCCTCCCGCACACGAAATTCCTGACAGTCCCGCGCGTGGGTCTGCGGGCAGTCGCCGCGCTGGCCGCCGGTCAGGAGAAGGCGCACCGGTGCACCAAGACCTCGCACGGCCAGGTGGATCTTGGTGCTCAGGCCGCCGCGCGAGCGGCCAAGGGCCTGATCTTCAGACCCCCCTTTTTGGCACCGGCGGCATGCTGGTGGGCACGGACGATGGTGCTGTCGACGATCAGGTACTCGAAGTCAGGATCGTCCGACATCCTCTCGAAGATGCGGTGCCACACGCCCTTCCCGCTCCAGCGACTGAAGCGGCGGAACACGCTGTTCCACTCGCCGCAGACCTCCGGCAGGTCGCGCCAGGGCGCGCCCGTGCGCACGATCCACAGCACGCCTTCCACGAAGAGGCGGTTGTCACGCCCGGTCGAGCCTTTCTGGTCAGGCCGACCGATGATCAGCGGCGCCATCCGCTCCCACGCTGCGTCACTCAGAACCAGCCGATCCATCAAGCTCAAGGCCGCCTCCACAAAGGCAGCCTTGAATCATGCGACGGTCAGGTCCGGAACTCCCAAGAGTCCACAGAACCTAGTGGTCTGAGTTGGAGGTTCGTTGGCAGAAGCGTCCGACGCTGGCGAGGATGTCGTCGGC
>NZ_JBHLVZ010000076.1:0-60595 GCF_042433125.1 Muricoccus vinaceus | reverse complement strand
CACCCAGCGCCAGAACGGCCGCCGTCGCCAGAAGTAACTTGCGCATCAATTTGGTCCTCGGTCAGCCGCAGGTTGACGATTCATCGCAGGCGCCTGGGCAAACCGCCTGAGGCCTCTCAAACAGCAACCTCCGTGCCAAAAAAAGTTCAGTCGTGAAAACAAAATGATACTGGTATCAGGACGCGCGTCCGGATCGTGTGCTGTAAAGCCCTGCGACTCGCCACGGGCCCGCCGTCAGGCTTGCTCCTTATGGTGGAAGCGACGCTCCGCTGCCGCGCAGGCTCCGCTCGCCCGGCGATTCGGACTGCGCCTGGCGGCAGAAGGGCTTTTCAGGACTGCGCTCGTTTGCGCCGAGCACGCGCCCAGGCGGTACTTGCTCGTTCCCGCTGTGGTCGGTTTCCGGCAGTTCCGGCCGGATCCGACGCGCCTCGTCCACGAGGGCGAAGGCCTTCATGGTCCGTCCCAGGTCGCTGCCGGTCACAAGCGGCTCGCAGGACCCTCCGGCCCGAGGCAGCGAAGCGTGCGGTCCGGCTTCCACGAGATCCGCACGACGTGGCCGCGCAATTCCAGCGCCATCCGCACGCGCTCCAGCGCGTCCGGATTGTCCTCCAGCAGCAGCACGTCGCACATGGCCGTTTCCTCGCACCCGGCCCCGCCCGGCCTTCCGGGAGCCAGGGCGTGCCCCGGGAGGGACCGGTCGTCCGGGCCGCCATTCCCCGTCGCCGATTGGCCCCTGCCCGGGAGGCCAGCTCAGCGCGGCCGCTGCGTCAGCAGGATGCCCGTGGCATAGGGGAGGTTGAGCAGCGCTTCCCGGCTGAACCGCGGCCGGCCCGGCTCCAGTCCGTGCAGGCCAAGTCCCAGCCCGCTCAGGTCGTCCACGAACTTCCCGACGTCGAAGCCCGCCGCGCTGATCTGGCCGGGCGACCACTCCATCGCGATCTGGATGGCCGGGTTGGCCGCGATGGTCCGCGCTGCGCCGGCGAAGACCAGCGGCTCCGCCCCCTCCACATCCACCTTCATCACGTCCACCCGGCCACCCATCTCCTCCGCCAGCCGGTCGATCGTGATGCCGGCCACGCGGAAGCTCTCGGTCGGCGGCTCGCCCAGGAGTTCGGTGAAGCTGCGTGGGACCTGCGCAATGCTCGTGTTGCCAGACCGGCCGACCCGCCGATGCAGCGTCAGCTCGCGCTCGCTCTCGCAGGCCGCCGCGTTTCGCATTCCCGCGATCGCCCCGAAGCCGTTGATGTGAACGTTGTCCCGCGCGATCGCGAAAACCCGTGGGTCCGGCTCCACCCCGATCACCTGGCCGGACGGCGCGAAGCGGGCAAAGAGGCAGGTGAAGTAGCCGAAGTTCGCGCCAACATCGAGGCATCGGTCATCGGGCCGCAGGATGTTGACGAAGAAGTCGGTCAGCTCTGTCTCGTACCGTCCGGAAACGATGAACCAGGGGCTGAGCAGCCGGTCTCCCGCCTCCACCAGGAACGCGATCTGCGCCCCGTGCACCACGGCCTTCGTCAGCACCAGCCCATCGCCCATGTAGGTGGAGCGGGCGCCGTGGCTCGCCTCCTCCATGGCCGCCAGGCGTGCTTCCATCGCACGGAGCAGCCTGGCCATCTCGGACATCGCCGCCGCGGGTTGATCCGCACCGGACGACGCCTGCACCGAACTTGCGAGAAAATCCTGGAACTCGACCGTGCCGGCAAAGGACCGGCGGAGCGATCCGATGTCGGGATGGCCCCGGTGGAACTCCACCTCCGCTTGATCATGGGGCTCGCGCCCGACGAAAAGCCGCAGGGCCCAGGCCGCCGCTTCCGCACTCACCATGCCATCAACTCCGATCCAGCCTCGAACACCCGGCGCCCAGCCATCCGCTCGGGCAGGCACCTGCCGGGCATGCCTTCGTCAAACCTGCTCCGCACGCTTGCGCACAACCAACCCGATCGAGGTCAGGACATGGCGTGCCGCCCGGAGCTTCAGGTGCGGCAGCGAGTAGGGCGGCAAGTCGATGAACTCGTCCATCGGCGTCGTGCCCGGGTGCAGGTTCAGCGGCCAGACCTCATGCCCCGCATCCGCCAGCCGGCCCAGCAGCGCCTCGATGTCGCGCTTGCGGAACAGCGAGACCGCCGTGTCCTCGTGGGTGTCGTCGTTGGATTGAAGGTTGAACTCGGTGGTGTGGACGGCCAGCCCGCCCGGCTTCAGCGCCGCCAGGCTGTTCTCGAAGAAGTCCAGTCCGTGCTGGATGGAACCCAGGTGCCCGGAGGCACCCGACGACCAGCAAACGTCGAAGCCCCCGAGGTCGGCGGGAATGGCGTTCATGTCCACCGGCCGGAACGTCACGCGCTCCAGGAAGGTCGCGCGGTCCAGGATGGTGGGCTTCTCCAGGTTGAACAGCCCGCCCGTGTGCTGATGGGCGGGATCTCCGGCTTGCCCCGCGACGATACCCTGCGGCGCGTCGGTCGCCAGCACATCCAGCCCCAGCCGCGCCAGCAGCGCCGGCACCGGCTCCGTGCCGCAGCCGAAGCCGAGCGCCCGGTTGCCTGGCTCCAGCACGCCCGCCGCCCACATCACGGCGGCCACGTAGCAGAACTCCCAGACCTTGCGGTGCTTGTCCGGCGTCAGGTCCAGCGCGCTGCACCAGGTGCGGAACTCCGGCTCGTCGAACTGCGAGGCGGTGCAGAGCTGCGACACGGGCCGCGCCAGCGTCGGCTCCTCGAACACCACGGGGATCGCCGGGTTCTCCGGATGGCGCAGCAAGAAAGCCGGCATGGCGTAGGTCGGGGGCGGCAGCACGGAACGCTGGAGGAAGTCCTGGAACTCCACCGTCGCCGCAAAGGACTGGCGAAGCGATTGCAGGTCGGGATGGCCCCGGTGGAACTCCACCTCCGCCGGATCGGTGGGCTCACGCCCCACGAAAAGCCGCAGGGCCCAGGCCGCCGCTTCCGCACTCACCATGCACATCCACTCCGGTTCCGCAGTCTCCACCGGACCCCGTGGCGAGAGGCCGATGGATCACGATTTCGTGTTACCGGGGTGGTGTTAGCAAGACCAGGACTGCCCTGTCCCGCAGAATCTGGCGGGGATGGCGACCGTTCCTCCTTTCGCGTGCGCGTCCTTCAGAGGACGCCCCGCCGCGCCAAGGAGCGCATCAGCGCGGCGGTGCCGAAGGTCCAGGGCTCGCAGGCATTGGTGGGCCGCATCCGGTTGACCAACGCGCCCAGCCCCGGGGCCGCGATCACCACCAGGTCATCCTGCGCATGGGTGAAGCCCTTGCCCGGCGCGCCGCGGTCCTCCACCGGCGCGAACATGGTGCCCAGGAACAGCACGGCACCGTCCGGATACTGGTGGTGGGGTCCGATCATCTGGGAAACGAGGTCCTCCGGGTCGCGGCTGATCCGCGCGATGGAGGAGGACCCCTCCATCCGGAAGCCATCCTCCCCCTCCACCACCAGCGTCACCGTGGTCTGGCGGATGTCGTCCAGCGAGAAGGCACCGTCGAACAGCCGCAGGAAGGGGCCCAGCACGCAGGCGGCGTTGTTGTCCTTGGCCTTGCCCAGCAGCAGCGCGGAGCGGCCCTCCACGTCGCGCAGGTTCACGTCGTTTCCCAGCATGGCGCCCACGATCCGCCCGCGCGAGGACACGGCCAGCGCCACCTCCGGCTCGGGGTTGTTCCAGGAGGACGCCGGGTGCAGCCCCGCATCCATGCCTGTCCCCACGGCCGACATGGGCGGCGCCTTGGTGAAGATCTCCGCGTCCGGGCCGATGCCCACCTCCAGGTACTGGCTCCAGGCCCCCTGGGCGACCAGCACCTCCTTCAGCCGCATGGCCTCGGCCGAGCCGGGGCGAAGGCGCGACAGGTCGTCCCCCACGAGCCGCACCACCTCCTCGCGGATGGCGGCGGCCGCACCGGAATCGCCGCGCGCGCGCTCCTCAATCACCCGCTCCAGCATGGACACGGCAAAGGTCACGCCCGCGGCCTTGATCGCCTGCAGGTCCACCGGGGCCAGCAGCCAGGGCCGCGCATGGTCGCGCCGGTCGGGCGGCGTGTTGGCCAGGATCTCCGCGATGGCGCCCACCCGCTCGCCGGCGGCATTCTTCAGCGCCCCCGCGGGATCGGCCTCCTCGCAGAGCGCGGACACGGTGGGGAAGCGCGCCGTCACGTCGATGGCGTCCTCCCCGCGCAGCGCCACCACGGAAGGCCCCTCCAGCTCCGGCCGCCAGACGCGGCCCACCAGCGTGGCCTCCCGCCAGTCGGAGGGCAGGACCTGGGCAGGGTCGAGAACAACGCGCGGCATGGGCCGTTCCTCCTCGGGCCGGCGGCCGGGCCTTGTTCTGTGCGGACGGGATGATTCGTCCCGCCGCCACCGCCTGGGCGGCATTGTGACGCCCGCCCGCCCGCCGTCCACCCGCCCCCCTTCGCCACGGGGGCAGTTCATGCCAGGGGTGGGGCAAGAAAGCCGATCAAGGAACCGTCCGGAATGCGCCGCGCATGACCATCGAAACCGCCCTCATCATGCTGGCCGCCGGCTTCCTGGCGGGGGCGCTCAACGCCGCGGCCGGTGGTGGCTCCTTCGTCACCATCCCCGCCATGGTCTTCGTCGGCCTCCCCTCCGTCGCCGCAAACGCCTCCTCCACCGTTGCCCTCCTGCCGGGCACGCTGACCAGCGCCTGGGCCTGGCGTCACGACTACAAGACCCTCCAGGGCATTCCGCTCAGCACCCTTCTGCTGATCAGCCTCGCGGGCGGGCTGGGCGGGGCGTTGCTGCTGCTGGCCACGCCCCAGCGCGCCTTCGACGGCGTGCTGCCATGGCTGCTGCTGACGGGCACGCTGGCCTTCGCCCTCGGCCGCCCCCTGGGCGCGGCCCTGCGGCGCAAGGTGCGGATCGGGCGCGGCCCGGTGCTCGCCGCCCAGATCATGCTCTCGGTTTATGCCGGATACTTCGGCGGCGGGGTGGGCATCATGATGATGGCCGTCTGGGGCATGCTGGGCGAGATCGACATCAAGGCCATGAGCGCGCTCCGCACCCTGCTGGTCAGCGCCGCCAACCTCGTCGCCGTCCTCTGCTTCGTCGTCGCCGGCCCGATCTGGTGGCCCGAGACCCTGGCCATGCTGGTGGCGGCCATCGGGGGCGGCTATGCCGGCGCCCGCCTGGCCAGCCGCATGCCCGACCGCGTGCTCCGCGGCTTCGTGATCCTGTTCAGCACGGTCATGACGGCGGTCTTCTTCTGGCGGGCCTGGCGCTAGGGGCGGGGGACCGTCGCCGGGCAGGTGGCGGTCCCGCCCCGTCTTCACTCAGGGAAGCGGCGCAGGGTGGAACAGCCAGCCCCGCTGGTCAGTGCCCTGGCGCGTCGATCAGGTCGCGCCCGAGAAGCCGGAGCGTCATCTTACGCCCCCGCACGAGCCAGGGATAAACCGCGCCGGCAACACGCTTGTTGCGGAAAAGCAGGCGGTTCAACGCCGCGAAGGAACCGCCCTCCGTGCCGAGCATGGAGAGCAATTGCATGGCATCGACCCCGTAATACGTTCGCCCCTGCCATAGAACCACCATTCCGTCGTTGATCTCGAAACCCTGCTGCCGGAAGCCAGCAACAAGTTCCGGATGGTCCCGCGCGTCGGTCAGCACCACCTTCCCGACATTCTCGCGGATTCGGTAAAGCTCGACGAAACGGGTGCAAAAGGGGCACTCGCCGTCATAAACAACCGTCAGGGAATCCGCCCTGCCTGTTTCATCGGTCATGTGGCGTCGAATGCTCCGGCCACCGGCGTTCCGCGGCGCATGAGGCGCAGCTGCTTCAACAGCTCTCCCCAGGGCACGAAGACGGCGTAAAGGACGGCCCATTGGAAAAACGGGGCGCGAAGCAGGACATAAATCCCCACGTGAAGAGACATGCCGAAGGGCACATAGAACCATTTCAACCGGGGATACAGCATTGAAACGAAGAACGTCCCCTGGAAAAAGAAGACCGCCAGGGAGGAAAGAAAGACGATCCAGTGAAACTGGGCCAGCCAGACCGCCAGGTCGCTGCCCCAGCGAAGTCCGTCCACTGCGAGATAGAATTGCAGCGAGTATCCATTGAACCACTGCCCCTCCCCGACGACGAGCTTTGCGTAGAACGCCGACAGGTACATCAACGCGAAGAACCATTGGATCAGCAGAACGGGCCAGCGTGCCTCGGGGCTGGTGGCGCTCAGCATGTCGACGGCCGGCGCTTTTCGGAACTTGCGCGAAAGCCAGCTGTCCACCGACAGCAGCTTGCCCGAGGGGCCGAGCGCCAGCGCGCCCAGTGCCACCATCATCACCGCCTCCGGATGATGGATGTCGTCGAAGGAACAGGCCCAGCCCTGGAGGAGGGTGCATCCCAGGGCAAAGACAAGCAGGCTGGCATTGGTGAAAAGACCGATCAGGGCCAGGAAGCCCGCGCACATGGTCACGACCTGCACAGACTGCATGGTGCCCAGCGACAGGGCGTAAGCGCCGCCAAAGGGCAGCGACAAGAGGTGGACAACCGGAAGTGGCCAGTAGAGCGAGGAGGGGAGCGCCGCGATGACCTTCAGGGAAGCGAGGTTGTAGCGGGGGTCGAGCAGCAGGAGCCCGAGTTGCAGGCCCACCGCGAGGACGCGGAGCGCGGCGATGTCGAAAAGGGCTGCTGGGCGGAACCAGTATTTCGCCCAAGCCCGCCGCGCACGCGGTGCGAAACCCTGCATCAGAACGAAGCTCCTTGCTGAGGCACGGGCACAACAGCGATCACGTTTGAGGGCAGGGGTTTGATGCCGTTGCGGGTGATTGCGGCTGGATAGTCCTGCACCCGCAGCGCGATCGCATCGGGGTGCAGGTCAAGCACCCTCCTGATTACCTCGTTGGACCGGTCGATCTTTCTGGATAACACCGAGTTAATGACCGCGCCTTCGAACCGCCAGAAACCCATCTGCAGGTCCTCCGGCCGGATCTCGTATTCCCGGCCTTCGCCTGCCACGGCGTAAAGGAAGTGCCGGACATCCAGGCGCTCCCCCTCCTCATGATGGGCGGCGTACATGGGATACCAGAGAAAGGGAAACCACCGGTCGGTATGCGAGAAGCCGGCAACCGTCTGCGTGCCCAGCACCATCAGGATAAAGCCGGATAGCAGCGTCCGGCGAATGATTTGCACCGCATCTGGCACCAGGCCACGTCCTCTCCAGCGCCGAGCTAAACTTGGCTGCGTGTTATATTTCCGCCCGACACTCCGCCTTCGCCCCATTCGCCGGATTAACATGGATCAACCAGAGTCTAAAATTTCATATCTTTAATCAAAATCGATTATAGCGGCGCGTGAGGAGGCCTCGCGCGGCGATGTGCTGCAAGGAAGGTCACTCGCGGCCGGTATCGCCGGCCAGTTCGAGTTCCGCCGCCCAACCAACTTCCGGGAAGCAGGCCGGGCTGGGCCGAGGACGCACGCGCCCGGAGGAAGCGCCCCGATCCTGCGCTCAGGCCTCGCGCCGCCGTGCGCGCGCAGGGGGAGCGCAGGGGGAGCAAAGGTTTCCCGCCGGCCCCGGCGCCTGCTATGCCCGGCCATGCCTTCCAGCGACTTGGCCGCCGTGTCCGTAGCATCCGCATCGCACCACCTCACCAGGTTAGACGCGGCAGGCGGCGGAACTCCCAACCGATGAGCGATCCGCTGCGGAACCGGGGCTGGACCGAGCCGGAACGCCTCGCCGCCCTCGGCCGCACCCGCCTGCTGGACACGCCGCCCGAGCGAAGCTTCGACGACCTCGCGCGGATGGCGGCCGAACTGCTGGGCATGCCGATGGCCGGCATCCATCTGGTGGCCGAGCACCGGCAATGGGCCAAGGCGCAGCTCGGCATCGGCCTGCCCGACATGCCGCGCGACATCGCCTTCTGCCCCCAGGCCATGCTGGAGCCGGACGGGCTGGTCATTCCCGACGCGACCCGGGACTCCCGCTTCGCCAGCAATCCCCTTGTCACGAGGCCGTCGGGCATCCGCTTCTACGCGGGCATGCCGATCGAGGCCGAGGGCCTGCCCATCGGCGCCCTCTGCGTGATCGACAACAAGCCCCACGAGGACGGCCTCGACGAGCGGCAGCGCTTCGTTCTCAAGACCCTGGCCGCCCAGGTCAGCACGGAGATCGCGCTGCGCCGCGCGATCGACGAGCGCGACGAGGCCCTGGCCGAGCGTGCCCGCGCCGGCGCGCTGCAGAGCCAGACGCTGAACAGCGTCATCGACTACGCCATCATCACCACCGACCTGGATGGCCGCGTGAACGGCTGGAACGCGGGCGCCGAGAACGTGCTGGGCTGGACCGCCGACGAGATGATCGGCCAGACCGCCGAGCGCTTCTTCACGGCAGAGGACCGGATGGCCGGCCGCATGGCGACGGAGATGCGCTGCGCGCTGGAAACCGGCCGGGGCAATGACGAGCGCTGGCACCTCCGCAAGGACGGCCGGCGCTTCTGGGCCAACGGCGCCATGATGGCGCTCCGCGCCCATGCCGGCGAAGCCGTCGGCTTCGTCAAGGTGCTCCGCGACCGGACGGAGCAGCACGAGGCCGCCGAGGCGCTGCGCGCGGCGGAGGCGCGCCTGCGCCGCGCGCAGGAGGCCGGGCGGGTCGGCGTGTTCACGGTGGGCGTGGAGGACGCCATCCTCCACGCGACCCCGGAGTTCTGCCGCCTCTACGGCGTGGCCGAGCGCGAAAGCATCCCCGCCGAGGAGTTCGAGCGGCTGGTGATCCCCGAGGATGCCGCCCTGGTGTCCCGCGCCGCCAGCCGCCGCCAGGGCATCGCGATCCGCGACGTCCGCTACCGCATCCGCCGAGCCGATACGGGGGAGCTGCGCTGGATCTCGCGCCGGGGCGAGATGGAGCACGACGCCGATGGCCGTCCCGTCCGCTTCGTGGGCGTCGCCCAGGACATCACCGAGGAGCGCGCCGCCCAGGACGCGCTGGCGCGGAGCGAGGCGCACTGGCGCGGCATTTTCGAGCGCCTCCAGGAAGGCCTGATCACCGGGGAGCTGGTGCGCGACGCCGCCGGCCGCGTGACGGACTGGCGCTACCTGGAGGTGAACCCGGCCTGGGGCATCCAGGTCGGCATCCCCTCCGAGCAGGCTGCCGGCCGGACGGTGCGCGAGCTGTTCCCGGGAATCGAGGACGCCTGGATCGACGAGATGGCCGCGGTGGTCGAAACCGGCGTGCCTGCGGCCTTCAGCCGCCCGGTCGGCTCGCTCGCCCGCTGGTACGAGGGGCACATCTTCGCGCTGGCGGGCGACCGCTTCGGCGTGATCTTCACCGAGGTCACGGAGCGCCAGTCGGCGGAGGCGCGGCGCCTCGCCCTGCTGAACCTCGACGACCGCCTGCGCGACATGCAGGACCCCGCCGCCATGTCCCTCGTGGCGGCCGAGGTGATGGGCGTCGCCATGGGAGCCGCGCGCGCCGGCTACGGCACCTTCGAGCCGGAAGGCGAGGTTCTCGCGCTGGAGCGGGACTGGACCATGCCCGGCATCCCCCCCATCGCCGGGCGGCACGGGATGCGCGACTACGGCTCCTACGTGGACGACCTCCGCCAGGGGAGGACGGTGGTCACCGAGGACACGCGGCAGGACCCCCGGACCACCGCCAGGGCCGCCGCACTGGAGGCGATCGCGGTCCGCTCGCTCGTGAACCTGCCGCTCGTGGAGCAGGGGCGCCTGGTCGCCACGTTCTTCGTCGCCGATGCCAGGCCACGGGCATGGACGGAGAAGGAGATCGGCTTCATGCGCGATGCCGCCGAGCGCACCCGCTCGGCGATCGAGCGGCGCCGCGCCGAGAACGACCTGCGCCACCTCGCGGCCTCGCTGGAGCAGCAGGTCGCCCAGCGCACCGCCGAGCGCGACCGGGTCTGGCGCAACTCGCGCGACCTGCTCACGGTGGTCGGGGCCGATGGGATCTTCCGGGCCGTCAACCCGGCCTGGACGGCCATCCTCGGCCACGCGCCCGCCGACGTGGTGGGCCGCAGCTTCCTGGATTTCGTCTGGCCGGAGGACGCGCTGCACACCCAGGGCGGGCTGGAGGAGGCCGCCTCCAGCCGCGACCTGACGAACTTCGAGAACCGCTACCGCCACGTGGACGGCACGCCGCGCTGGATCGCCTGGCACACCTCCGCCGAGGACGACCTCATCTACGCCTATGGCCGCGACGTGACGCCCGAGAAGGAGGCGCAGGCCGCGCTGCGCAAAACCGAGGACGTGCTGCGCCAGAGCCAGAAGATGGAGGCGGTGGGCCAGCTCACGGGCGGCCTGGCGCACGACTTCAACAATCTCCTCACCGGCATCATCGGCAGCCTGGAACTGCTGCAGACCCGCATGGCGCAGGGCCGGATGAAGGATGTGGACCGCTATATCGGCGCGGCCCAGGGCGCCTCCCGACGCGCGGCGGCGCTGACCCACCGGCTGCTGGCCTTCTCGCGCCAGCAGACGCTGGATCCGAGGCCCACGGACGTGAACCGGCTGGTGACGGGCATGGAGGACCTGGTCCGCCGCACCGCCGGCCCCGGCATCCACATCGAGGTGGCGCTCGCCGACGGCCTCTGGCCCACCCTGGTGGATCCGCCGCAGCTCGAGAACGCCTTGCTGAACCTTTGCATCAACGCACGCGACGCCATGCCCGATGGCGGCCGCATCACCATCAAGACAGCGAACAAGTGGATGGACGAGCACGCGGCGGGCGAGCGCGACCTGCCGCCCGGGCAGTATATCGGCCTCTGCGTCACCGACACCGGCACGGGCATGCCGCCCGAGGTGATCGCCCGTGCCTTTGATCCCTTCTTCACCACCAAGCCCCTCGGGCAGGGAACCGGCCTAGGGCTTTCCATGATCTACGGCTTTGTCCGCCAGTCGGGCGGGCAGGTCCACATCTGCTCCGAGGTCGGCCAGGGCACGACCATGTGCCTGTACCTGCCGCGCCATCACGGCGCCGCCGTGGCGGAGGCGCCTCCCGAGTTCACGGATGCGCCGCGCGCGACTGCGGGAGAGACGGTGCTGGTGGTGGACGACGAGCCCACCGTGCGGATGCTGGTGAAGGAGGTGCTGGAGGGGCTGGGCTACACGGCCATCGAGGCGGCCGACGGCATGGCCGGCCTGGCCCTCCTGCGCTCGGCAGCGCGGATCGACCTGCTGGTCACCGATGTCGGCCTGCCCGGCGGCATAAACGGCCGCCAGATGGCCGATGCCGCGCGCGTCACCCGGCCCGGCCTGCGCGTGCTGTTCATCACCGGCTATGCCGAGAATGCCGTGCTCGACGGAAGGCTGGATGCGGGCATGCACGTGCTGACCAAGCCTTTCACCATGGAGGCGCTGGCCAGCCGGATCAGGGCCATCATCGCGGGCGCGAGCGCCTCCGGAACATGAGATAAGCCCTCCATCCGGCAGGTGCGGGTGATCCTTGGTCGCCATGCGGGCTCGCCGCCCGAACCGCCCCGTGCCGCCCTACAAAACCTCACTTCCCCGTGACGAAACCGCTGGTAAACCCGGCTGATGGCGCCGAGCGCAGTGGCCGAGCGGAGCTCCGGGAGGTTGAAGCATGCGGATCGCGATCACGGCGCTGAAGCGGCTTCCGTTCCGCAGCTGGAGCTCGGTCTCGACCGTGCGCGTGCTGGCGGTGGTGGGCATGGGCGTGGCGCTGGGCATGCTGGCGCTCGCCGGCCTCGTGCTGCTCGACGCGCGGGCGGATGCGTGGCGCCAGGCCAAGGAAGCCTCGCTGAACCTGGCCCGCGCGCTTGAGCAGGACATCGCGCGCAACCTGCTGAGTTTTGACCTTTCCTTGCAGGGCACCGCCGGCGCCCTGCATCTGCCCGGGCTCGACCAGGCGACGCCGCAGGTCCGGTACATGGCGCTGTTTGACCGCGCCGCGACGGCCGAATACCTGGGCTCCATCCTGGTGCTCGATCCCGACGGCGCCGTTGTGGCGAGTTCCCGCACGCTCGGCCGCGCTCCGATCAACGTGGCCGACCGCGACTACTTCCGCATCCACCGGGATCAACCGGATGCCGGTCTCTTCATCAGCCGCCCCTACCAGAGCCGCCTGCGCAGCGGGGATCCCAGCATCGCGATCAGCCGCCGCCTCACGGGGGCGGACGGGCGCTTCGAGGGCGTGATCATGGGCGCCCTGCGCCTGGCCTTTTTCCAGGACCTTTTCGGCAAGCTCAACCTCGGCTCGGAAGGCCTGGTCGCCCTGGTGCGCACCGACGGCGTCGTCGTCGCGCGCCTGCCGGGCGGTGAGCGGCAGCCGGAGCGCGACGTCGGCGACACCGACACCTTTCGCCGCATGGCATCCGGCCGCGACGGGCAGTTCGTCGGCCATTCGCCCATCGACGGGGTGGAGCGCCTCTACACCTTCCGCCGCGTGGGCGACTTTCCTCTGCTGCTCACCGTCGGCCTGTCCACCGCCGACATCCACGCCGCCTGGTGGCGCAAGATGGAGCGCCTGGGCTCGATCCTGGTGTTGCTCTGCGGCGCGACCATCGCGCTCTGCCTGCTGTTCCAGCGCGAGATGCTGCGCCGCCTGGCCGCCGAGAGCGCGCTCACCTCCGCCGCCGAGCGCCTCGCGGTCATGGCCGCGACCGATAGCCTGACGGGCCTGGCCAACCGCAGGCAGTTCGATGCGGTGCTGGCGAAGGAATGGCGCCGCGCCATCCGCAACGGCACCTCCTTCTCGCTGCTGCTGGTCGATGCCGACTGCTTCAAGGCGTATAACGACCTCTACGGCCACCAGCAGGGCGACGAGGTGCTGCGCCGGATCGCCGGCTGCATCCGCGCGGCCCTGCTCCGCCCCGCCGATACCGGCGCCCGCTATGGCGGGGAGGAGTTCGCCGTTCTCCTGCCGGATACGGACATGCTGGGCGCCTGGAACATCGCCGAGCGCATCCGCTGTGCCCTCGAGGCCCGGAAGATGCCGCATGACGGCAGCCCATCCGGCTGGGTCACCGCGAGCATCGGGATGGCCACCGCCCAGCCGCAGATCGGCCAGGAACCGGCCGTGCTCGTCGAGGAGGCCGATCGCGCCCTGTACGAGGCCAAGCGCGGTGGACGAAACCGTGTCTGCATCCTGGGTGGCACCGCGCGGAAGGTCGCCTGACGGCCACGGCCTCTCACGCCCGCTGGCGAACGGCCGGGGAGGGCCCGGTTCCCCGCCCGGACATCCACGGGCTCCGCGTCCCGGTGTTGCGCCTCGGGCGCACCGCCAGGGGATCGCCGGCCTGGGATCCGGGACCCGGGATCACAGGCTCATCAGGCTCGCATTGCCTCCGGCGGCCGCGGTGTTGGTGCTGGTCGAGCGCTCGGCGGCCAGCATGTCCAGCGGATAAAGGCCGTCCCGCGCGGTGATCACCGGGCGGATCGGACCATTCATCGCGGCGACCGACCGGATCTGATCCAGGAGATCCTGCGGCGTGCCCTCGAACAGGACGGCATCGAAGCCGTGAAGCCCGCCTTCCGCGGCGATGCGGGCGGCGATGCCGGGGGGAAGCCCGTCCGGGATCGCCGCCGAGGCGGCGAGAAGGGCCCGGTTGCCGGTGGCGAGGCAGGCGGCGAGCTGCAGGATGAGGCCCTCCGGCGTTGTTGCCCGGCACAGGACGGTGCCGCGGGGGTGCAGGGCATAGAGGTTCCGCTCGCCCACGGGGCCGGGCAGTTCCATCTCCAGCCCGGGCCGCGCCGCCGCGCCCTGCCGCGCGCAGCGCTCGGCCAGCCCGCCCATCTCCTGGCGGCGCAGCCAGTCCACAAGGCTTCCCAGTGCCGCAAGCGGCCGGGTGGCGGGCAGGGGTGGCTCGGCCGGGGCGGCCGCGAGCAGGCGGCGCAGGTAGAGCGGCCCGCCCGCCTTGGGGCCGGTGCCGGACAGGCCGTGGCCGCCGAAGGGCTGCACGCCGACCACCGCGCCGATCAGGTTGCGGTTGACGTAGATGTTGCCGGCGCCGGCCGCCGCGGCCAGGCGCCCGATGGTCTCGTCGATGCGGGAATGCACGCCAAAGGTCAGGCCGTAGCCGGTGGCGTTGATGTCGCGCAGCAGCGCCTCCGTTTCGTCGCGGTGGAATCGCAGCACGTGCAGCACGGGGCCGAAGACCTCGCGCTCCAGCTCCCCGATGCGGTTGATCCCGATGATGGCGGGCGCGACGAAGCTGCCGTGGCGGCAGCCCTCGGGCAGGGGCAGGGCGTGCACGGGGCGGCCGGCCGCGCGCATGGCATCGACATGGCCCTGGATGCCGGCCCGCGCCTCCTCCGTGATAACGGGGCCGATGTCGGTGGATAGCCGGCCGGGATCGCCCAGCGAGAGCTCCGCCAGCGCGCCCTTGAGCATGGCCAGCACGCGCTCCGCCCCGTCCTCCTGAAGGCAGAGCACGCGCAGCGCCGAGCAGCGCTGGCCGGCGCTGTCGAAGGCGGAGGCGAGAACGTCGGCCACCACCTGTTCCGCGAGCGCGGAGCTGTCCACCACCAGCGCATTCTGGCCGCCTGTTTCGGCGATCAGGGGAATGGGCTGGCCCGTGGCACCCAGCCGGTTCGCGAGCTGGCGCTGGATCAGGCGCGCGACATCCGTGGAGCCGGTGAACAGGACGGCCTGCGTGCGGGAATCGGCCACCAGCCGGGCGCCAACCCGGCCGTCGCCGGGCAGGAGCTGGAGGGCGCCGGGCGGCACCCCGGCCTCGCGCATCAGGCCGACGGCAAGGGAGGCGATCAGCGGGACCTCCTCCGCCGGCTTGGCGAGCACGGGGTTCCCCGCAGCGAGCGCGGCCGCCACCTGGCCGGTGAAGATCGCCAGCGGGAAGTTCCAGGGCGAGATGCAGGCCACGGGGCCGAGCGGGCGGTGGCTGGCGGCATCGAAGCCGCGCGCCTGGGCGGCATAGTAGCGGAGGAAGTCCACGGCCTCGCGCACCTCGCCCACCGCGTTGGGAATGGACTTGCCGGCCTCCCGCACGATGGGGCCGAGCAGCGCGTCCATGCGCGCCTCCATCAGGTCGGCGGCGCGCTCCAGCACCGCGGCGCGACTGGCGGGGGGCGTGGCGGCCCAGGCCGGGGCGGCGGCCTCGGCCTGGGCGAGGGCGGCATCCACCGCGGCGTCGCCGGCCTCCACCACATGGCCCACCAGGTCGCGCCGGTCGGCGGGGTTGCGGACCTCCCGCGGCTCGCCCTCCGCGGCGCCGCTCCCCAGCAGCGGCACGGCGCGGAGCGGTGCGGCGCTCCTCCGCAGCGTGGCGGCCAGGGAAGTGAGGCGGCCTTCGTCCGACAGATCCAGCCCGGCCGCGTTCCGCCGCGCCGCGCCGAACAGGGCGCGCGGCTGGGCGATGCCGTCATGCGGCCGGCCGGGAGGCACGAGCCGCGCGGCCTCGGCCACCGGGTCCGCCGCCAGCTCCTCCACCGGCACGGCGGTGTCCTGGATGCGGTTCACGAAGGAGGAGTTGGCGCCGTTCTCCAGCAACCGGCGGACGAGATAGGCCAGCAGCGTCTCATGCGTGCCCACGGGGGCATAGATGCGGCAGGGGCGGTCCAGGCGATCGGGGCCGACCACCTCCTCGTAGAGCGGCTCGCCCATGCCGTGCAGGCACTGGAACTCGTACTGGCCGGGGTGCCAGGCGGCGGGGTCGGCCATGGCGTGGATGGCCGCGACCGTGCGGGCGTTGTGGGTGGCGAATTGCGGAAACACGGCGTCGGGCGCCGCCAGCAGGCGGCGGGCGCAGGCGAGATAGGAGACGTCCGTGTGGACCTTGCGGGTGAAGACCGGGAAGCCTTCCAGCCCGTCCACCTGCGCCCGCTTGATCTCGCTGTCCCAATAGGCGCCCTTGACGAGGCGCAGCATCATCCGCCGGCCCGTGCGGCGGGCGAGATCGATGACGCAGTCGATCACGAAGGGCGCCCGGCGCTGGTAGGCCTGCACCACGAAGCCGACGCCGTTCCAGCCGGCCAGGCGCTCGTCGTGGCAGAGCGCCTCCAGCAGGTCGAGCGACAGCTCCAGCCGCTCCGCCTCCTCCGCGTCGATGTTCAGCCCGATGTCGTAGCGGCGGGCCTGGGCGGCGAGGCCGCCCAGGCGCGGCAGCAGTTCCGCCATCACGCGCGGCCGCTGCGCGCGGCTGTAGCGCGGGTGCAGGGCGGAAAGCTTGACCGAGATGCCCGGGCCTCCCTGGATGCCGCGGCCCGCGGAGGCCCGGCCGATCGCGTGAATGGCGCGCTCGTAGTCGCGGAGGTAGCGGGCGGCATCCGCCGCCGTGGCCGCCGCCTCGCCGAGCATGTCGTAGGAATAGCGGAAGCCCTTCGCCTCCATCGGGCGGCTGTTGGCAAGCGCCTCCTCGATCGTCTGGCCCGTGACGAACTGCTCGCCCATCATGCGCATCGCGAGGTCAACCCCGCGGCGGATGACCGGCTCTCCGGCGCGCCCGATCAGGCGCGTGAGCGCCGAGCCCAGGCCGGCCTCGCTGTTCGTGGAGGAAAGCCGGCCCGTGACCACCAGCCCCCAGGTGGCGGCGTTGACGAACAGCGAGGGCGAATGGCCGAGATGGGCACGCCAGTTGCCGCCGCCGATCTTGTCCCGGATCAGCGCGTCGCGGGTCGCGGTGTCGGGGATGCGCAGCAGGGCCTCGGCCAGGCACATCAGCGCCACGCCCTCCTGCGAGGAAAGGGAGAACTCCTGCACCAGAGCCTCCACCCCGCCGCCGCGCCGCTTGGTGCGAAGCGTGGTGACGAGGCGCCGGGCGAGGGGCCCGGCCGAGGCCTCCTCCGCCGGCGTCGGGGCGGCGGCTTCGATCAGCGGGGGCAGGCATTCCTCCTCCGGGCGGCGATAGGCGGCCGTGACGGAGGCGCGAAGCGCGGACGGGCGCCGGAGGTCCTCCTCGAAGCGGAGGAAGGCACCGGGCAGGGTCGGGGCGGAAAGCGTGTCGGTGCTCATCGTCGCGGCGATCCCGGTCTGGATGCGAGAAGGTTAGGGGTTCCCGCAGGGGATCAACATCGAATACTCACGGGTGCGGCCACACGATCCACCGGGGAAGCGGAGAAAAACCGGGAAAGATGCAGGAGCCGGACCGGCTGGACAGGATGATCCTTTCCGTTCTGCAAAGGGAAGGGCGGATCTCCAACCTCGAACTGGCCGAACGCGTCGGCCTTTCCCCGACCGCCACCAGCGAGCGGATGCGGCGCCTCGTGAGGGAGGGGCTGGTGACCGGCTTCGGGGCGCGCCTGGATCCGCACCGCCTCGGCTTCGGGCTGCTGGTTTTCGTGGAGGTGCTGCTGGACAAGACCACGCCCGATGTCTTCGACCGGTTCGCCGCCGCGGTGAACCGCGCCCCCGAGGTGCTGGAGTGCCACATGGTGGCGGGTGGCTTCGACTACCTGGTGAAGACGCGGGTGCGGGACATGGCGGCGTATCGCGACTTCCTCGGCAAGGTGTTGCTCGGCCTGCCCGGCGTGCGGGAGACGCGCACTTATGCCGTGATGGAGGAGGTAAAGACGGACGGGCCGCTGCCGCTCTGGGTTCTGCGGATACCTGCCGGAGGGGCAGGACGGCGGCGTCGCGGGCGCAGGAGCCTGGAACAGCGGCACCCGGTCCGGTGGCGCTGGCCTTGGGAGTGCCCGTCGAGCGGGTGCTTGCAGGCGAGGGACGGGCTGGGCCGGCGTAACACCCGTGCGGCGTTCCGGCGGACCAGCCCTGCACTCGCGTCCGCCGAGCCCGCTTCCACCCGCCGCATGGTCCGGCCGGTGTTCCGCACCACGGCCCGCGCGTCCTTGCCCAGACACCCGGCACGGCGCATTCGGCGGTCGTGGGTCCCTATGGTGTCCCGAACAGCCGGCTGCCATGGACCCAGCCAGTGGGGCCCGAGGCATCTCCCACTTCGTACCATCCCCCCGGCGCGGTCCCGTAGACGGTGACGCCGGTGCCGGCCCGCAGCACGCCGATGGCGGCCCCCCGGCCATCGGGACTGCTCCGGAGGGTGCCGGGCAGGCGCGACGTCACGGTATCGCCCTGGCGCGCGCTGCCAGGGCCGGGCCTCTCCGCAGGAGGTGAGGGGCCAGTTTCGGGCGCTGAGGGCGTGGCTGGCCGCCCCTGCGGCGTTTCCTGCCGCCGCAGGATCTCGTCGTCGCGGGCAGGGGATGGCGGGTTGACCCCACCGGCCGGTGCACCCCCACCCTCGCGGCAGCGGTTCGCGGCCTCGATCGTCACGCGGGTGGCACCCTCGCCCGTGGTGGCGAGCATCGGCGTGACGGTGCCGCCCTCGTTCACGTCGTCCCAGTAGGTGACCACCGCGACGAAGGGCGTGAAGGAGCCGGGCGCGGGCCCGATCCGCACCTGTCCGCAGACCGCCACAACACGCGGCGTGGCTTGCTGAAAGGCCACGACGGCCCGAAAGGCCACGGGGTCATGCGACACTTCCCGGATCGTGTCCTCGGCTGCCCGCTGGGCCGCTGCACGCCGGTCCGCAGGGCGCTCCGCGGCCTTGCTTTCGCAGCCGCCGAAAAGCAGCAGGCCCGCCAGTAGCCAATGGCGCATTGCTTTCCCCCAACAGTCGGTTCACCCCGGCGCGGCCAGGGCCGCCGCGTATAGGGCCTCGTGGCCGTTCAAGCCACTCTCGCGGCCGTTCAGCCGCCGGGTCACGCGGGGACGCCGCCCCTGCCGGCAGGTTCGCACGCTCTCCCGACCGTCCGGCAGGCAGCCGGCGAGACCCGCCGGGACGAGGGCCCGCCTACCGTGGGATCACTCCGTTCCGCCGGTATGTTTCGAGGCAGGATTCCGTTTCCTGCGCCCTCACCAGCGCCCCATCGATGCTGAGGGAACGCCTCGGCCAGGAATACGCGTCCTCTGCCGCGGCACCCTGCATCCGGCAGCGGTAGCGGGCCTCCTCGGCTGAGGCGGGCCGACGAACGCCGAGCTCTGGCGGCGCCGCGTCCCGTGCGCACCCCGCGAGGAGAAGCACGAGATAGGGCGCGTGTTTCGCGACCCGCCGAAGCCTGGACATGGGTTCGCCTCCCAGATCCTGCCGCTCTGATCCCCTCTGAACTCGGTCATGGGCGGCGAGGGCAGTGACTACAAAACCTCTCATCGTAGGCACCGACTTTCAATGCGGATGCACGCTTATCTGGATGATGGAAACGAGGAGTTCAGAACCGATGATCTCCGACGAGCGCCTGACGACCGTGTATCTGCAGGATGATCGGGCGGACCTGGACACTCATGCCCCCATGAGCCCCGGTGCATCCTTGCTGTTTATCCTGGGTGTCTTCATGGCGCTCTGGGCCTGCATCTACGTGGCGGTGCGTGCCTGGCTGGGATGAGTGCAAGGGCCGGGCGACGATGATCAGAAATCGGCGCTCCGGCCGACAAGGCAGGTGGCGCGCGTTCCGCCGCGCGCATGCGTGTTTCAGACCTGGTCGCTGACAACGGCAACAAGGGCCGGGCTGGCGGGGCGGCCTGGGATCATGGCCGGTGACCAGCCGCCGAGGTGTCGGGCGGTGGATGTGCCGCTCGATGACCGTTCGTCGCTGACAACGAGGCAACGCCGATCAGGCCGCGGAGCGTCCTGATCTCTCCGGTTCTTTGCACCAATCCCGCCCCGGATCCGGGAAACGGGTTCCCAAAGGGGGCCGCGACGGTTCAGGAAGGCCCGGGAGGGAAGAAGAGTGGTGTCCCCGACGGGATTCGAACCCATGGCCCCGGGATTAGGAATCCCGTGCTCTATCCTGCTGAGCTACGGAGACACGCCCTCTTACTCTAGCGCCCCGCCTGCTCTCGGCAAAGTCCCGCGTCCCTCTTGAGCCGCTCCCCGAACAGGCCTCCACTCCCCTTCATGCCGCAAGATTCCCGCCTCGACCCCGAGATGTCCGCCTTCACCGAGATGATGGCAGCCCGCGCCGCCGACTTCCCGGCCCCACCGCTGCAGCGCCCTCTGGATGCCGCCCGCGCCGCAAACGACGCCCTGAACATGACCCTCTTCACCGAGGAGCCGAAGGTCGCGGAAAGCACCGAGCGCTGGCTCACCATCCGCGGCCGCCGCCTGCTCTGCCGCCTGCACCGCCCCGCAACCGACAGGCTCCTCCCGGTGCTCGTCTACCTCCATGGCGGCGGCTGGGTCTGGAACAGCATCGACACGCACGACCCCCTCGCGCGCTCCTACGCCGCCGCCAGCGGCTGCGCCGTCCTGCTTCCGGACTACGCCCTGAGCCCCGAGGCCGCCTTTCCCCAGGCGCTGGAGGAGGTCGCGGCCATCACGCGGTGGCTGGCGGGGCAGGGGGGCGAATGGGGCATCGATCCCGCCCGCATCGTGCTGGGCGGCGATTCCGCCGGCGCGAACCTGGCACTCGGCGCCGCCCTTCTGCTGCGCCAATCCGATCCCGGCCTGGCCCTCCGTGGCCTCCTCCTGAACTACGGCGTCTACGACGACCGCATGAACACCGGCAGCTACGGGGAATTCGCCGATGGCTACGGGCTGACGGCCGAGAAGATGCGCTTCTACTGGGACTGCTACGCCCCCGGCCCGGCTGACCGCCTTTCGCCCTTCGCGGCGCCGCTCCGCGCCGACCTCCGGGGCCTGCCGCCCTGCCTGGTGCAGATCGCCGAGCTGGATGTCCTGTCCGACGAAAACCGCGCCATGGCGCGGGCGCTCCGCGCCGCCGGCGTGGCCGTGGAGGAGGAAACCTTCCCGGGCACGGTCCACGGCTTCCTGCGCGCCCGTAGCCACGTCGCCGCCGCCCGCCGCGCCATCGCCGCCGGGTCGGAGTGGCTCGCGCGCACCGCCTGAACCGGAGCCACGGGTTCCTAGTGTTCTTCCACGCCACTCGAATGCGTAGCCTGAGTTGGCGAGGTAGTTCCGGCACTCGGCTGGGGTAAAGGTGTCGAGCAGGCGCCCGGTGGTGGTCCGGAGGGCCTCGCGGGTGCGGGCGGCTGCCTTGCGAAGCAGCGCCTTCAGCCTAGCGAAGGCTTGCTCGATCGGGTTCAGACCCGGGCTGTAGGGTGGCAGGTAGAGCAGGCTGGTGCCGGTAACGGACCGGCCGATAAGCAAACCGCTACACGAAGACGTTCATTGCCCTCCGCTCGTCTCAATAAATATACCGAAGCCCATAAATTGGATGATGGAGGAGTGGCGAGATGTGGGAAGTGATATGCGCCATCGAAGCTCTGGTCCTTCTCGCGCTTGCTGCTCTCGTTGTGATTTACTGGGGAGAACTAAGACACGAAACCCAAGCAGCGCAGTCTTCTCGCTCCTACTTCTCTCCTCTGATGGGTTTGGAAGCACTTCCGAAAGCCGCTAGCCATGCGCCCGTGCGCGTCCGCTGCATGCTTTTGGAGATCGAAGCTCACGTACCCCGCGGGCACTTGGCCAAACCTGCTTCCGTTTCCATTCAACGGAGGCGAGCATTGCCCACACACCGCCTGGAAATTTAAAGCTTTTCCGATCGACTCTAAAGCCGCGCTTGACTCGGGGAGATAGTACCACCCCCTCGACTGGGTTGACGATGCGGAAACCAGCCTCGGTGTTCTAACGGTAGCGTCGCATCAACCGTCCGGGTCTGAGTCAGTCTGAAATGCTCTAACGCCGCCGGAACCGCTCCACCGCGGAAACCAGCGCCGTCCGGACCCCTGGCTCCAGGGCCGAATGCCCGGCATCCGGCACCACCGTCAGCCGCGCCATCGGCCAGGCCTCCGCCAGCTCGAAGGCGGAGGTCGGCGGGCACACCATGTCGTAGCGGCCCTGCACGATCTCGGCGCCCACATGCGCCAGCCGGTGCATCCCCGCCAGCAGGCCCTCGGGCGGCAGGAACAGCTTGTGCGCGAAGTAGTGCGCCTCGATCCGCGCGAGGCCGAGCGCCGAGCGGTCCTGCGCGAAGGAGGCCACCGTTTCCGGGCTCGGCAGCAGCGTGCTGCACAGCCCTTCGTAGTTGCTCCAGGACCGCGCCGCCGCCATGTGGACGGAAGGCTCCGGATCCGTCAGCCGCCTGAGATAAGCCCCCAGAAGGTCGCCCCGCTCCTCCGCCGGCACGTGCTCCGCGAAGGAGGCCCAGGCATCGGGAAATACCCGCTTCAGCCCGTAGAGGAACCAGTCCACCTCGTCGTCGCGGCCCAGGAACACCCCGCGCAACACGCAGCCCGCCACCCGGTCCGGATGCGCCTGGGCATAGGCCAGCGCCAGGGTCGATCCCCAGGAGCCGCCGAACAGCAGCCACCGGTCGATGCCGAGGAACCGGCGCAGCGTCTCGATGTCCTGCACCAGGTGCGGCGTCGAGTTCTCCCGGAGCTCCCCCAGCGGCCGCGAGCGCCCGGCGCCCCGCTGGTCGAAGATCACCACCCGCCAGTGCTGGGGATCGAAGAAGCGCCGGTGAACCGCCCCGGCCCCGGCTCCGGGCCCCCCGTGCAGGAAGAGAACCGGCTGCCCCCGGGGGTTGCCCACCTGCTCCCAGTACATGACGTGCGAGGGCCCCCCCGCCGTCCCGTGCCCGGAATGGGAAAGCGGCAGGAGCCCCGTCTCATAGGGCGCGATATCGGGGAAAAGGTCGCCACGCGGCATGGCCCCCTCTTTGCCAGGGCGAACGGGGCCAGTGCAACGGGTCGCCCGCCCCGCGGCACGCGTTTTCCCTTGCACGCTGCCCCTTCGCTTGCGCACCCCGCGCGCCTAACTAGGGAGCGATGTCACGCCCCACCCCCGGCCCGTTCCACGCCGCCCGCAACGGCCCGCAGCCCGGGCCCCGCGCCGGCGCCGCGCGCCCGGCCGACATCCGATGCGCCGTTTGCGGCACCAGCAGCCGCCAGACCCGCTTCCGCCCCATGCCGCCTGAAGGCGCGCCGGACCTCGATCTCCGCCCGGGCGAGCCGCTGCGCAGCACCATGGCCGCCTGGCTCCAGCAATGCCCCCATTGCGGCTACGTCGCCCCGGAGATCGCCCATGCCCACCCGGCGGCGATCGAGGCCGTGGGCACCGCCCCGTTCCGTGCCCTGATCGCGGACAGCACCCACCCGCCGCTGTCCCGCCGCTTTCTCGCCTATGCCTATGTGCTGGAGGAAACCGGCGCCCTGCACGCGGCGGCCGAGGCCACCCTCCAGGCCGCCTGGGCCGCCGACGACGCCCGCAAGCCCGACCTCGCCCGCGCCTGGCGCGGCGACGCCGTCGCCCTCTGGCGCGCCGGCCCGCCGCTGGATGCCGAGCAGACCGTGCGCGTGGTGGACGCCCTCCGCCGGGCCGAGGCCTTCGACGACGCCGCCAACACCGCCGGCCAGCTGGCCGCCAGCCACCCGCCCGAGGCCGTGGCCGGGGTGATCGCGCTGGAGCAGCGCCTGATCGCGCTGGAGGATTCGGGCCGCCACACCGTGGCCAGCGCCCTGCCACCTCCGTCGCGCCGCCCCCATGCCAGCCACGGCAGCATCGCCCGCCGCAGCACGGGGCCGGGCTTATGGGAACGTCTGCGCCGCCTCTGGCGCCGGTCCTAGCGGGCGGAAACCTCCGCCAGCGACCGCCCCAGGAACACCGTGCCCGCCACCGGCGTGTCGTAATAGGCAGGCACCGGCACGAAGCCCGCGCTGTGGTAAAGCGCGATTGCGGCGGCCATGAAGGGCAGGGTGTCCAGCCGCATCTCCCGGTAGCCGATGCGGGCCCCTTCCAGCAGCACGGCCTTCACCAGCGCCCGCCCGAGCCCCATGCCGCGCCCGGCGGGCGAGACATAAAGGCGCTTCATCTCGCAGCAGCCATCCGCCGCCATCGGGCGCAGCGCCGCGCATCCCAGCACCTCCCCCGCCGGCCCGCGCGCGAGAAGAAGCGCCCCGGGCGGCGGCGCATAGCGGCCCGGCAGCCCCGCCACCTCCTCCTCGAAGCCTTGATAGCCCAGGTCGACGCCGAGGGACGCCGCATAGGCACGGAAAAGCCCGGCCACGTCCGCCAGGTCGGCGCCGGTTGCCACGGGCGCGATCCGGAAGGGCGCGGCCAGGGGCGGCGAGGGAACGGCCGGAACCGTGCCCCAGCCGGATCGGAGGGAAAGAATGGCATCCCGCATCCCGGGAAAGGCGGTGAACCCCGCCTCGCCGCTGAGGTGCCCTCCGCCCGGCACGATCTCGAGCGGCGCGTCCAGGCGGGTCGCCATCTCCTGCGAGCGGAACAAGGGAACATAGGGATCGTCACTTCCGGCCCAGCAACGGGCCGCACGCCCCTTCCGCGCACGGATGGCCACCCAGTCGAACGGCGCGGCGAAGAACGAGCGGTTGATCGGATCGTAATCGGGCAGGCCGAGCGCGCCGACAAAGCCTGCCGCCAGGAAAAGGCCGGCGAGCGGCTCCACGGACCGCTCAACCAGGCGGAGCGCGAAGGCGGCACCGAGGCTATGCCCGACAAGGGCGGTGGGGGCGGAGGCCAGGGGCTTCACCGTCCGGTCGAAGGCATCGAGCCAGGCCGCGAGGGATTGCCCGCCCGGGGTGGGGAAGCGGGGACGCACCACGTCCACCCCCTCGGCCTCCAGCGCCGCATGAAGCCACGGAAACCAGTTGGTGTCCGGCCCGCCACGCGCGCCGTGCAGGATGACCACCCTGAACGGCACCTCGCCTTCCGCCATTGCCCGACTCCCCTGCGATCCCCGGCGCGGTTGAACCAGCTCGCGGGCGGGTGCCGCAGCCCGCCCAGGCCGCTGGGCGGCATCGGCGGGGCGCCCGGCCCGGTTCTTCGCGCGGCATTGGGAACCCGCCGCCGGGCATGGGCAAGCCCGCCCCTTGCGGCATGGCGCCCCCATGGAATATGTTATGTTATAACGTAGTTTATGGAGCGCCCGATGCAGCGCCGTGCCTTTCTCGCCACCACCTTCTCCCTCCCCGCGCTCGGCGGGGCGGCCGGCCGGGCCCTGGCGCAGGGCAGCCTTCCGGCGGTCGCCACCTTCTCCATCCTCGGCGACCTGATCCGCCAGGTTGCCGGCAACCGCGCCCTGGCCCTGAACGTGCTCGTCGGCCCGGACGGCGACGCCCACGACTTCCAGCCACGCCCATCGGACGCCGAGCGCCTCCGCGGCGCAGCCCTGCTGGTCCGCAACGGCCTGGGCTTCGACGATTGGCTGGGCCGCCTCACCAGCGCCGCCGGCTTCGCCGGCACCACCGTCACGGCCAGCGACGGTGTTCCCATCCGCGCCTCCGAGGGCGGGCACAGCCATTCCCACGGCGGCGGCGCCGGCCGCCGCCGGCCGCACGCCGTCGAACCCGCCCGCACCCCGGACCCCCATGCCTGGGGCAACCCGGCCAATGCCCGCATCTACGTCCGCAACATCGCCGCAGGCCTCTCCGCCGCCGACCCGGCCAGCGCCGCGCTCTACGCCCGCAACGCGGCCGCCTACGATGCCCGCCTCGCGGCGCTGGACGCCGAGACCCGCGCCGCCTTCGCCGCCATCCCCGAGGCCCGCCGCAAGGTCCTCACCAGCCATGACGCCTTCGGCTACTTCGGCGACGCCTACGGCATCACCTTTCTCGCGCCGCAGGGCATCAACACCCATTCCGAGCCCTCGGCCTCCGACATCGCCGACCTCATCCGCCAGGTCCGCGCCCAGGGCATCACCGCCGTCTTCGTCGAGAACATGGCCAACCCCACCATGCTCGAGCGCCTGTCGCGCGAGGCCGGCGTCCGCGTCGGCGGCCGCCTCTACTCCGACGCCCTTTCCCCGCCCGGCGGCCCCGCGCCCAGCTACGAGGCCCTGATCCGCCACAACACCGGCCTGATCCTCGCGGCCATCAAGGGTGCCGCCTGATGCGCATTCCCGCCCTCGCCGCCGCCCTGCTGCTCGCCGCCCTTCCGGCCATGGCCCAGGTCACCGCCACCCCGGCCTCCACCGGCGGCGTGAACCTTTATCCCCAGATCGCGGGCGAGGCCGACCTCCGGCTCTTCTCCCTGTCCACCACCTCCGCGACCGACCGCCGCCAGCGCGGCACCAACATCTTCGCCCGCGGCGAGATCGCGACCGGCCTCTTCCTTTCGCCGGAGTGGTCGATCCAGAACGTCATCCACATCGAGCCCGTGGGCGAAACCGAGCCGAATGGCGGCACGGCCGCCTTCCGCTACCAGGCCGCCTATATCGAGGAACTCCGCCTCGACTGGCGCCCGACCCAGCGCCTGTCCCTTTACGGCGGCAAGTTCTCCGCCCCCTTCGGCCGCGGCCACCACGACTTCCCGGGCCTGCTGCTCGACGTGCGCGCGCACGAGGTCTATCTGATCCGGGAAAGCCTGGGCTTCGGCGGCACCGCCACCGTGATCTCCGACGCCCGCTTCGGCGAGCACGACATCTCCGCCGCCGTGTTCGGCTTCGACACGAGCTTCCTCAGCGAAACCGCCTTCACCCGCGAGCGCTGCTGCGAGCGCGACTTCGAGCGCTTCTCCCGCAACACCCGCCGCCAGGGCGGCGCGGGCAACACCGGCCAGATGGACAGCTTCGTTCTCGCCATCGACGGCGACAAGATGCCCTTCCTGCCCAACACCTCCTACCACCTGTCCCTGCTCTCGCGCGGCACGGGGGTGGACGGCACCAAGCGCGAGACCGGCCTCGCCGCCGGGCTGCGCCACGAGATCACCTGGAACCGCGACCTCCGCACCCTGCTCTTCGCCGAGTTCGTCCAGTTCCGCGGTGCCGGCGGCAACCCGCGGGAGGCGGGCCCGGAAATCCTGGACGACTTCGGCGGCAGCACCGGCCGCTTCGACGAGGTGACGGCCAGCGAGCGACGCCGCTTCACCACCGTGGGCGCCCAGACCCGCTCCGGCCCCTGGCGCGCCACGATCGGCCTCCAGCGCGACGAGCGGAAGCGGACCGAGAACCCCGTGCCCCGCGCGACCTATGCGGAGGTGTCCGTCGGCCGGGACCTGCCCCTAAACTTCCGCCTGGACGTCGGCTACCAGCACACGGTCGGCGGCGAAGCGAAGGACGACAAGCAGGACGCCGTCATCGCCGTCCTCGGCTGGCGCGCGCGCTTCTGAACGGCGGCGCGCGGCGGGGCACTTCCCACCCGCCCGCGCCGCCCCAGGTGAGAGGGCAACCCCTGGAGTTCCTCCATGCCCATCATCGCCTCCTTCGCCCTGTCCCTGACGGGCCTCAGCATCGGCATCCCGCTCGGCACCGCCCTGGCCGCCGGCTTCGTCGTCGGCCGCAAGGTCCTGCGGGGGATGCGCTGATGTTCCCGAACCCCTTCCGCCCCGCCCGCACCGCGCTTCTCGGCCTTCACGCCGCGGGCGTCGTCGCCACCCACATCATGGCCGGCGCGGTGCTCGGCGCCCTCGGCGTCGCCGCCGTGGCCGCCATGGTCGGCAAACGCGTGGCCGAGGCGCAGCAGCACCCGCCGCTCGGCGACCGATCCCTCAGCGAATAGGCGGCGCGTAGAGGATCCCGCCCCGGTTCCACAGGTCGTTCAGCCCGCGCTTCAGCCCGACCGGCGTGTTCACCCCGACATGCCGCTCGAAGATCTCGCCGTAGTTGCCCACGGCGCGGATGGCGTTGAAGGCCCAGCGCCGGTCCAGGCTCATGGAAAGCCCGAAATCCCCGCTCACGCCCAGCAGCCGCCGGATGTCGGGGTTCGGGCTTTCCAGCATCGCCTCCGCATTGGCCTGGGTGACGCCCAGCTCCTCCGCCAGGATCAGCGCGTAGACCGTCCAGCGCATCACGTCGTACCACTGCGCGTCGCCCTTGCGCACGGCGGGCGCCAGCGGCTCCTTGCTGATGATGTCGGGCAGGATCACGTGCTCCTCCGGATTGGAGAAGGAGGAGCGGAAGCCCGCGAGCTGGCTCGCATCCAGCGTGTAGCTGTCGCAGCGGCCGGAGGCGTAGGCCTTGCGCGCGTCCTCGTTGCTCTCGAACACCAGCGGGCGGATGGGAAGCCGGTTGGTGCGGGCCCAGTCCGCCAGGTTCAGCTCGTTGGTCGATCCCGCGGTCACGCAGATCGTGGCGCCACCGAGCTGCCCCGCCCGCTCCACCCCCGCGGCGCGGCGCACGATGAAGCCCTGCCCGTCATGGAAGGTGATCGGCCCGAACTGCAGCCCCGACCCGGCCTCGCGCCCCATGGTCCAGGTGAAGGTGCGCGCCACGATGTCCACCTGCCCCGATTGCAGCGACGGAATGCGGGACTGGCTGGTCAGCACGGTGAACCGCACGCGGGAGGGATCGCCCAGCACCGCCGCCGCGATGGCCCGGCAGAAATCCGGGTCCATCCCCCGGTGCTCCCCCCGGCTGTCCGGCACGCCGAAGCCGGGCGAGCCCGGGTTGGCCCCGCAATCGAGGAAGCCCTTGCTCCGGATGTTGGCGATGGTCGGCCCCGCCGAAACCTGCGCCGACGCCAGCCCCGGCAGCATGGCCGCCGCCACCGCCAGCGCCGTTCCGATCCAGCCGCCCCTGATCGCCATGCCGCCCCATCCCCTTCGCGCCGGTGCCGCGCACCGGATCACCGCGACAGGTCAAGCAAAGCACAAGCCAGCCGCGGGCCGCAGCGGGATCGGAGGGATCAGCGGAGTGCCGCGCAGAACGCCTGGATGCGCGCCAGCCCCTCCCGCAGGCTGTCCGTGTCCAGCGCATAGGAAATCCGGAGGTGCGGGCTCATCCCATAGGCCGCCCCCTGCACCGTCCCCACCCGCGCCTCCTCCAGCAGCGCCAGGGCGAGGTCGGTGTCCGTGCCGATCAGCCGCCCCCCCTGGCTGGTCCGCCCGATGCAGCCCGACATGTCCGGGAACAGGTAGAAGGCCCCCTCGGGCTTGTGGCACCGCACCCCCGGCGCCGCGTTCAGCATCTCCACCGCCAGGTCCCGCCGGATGCGGAAGGACTCCGCCCGCTCGGTCACCAGCGCCTGCGGCCCGTCCAGCGCCGCCGCCGCCGCCGCCTGGCTGATGGGCGAGGCCCCGCTCGTGGACTGGCCCTGCATGTTGGTCATGCCCCGGATCAGCGCCCGCGGCCCGCCGCAATACCCGATCCGCCACCCCGTCATCGCATAGGTCTTGGAAACGCCGTTCACCGTCAGCACGCGGTCCCGCAGCGCCGGCTCCACCTCGGCGATCGTGCAGAACTCCACCCCGTCGTAGAGAAGGTGCTCGTACATGTCGTCCGTCAGCACCATCACCCCGGGGTGGCGCAGCATGACATCCGCGATCGCCCGCATCTCGGCGCGCGAGCAGGCGGCACCCGTCGGGTTGTTCGGGAAGTTCAGCATCACCCAGCGCGTGCGCGGCGTGATCGCGGCCTCCAGGTTCTCCGGCCGCAGCTTGAATCCGTTCTCCTGCGGACAGTCCACCGGAACGGGCACGCCGCCCGCCAGCACGGCCATGTCGGCGTAGCTGATCCAGAAGGGGCGGGGGATCACCACCTCGTCCCCGGGGTTCAGGGTCGCCATCATGGCGTTGTAGAGAACCTGCTTCCCCCCGTTGCAGACCAGGATCTCGTCGGGCGCGTAGTCCAGCCCGTTCTCGCGCCGGAACTTCCGCCGGATCGCCTCCTTCAGCGCGGGCGTCCCCGCGATCGGCGGATACTTGGTCTGCCCCTCCAGCGCCGCCCGGTGCGCCGCCTCGATCGCGTGCGGCGGCGTCGGAAAGTCCGGCTGCCCCTGCGACAGCCCGATCACCCGCTCGCCCGTCGCTGCCAGCTCCCGCGCCCGCTGCGTCATGGTGGCCGAGGCCGAGGGCGCGACCTGATCGAGGCGGCGGGACAACGTGATCATGGGGGAGGGGGCCTCATCCGGTACCGGCGCGCATAGGAAGCCTCACGGCCCTGCCCCGCAACCCGCGCGCCTCCCCACCGGCCCGGGCATCTGCTAACCCAGCCCCATGGCCCGCATCTGGATCGCGGCCGGCGCCCTCGCCGGCCTGCTCGCCGTCGCCCTTTCCGCCTGGGCCGCCCACGGCCTCGCGCTGGACGCGGCCCGCACCCGCATGATCGACAACGCCCTGACGCAGCAGGGCTGGCACGCCCTCGCCCTCGTGGCCGCCGGCATCCTGGCGGAGCGCTGGGGGGGCTGGGCGATCAACGGGGCAGGGGCCGCCTTCCTGCTCGGCATGATCCTGTTCTGCGGCGCCGTCTGGACCGTGGCCCTCACCGGCCGCAGCCTCGGCGTGGCGCCGGCCGGCGGAATGCTCCTGATGCTCGGCTGGCTCCTCCTCCTGGTCGCCGCCGTCCTCCACCGCGCATGATCCGCGCGGCCTATCTGGCGGCCGAGGGTTTCGAGCCCGAACTCGCCGAGGACCTCCGCCGCGCCGGCCGCCACATCGAAGCCTGGCACGGCCCGCTCGCCCTTTCCCCCGACCCGCCGCCCGAGGCCCCCAACGCCACGCCCTGGTCGCTCGACACCTGGACCGACCCGCGCGAGATTCCGGTCGCCTCCATCAAGACCGCCGCCAACGCCCTGCGCGCGGTCCAGCGCAACTGGGCCCTGCTGGACGTCGCCCACCACCGCCGCGCCGCCCTGATCCGGGACGCCCTGCCGCCGCTGCGCCCCAGGCCCATCGCCTTTCCCCAGCCGCGCCCCACCTCGCATCTCGGCGCCTGGACCCTGCTGGCGCCGGACCGGATGCTCGCCAGCCCCACCAAGAGCAGCCCCTTCGTCAACGGCGCCCCGGTCTTCGTCGAGGATCGCGAAGGTCCCCCCAGCCGCGCCTACCTCAAGCTCTGGGACGCGCTCACCCGCATCAACCGCTGGCCCGCCCCGGGCGAGGCCTGCCTCGACCTCGGCGCCGTGCCCGGCGGCTGGAGCTGGGCGCTCGCCGAACTCGGTGCCGCCGTCACCGCCGTGGACAAGGCCGAGATGGACCCCGGCGTCGCCGCCCGCCCCAACGTTTCCGTCCGCCGCGAGAGCGCCTTCGGCCTCGACCCCTATCCGGTGGACTGGCTCTTCTCCGACATCATCTGCTACCCCGCCCGCCTGCTCGGCCTGGTGCGCCGCTGGATGGAGGCGGGCGCGGCCCGCAACATCTTGGTCACCCTGAAGTTCCAGGCCGAGACCGACCACGACACCGCCGCCGCCTTCGCCGCCATTCCCGGCGGCGCCCTGTTCCACGGCGCCCACAACAAGCACGAGCTGATGTTCGCCTGGCCCGCCTCCGCCCCGGACCGCGCTGCCTCCGGCATCGCACCCGCCTAGGGAAGCCCGCCCCGCCCGGCCGGGACGTGCCTGGCCCGGCAAAGGCGGCACGGCGACGGCAAGTTCTGCCGGCGGGATGGCATCAACCGACCGCGCACCGAGGCTCCTCGCCGGGCCGGTCGTGAACAGCCGCGGCAGCCACACCGCCGCCGAACTCCAGGCCAGCACGGCACAGGGCCGCATGGGCACCCCGGCCGGCGCCCGATCCCGCGCCCCGTCGCGGCACCCCCGCCAGCCGCGGCATTCCCCTTGCGTAATGACCTGCGCCCCGCTCTCGCGGAGCCGCGCCCGGACTTGCCGGGTGCGCCACATTCAAGGAGGGAAACGTGTTGTGCAGGTCTCATCGGCCACCGGCGCGCAAGCGCAGGACATGGCCAGGCAGATGCGGGAGCGGAACTTCTCCCGCGCTGACCGGGACGGCGATGGCGGACTCAGCCTGAACGAGTTCGCCGCCCTGGGGCCCACCACCGGCGCACCGACGGCGGATCCCGCCGAGGTGAAGGCAGTGGCTACCCTTTCGGCGGCGGTGTTCGACCGGGTGGACGCCAACGGCGATGGAACCGTCACCGAGGCGGAGCTGGAGGCAACAAGCCCCGGCGGTCCGCTTCAGGCGGCGGCCCTCGCCTCTGCCACCATGTCCGCGCTGCTCTCGGGGCAGGAAGCCTCGGGCAGCCGGTTGAGCGGCCTCGCGGCCGCTCGGAAAGATGGGAACATCATCGCCGGCCCGGCCGAACCCCCGGCCGCGCTGGCGGAGGCACTGGATAAATACCTCCAATTCGGTGCGGGCCAGCCTTCCGCCGATCCTCCGGCGGGCGGTTGATGCATCGGGCCGGCCGGCAAAACGCCGCCGTTCCGTTGGAGGCCCCGTTGGAGGCCCCGTTGGAGGCCCCGTTGGAGGCAATGCCGCCACCGGCTACCATCCCCCGCGTACCACCATGGGGAATTGCTGGATGCGCGCCTGTTTCGTCGATGCCGGGGGCGCCCTGGCGGATGTCATGGAAAAGCTGCTCCGCCCCGCCGACATGCCGGTCACGGTGAACCGCAACCCCGACATCAAGCCGGCCGAGCTCCCCACCGTGCTCGCCGGGCACGCGATCGCCATCATCGACCACACCCACCTGCCGACGGAGATCGCAAGGCAGATCCCCGGACTGAAGCACGTCGTCTTCCTCGGCACCGGCGCCCGCTCCTACATGAACCCGGAGGAGCTCGAGGCCGAGTGCGGCATCCAGGTCCACATCATCAAGGGCTATGGCGACACCGCGGTGGCGGAGATGGCCTTCGCCCTGATGTGGGCCGCGGCCAAGGGCCTGGCGGGCATGGACCGCGGCGTGCGCGCCGGTGCTTGGCCCCGCACCGACGGCATCGAGCTGACCCGCAAGACCGTGGGGCTGATCGGCTATGGCGGCATCGGCGCGGAGATGGCGCGCCTGTGCAACGGCGCGGGCATGCGGGTGCTGGCCTGGAACCGCACGCCGAGGGACGCGAAGGGCGTCGAGTTCACCTCGCTCGACACCCTGCTGGCCGAAAGCCAGGTGGTCTCGCTCCACCTTCTCCTGAACGACGAGACGCGGGGCTTCGTGTCGGCGGACCTGATCGCGAAGATGCGCCCCGGCGCCATCTTCGTGAACACCGCGCGCGGCGCCATCACGGACGAGGCGGCCCTGGCCCGCGCGGCCGAGGCCGGCGCCATACGCCTCGCGCTCGATGTCTATGCCGAGGAGCCGCTGCCCCCCGGCCACGTCCTGTCCAAGGTCGAGAACGCGACGCTGGCCGCCCATTCCGCCTTCCGCACGCCGGAGGCCAGCGACAACCTCATCGAGGCCTCGCTGGAACACTGCCGCCGCATCGCGCGCGAAGGCTAGGGCGACGCGGATCAGGCCGAAGGGGAGAGGGCCGCCGCCTGCGCGGCCTGCTCCTCCACCGCCCGCGCGAAGGCCCCGGCCCCCGGCCAGCCCGTGATCCGCCCCATGCGCCGGCTGCCGCGGAACACGAAGAAGGCGGGCACCCCGTGCAGCCCGAAGCGGTTCGCCATCTCCGGGTCGTCATAGACATTGGCGTGCAGCCAGCGCACCGCGGGCCAGCGGAACCGGTCCGGCGAAACCAGGATCGCGCGCTTGGCCGCGTCGCAGTTCGGGCAGTTGAGCCCCCAAAGGAACAGCACCGTCACGGGCGGCGCGCCGGGCTCGCCCAGCACGGCATCGAGCGCCTCGCTTCGGACGGCCTGCATGGGGAAGCGGGCAAAGAATTCGGGAACGGTGCTGTCGGACATGCCCGCCTATGTCAGGGCGGGGCACCACTTCCTCAAGGCGCGTCCGCCCCGATCGGCACGGGCGCGCTCCGCAGCGGCATGGCGCCCTTCCAGCCACCCTCCCGTGCCGCCCAGGCCCGCGTGAACTCGGCGCCGAGCAGGAACACCTGCGCGGAGTAATAGACCCAGATCAGCACCACCACGAGCGCGCCCGCCGCGCCGTAGCTCTCGGCCATGCCGCTGCCGCCGATGTACCAGCCGATCACCGTCTTCCCGAGGGTGAACAGGAAGGCGGTGATCAGCGCGCCCACCCCGACGTCCCGCCAGCTCAGCACGCGGTCGGGCAGGATCTTGTAGATCGCGCCGAACAGCACCGCGACCAGCCCCACGCTGACCAGGAAGTTCAGCGCCTTCAGCAGGATCTCAACCACCGGCAGAAAACCCGTGATCCATCCTCCGAAGGCCGAAAGCACGGCGCTGACCAGCAGCGACACCAGCAGCAGGAAGCCCGTGGCCCCCACCAGCCCGATCGAGAGCGCCCGCGCCCGGACCAGCGCGCCCACCGAGACCGGCTTGGCCTCCGCCTGCCAGATGACGTTCAGCGCCCCCTGCAGCTCCGCGAAAACACCCGAGGCGGTGATCAGCAGGATGCCGAAGCCGATCAGCGCCGCGATGCCCTTGCTGCTGGCTTCGTCCGAGCTGCCTTTCATCATCGCCTCGATGGCCTGCCCGCCCTCGCGCCCGACCAGCCCGGTGAGCTGGCCCGACACGGCCTCGCTCACCATGTCGCGCCCGAAGAAGAAGCCGGCGATGGCGACGGACACCACCAGCAGCGGCGCGATGGAGAACAGCGTGTAGCAGGCGATCGCCGCCCCCCGCGTCATCGCCTCGTGCTCCACGAAGCCCGAAACGGCGTCCTTGATCAGCCTCCAGGCCCTACCGAACATGCATCCCGCCCTGCGCTGTCTGCGCTGCCGCTACAAGGCTGCCCGTGGCGGCTGGTTTCAGTAGGACTTCGGCAGCCCCAGAACCTTCTCGGCGATGTGGCACAGGATCAACTGCGGGCTCACCGGCGCGATCCGGCAGATCATCACCTCCCGCAGGAAGCGCTCCACATGGTATTCCTGCGCGTAGCCGAAGCCGCCATGCGTCATCACGGCCTGCTGGCAGGCGCGCAGCGCCGCCTCGGCCGCCAGGTATTTCCCGGCATTGGCCTGCGCCCCGCAATCCATCCCCCGGTCGTAGCGCCAGGCGGCCTGGCGCACCATCAGCCCCGCCGCCTCCAGCTCCATCCAGTTCTCGGCCAGCGGGTGCTGGATGCCCTGGTTCTGCCCGATTGGCCGCCCGAAGACCCGCCGCTCCTTCGCATAGGCCGTGGCCCGCGCCAGCGCCGCCCGCCCCAGCCCCAGCGCCTCGGAGGCGATCAGGATCCGCTCGGGGTTCAGGCCATGGAGGATGCAGGCGAAGCCCTGCCCCTCCTCCCCGATCCGGTCCTCCTCCGGCACCTCCAGCCCGTCGATGAACATCTGGTTCGAATCGACGGCCTTCCTTCCCATCTTCCCGATCTCGCGCACCGTCACCCGGGCGCGGTCCAGCGTGGTGTAGAACAGGCTCAGGCCCTCGGTCCGCCGCCGCACCTGCTCCAGCGGCGTGGTCCGCGCCAGGATCAGCATCTTCTCCGCCACCTGCGCGGTGGAGATCCAGACCTTCTCCCCGTGGATCACGTAGCGGTCGCCCCGCCGCTCCGCCCGCGTGCGCAGCTGCGTGGTGTCCAGCCCCGCATCCGGCTCCGTCACCGCGAAGCAGGCGCGCTCCCGCCCCTGCACCAGCGGCGGCAGCATCCGCCGCTTCTGCGCCTCCGTGCCGAACACCACCACCGGGTTCAGCCCGAAGATGTTCATGTGCACGGCCGAGGCGCCCGACATGCCCGCCCCGGATTCCGAGATCGCCTGCATCATCACCGCCGCCTCGGTGATGCCGAGCCCCGCGCCCCCGTATTCCTCGGGAATGCAGATCCCCAGCCACCCATCCGCCGCCAGCGCCTGGTGCAGCTCCACCGGAAACCCGCCCTCTCGGTCCCGTTGCAGCCAGTATTCATCGGGAAAGCGCGCGCAGATGCGCGACACCGCCTCCCGCAGCGCCTCGATCTCCGGCGTTTCGGCAAAATCCATGGGCGCTTCCTTCCCCGCGGCCGCGTCCCTTGACCGCGCGGCCGCCCCTGGCCCATCCCGGCACGAACCATCCCCGGAGGCAACGCCATGACCCCCTCGAGCCGACGCGCCCTCCTGGCCGCCACCCTCGCCCTGCCGGCCCTGCCCGCGGCGGCGCAGGAGAACTGGCCCGGCCGCCCCGTCCGCTTCCTCGTGCCCTTCCCCCCGGGCCAGGCCAGCGACACCATCACCCGCCTCCTCGCCGAGGCGCTGTCCGCCAGGTGGCCCCAGCGCGTGGTGGTGGAGAACCGCGCGGGCGGCGCGGGCGTTGTCGGCACCGAGGCCGGCGCCCGCGCGGCGCCCGACGGCTACACGGTGCTCGTCTCCACCAGCGGCACGCACGGCATCAATCCCAGCGTCATCCGCAACCTGCCCTACGACGCCGAGCGCGACTTCGCCTATGTCACCACCGTGTTCACCGTGCCGCTGGTGATCGTGGCGCACCCCTCCTTCGCGCCGGCCGACGTGCCCGCGCTTATAGCGGCCGCCAAGGCCGATCCCGGCGGCATCAACTACGGCAGCGGCGGGCCGGGCACCTCCCAGCACATGTCGGCGGAACTCTTCGCCTCCCGCGCCGGCATCCGCCTCACGCACGTGCCCTATCGCGGCAGCGGCCCGGCCATGGCGGACCTGCTGGCCGGCAACATCCCCACCATGTTCGACAGCGTCGCCAGCGCCCTGCCGCATGTCCGTGCCGGCCGCATCAAGGCAATCGGCGTCACCTCCGCCGGGCGCGCCACCCAGATGCCGGAGGTCCCGGCCATCGCCGAGACCCTGCCAGGCTACGAGGCCATCGGCTGGGCCGGCCTCTGCGTTCCCGCCGGCACGCCCGCCCCCATCATCGCCCGCATCAACGCCGACGCCACCGCCCTGCTGCGCGATCCCGCCTTCGCCGCCCGCATGGTGTCCATGGGCGGCACCCCGGCGCCCCAGACCCCGGACGAGGCCACCGCCTTTGTTCGCACCGAGATCGCCAAGTGGCGCGAGGTGGCGCAGAACGCCAACGTCCGGCTGGAAGGTTAGGCGCCGCCCGCCGCGAGGGTGGCGGCCGGCAGGGCAGGGGCCGCGCCGCCGGCGGACGCGACAAGCGCCTCCACCACCGCGCCGCCATCGCCCGAGGCAAGGCTCGCCGCCACATAGTGGTCCGGCCGCAGCAGCAGCGCCCGTCCCGCATAGGGCGCCATCGCCGCGGCAAAGGGCCCGCCCTCCACCTCCGCGACGCAAGCCACCCCGCCAGCCACCGGCATGGCAGTGCCGGAGGGCACCACCAGCACCCGCAGGGCACCCAGCCGCTCCAGGGCACCCCGGTCCGGCCGCATCAGCGCGCCCGGGTCCTCCCCCCGCGCCAGCAGCACGAAGCGGTTCCCCAGCACCTCGTCCAGCAGCATCTCCCGCCCGTCGGCGAGCCGGACCCGCGGCTGCGGCAGCAGCCGCCCCACCAGGGAAGCCCGCCCCAGGCCGTCCGGCACCAGGAAGCCCTCGTGAAAGCGCGGCGGCGGCTTGTAGCGCATCTGCGCCACGTAATCCCGCGCCGGCGGCCAGATGTTGAGCGCGAGGAAGGCCCCCTGCGTCAGCGCCGCGTGCAGGCGGCTGCGCGGCGCCATCACCTGCCCCATGCGCAGCGCCAGCCGCACCATCTGCCAGATGTGGTCGCGCCGCTCCCGCTCGTAGCTGTCCAGCAGCGCGGGCCCCAGCCGCCCCTCCAGCACCGCCGCCAGCTTCCAGGCCAGGTTCTGCGCATCCCGGATGCCGCTGTTCATGCCCTGCCCCGCGAAAGGCGGCGTCAGATGCGCCGCGTCCCCCGCCAGGAACACCCGCCCGAAGCGCCAGCGCGGCGCCACGCGCGCGTGGAAGCGATAAACCACCTTCCGCCGCAGCGTCGCCCGCCGGTCCGCGCCGTGGTCGCGGAGCAGCCTTTCCACCATCTCCGGCGCCAGCAGGTCCTCGTCCGTCTCGCCCGGCAGCAGCTTGAACTCGAAGCGCCGCGTGCGGTCCGGCCCCGGCAGCGTGATGCAGGGGCGGCGGCGGTCGCAGAACACCTCCGTGTGCGCCGTCGTGTTCTCGTTGTTCTCCAGATCCAGGATCAGCCAGCGCTCGTCGAAGGTGGTGCCCTCCAGCGCCACGCCCTGCGCCTCCCGCACCCGGCTCGCGGCGCCGTCGCAGCCGACCAGGTAGTCGCAGGTCACCGCCGCCGCGGTCCCGTCCGGCCCCTCCAGCGAGAGCGACACCCGCGCCGCGTCCTGGGCATAGTCCAGCAGCCGCCACCCGAACCGCGCCTCCACGCCGGAGAAGCGCCCCAGCGCGTCCCGCAACTGCCCCTCCAGCACCGGCTGGCGGAAGGCGTTGCGCCGGGGATAGCCGTAGGGCCGCCCGGTGGGCTCCACCCGCGCGAAGCGGATGCGCCGCCCCGCGACCGGCCGCGTGTAGTAGTGCGACCCATAGCCCGCGACGACGCCGCCCAGCACCGTCTCCACCACCCCGGCCGCCTGCATGGCCCGCAGCGATTCGTCGTCGATGGAAACCGCTCTCGGCTCCTGCACGGTGGTCGCGTTGCGCTCCACCAGCAGCACCCCCACCCCGAGCCGCCCGAGCAGGTTCGCCAGCGTCAGCCCGATCGGTCCCGCACCGATCACCGCCACGGGATAATGGCGCGCCGCTTCCATCGCCGCTTCCTTTCTCAGCCGCGCAGGATGCCGCGGCCCCAGGAATTCAGCGTGTGCTCCTCGTGCGGCCAATCCATCGGCGCGCGATCGCGCACCACCTCCAGTTCGGCGCTGATCTCGATCCAGTTGCCGTCCGGGTCCTCGATGAAAACAAACAGGTTGTTGCCCGGCCCGTGCCGCCCGGGGCCCCAGATCACGCGGATGCGCCGCTCGCCCATGCGGTCGCACCAGTCCTTGATCAGCGACCAGTCCCCGGCCTCGTAGCTGTGATGGTCGATCCCCTGCCGGCTGTGGCGGAAGCAGGCGAGGGTGTGGTGCTCGTGATTGGAGCGCATCCAGCAGGTCTGCACCGCCCCCACGGCGTCGCGGACATAGTCGCTCGTGAGAAAGCCGAGCGTGCCCACGTAGAAATCCTCGATCGCCTCCGGATCGGGCGTGGCCAGGGTCAGGTGCTGCAACGGCCCTGGCAGCCCAGCACGCCGCACCTCCCCGCGGCTCAGCCCGAAAACGACGAGATTGCCGTCCGGGTCGCGCACGCCGAAGGCCTCCGCGCCGAAGAGCGGGCTGGGAGAGGGGTGGATGTGCGCCCCGTGCCCCTCGGCGCGGGCCCTGATGGCCGCCAGCCCTTCCGCGTCCCGGCAGGCAAAGGCGCAGTAGCCGAGCCTGCGTTCCTCCCCTTCCGCGAACAGCACCTGCCGCCCCGGGCCTTCCGCAATCCAGCCGCCCTCCACCGGGCGCGCCGCCATGTCCAGCGCATCGGCGTAGAAGCCCGCGAGCTTCGCGGGGTCGCCGCTCAGCATCTGCATGTGGTGCAGGTAGGCACCCGCGCTGACGGCCGTGGACATGCCCGTTCCCCCTCGTTCACCCACACAGTGTGAGAAAGGGCCAAATCAAGTCAAAGCAATTTTCCCATATTGTGCGAAATCAGTTGTAGTGTTCGATGGGCAGCCCGGCTGCCGTGCTCTGCCCCATGGCTCTCTCGATCCCCCTGGCCGCGGCCACGAGGACGGGTACCAGCCGCGGCACCGCCGCCTGCTCCGCCGCCGGAATCACGAAGCTCAGGCTACCCAGCACCCGCCGCCCCTCGTCCAGGATCGGCATGGCGATCCCGGTTCGTCCCGCATCCAGTTCCGCATGGCTGACCTCGTGCCCCGCTCGCCGGATCCGCCCGAGCGCGCTCCGGAACCCCGCCCAGTCCGCCCCGAGTCCGCTCGCCGCGATCTCGGCCCGGTGGGTCTCGAAGATCCGCCGCACCTCCCGCGAGGGCAGCCAGGCCAGGATCACCTTCGAGGTCGCGCCACGGAACAGCGGCATCGGACGCCCCCGCTCGTAGCTGAGCGCATCGCCCGCCTGCCGTCCGGCCACCTGCTGCATGCACAGCACCGTTTCGCCGAACAGGCGGCACAGCAGCACGGTGCTTCCCGCCGGGGCCAGGCGCAGGATCTCCTCCATCACGGGCCGGGAGGCCTGCAGCAGCGGGTCGGTCAACTGGATCTGCCGGTCGTACTGGATAAAGGCCGGGCCCAGCACATAGGCGCCGCCGCCAGCCCCCGTCAGCAGCCCGGCTTCCGTCAGCACGGCGACATAGCGGTAGGCGCTGCTGGCCGAAACGCCCAGCGCCGCCGCCAGCCGCTCCACCGTCCAGGCCGGCCGCTCCAGGGTGAACAGCTTCAGCACGCTGATGGTGCGGTCCGGACCCGCCATGGGGACGCCTCATGCCCTTGGCCGCGCGCCCGGGCGGGCGGGCCGGCGCTCCGCTCCATCCATAGGCCATGCCGCCATCCCCCGGCAAAGCGCCGGCGCCACGCCACTCATGGCCGCGCCACCAGACGATACGGAAAGACGTGCCGCATCCGAATCAAGATGCGTCCGGGGATCGCCACCCGGCGTTATCAGCTTAACTAACATATCTTAAGAACTTGCCGATGGCAGAGGGGCCCCGTGGACCGGACGAGCGCAGACGAAGCGGACCCCCGCGACACCCTTCCCGAACGGGACTTCCAGGGCCAGGGCGATCAGCAGAGCAGCGGCGTTCCCGCCAGGGGCGAGCTGGAGGGCGAAACCCTCCCGCCCACCGGCGGGCCCGGCCTGCGGCACTGGCAGGAAGCCACCATCTCCCGCCCCGGCCTGGACGAACGCGGCAACATCTTCTTCGCCGCCGTCGAGATGACGCGCATGCCGATGGTGCTGACCGATCCCAACCTGCCGGACAACCCCATCGTCTTCGCCAACCGCGCCTTCCAGGACCTGACCGGCTACGCGGAGGCCGAGATCATCGGCCGCAACTGCCGCTTCCTCCAGGGGGCCCAGACAGACCGCGAGAAGGTCTCGGAACTGCGCGAGGGAATCGCCCAGGGTCACGCCGTTTCGGTGGAGCTGCTCAATTACAAGCGGGACGGCACGCCCTTCTGGAACGGCGTCTATCTCGCACCCGTGCACGACGACTCCGGCCGGCTGATCTATTTCTTCGCCTCCCAGCTCGACGTGACGCGCCGCCGCACCTCGGAACAGGCCTTCCGGCAGGCGCAGAAGATGGAGTCCATCGGCCAGCTCACCGCGGGCCTGGCGCATGACTTCAACAACCTGCTGCTGGTGGCGGCGGGGAACCTCGAGATCCTTCGCGCCCGCCTGAACGACCGGAACCTGCAGCGCTATGCCGACCGCATGGGCCAGGCGCTCGAACGCGGCGCCCGCCTGACCAAGCAGCTCCTCGCCTTCGCCCGCAAGACCCACCTGGACCCGAGACCCGTCAACCTCACCGCCCTGGTCAACGACTTCGGCGACATGCTGGAAAGCACGGTGGGCAACCGGGTCGAGCTGCAGTTCAACCTGCGCCGGCGCCTGCCCTCCACCCTGGTGGACCCCGTGCACCTCGAGATGGCGCTGCTGAACGTCGTGATCAACGCGCGCGACGCCATGCCCTCGGGCGGCGCCATGACCATTTCCACCTCCGTCATGCCGTCCGAAGACGGGGCGTCCGAGACCGGATTCCTCGTGCTCGGCGTCACCGACGAGGGCAGCGGCATGCCCGCCCACATCCGTGAGCGCGCGACGGAACCCTTCTTCACCACCAAGGGCGTGGGCAAGGGCACCGGGCTCGGGCTCGCCATGGTGCAGGGCTTCGTCCAGCAGTCCCGCGGCCGCCTGGAGATCGAGAGCGAGGAAGGGCGCGGCACCACCATCCGCATGCTCTTCCCCGCCGCGCCCAGCCAGGTGGAGGCCATCGCGCCTTCCGCACGCCCGCGCCAGACCGAGGCGCAGAAGGCGCGCTCGGGGGAAACCATCCTGATCGTCGATGACAGCGAGGACGTGCTGACGCTGGCGATGGAGCACCTGGGCATCCTCGGCTACCGCATCCTTTCCGCCCGCAGCGCCGACGAGGCGCTGGACCTGCTGGACCATCCGGAAAACCAGAGCATCGACCTGCTTTTCACGGACATCCTGATGCCAGGCAGCGTCAACGGCATCGTCCTGGCCGAGCAGGTCCGCCGGCGCGTGCCCGGCGTCGCCGTGCTCTTCACCACCGGCTACAACGAGGACCTTGTGGCAGAGGCCCCGCGCACGGCGTCGATGGATGTGCTGGGCAAGCCCTATCTGCGCGCGGAGCTGACCGATCGCGTGCGCGCGGCGCTCGACCAGCGCTCTGTGCCGGTCGTCGCCCGGCCCCCCCGCGAGGACCGCGGCCCCCGGCACGAGGCATGATGCGGCGGGGTGGTGGGCGCCCCTAGCCCGCCTTCTTCCGCCGCGGCGCTCCACGCGAGGCCGTGCGGGTGGAGCGCTTGTCGGGGTCGTAGCCGCCCCCGCCCGGCCCCAGCGGCTTGGGCTTCCAGTCCCCCTTGGCCCGCACCGAGCCCTGCACCGGGGCCCGCGCCTCGGTCCCCGAGGGCGGCGGCGCGTCCAGGCCCAGCTCCAGCGCCTCCAGCCGCTTGATCTCGTCGCGCAGCCGCGCCGCCGTCTCGAACTCCAGGTCCGCCGCCGCCGCCCGCATCCGGCGCTCCAGCTCGGTGATGCTGCCGCGCAGGTTGTGCCCGATGAAGTTCGCGGAAGCGTCGTTCTCCACCGCCTCCACGGTGACGTAATCCTGCTCGTAGACGGATTGCAGCACGTCCGAGATGTCGCGCCGGATGGTCTGCGGCGTGATGCCGTGCGCCTTGTTGTAGGCCACCTGCTTGGCCCGGCGCCGGTCCGTCTCCTCGATCGCGCGGCGCATGCTGTCCGTCATGCGGTCCGCGTAGAGGATCACCCGCCCCTCGGCGTTGCGCGCCGCCCGCCCGATGGTCTGGATCAGCGAGGTGGTGGAGCGCAGGAAGCCCTCCTTGTCCGCGTCCAGGATGGCGACCAGCCGGCACTCCGGGATGTCCAGCCCCTCGCGCAGCAGGTTGATGCCCACCAGCACGTCGAACACGCCGCGCCGGAGGTCGCGGATGATCTCGATCCGCTCCAGCGTGTCCACGTCGGAGTGCAGGTAGCGGACCTTGATGCCCGTCTCCGTCATGTACTCCGTCAGGTCCTCGGCCATGCGCTTGGTCAACGTGGTCGCCAGCACCCGCCCGCCCTGCTTGATCACCTCCCGGCACTCCGCCAGCAGGTCGTCCACCTGCCGCTCCACGGGGCGGATCTCGGTCGGCGGGTCGATCAGCCCGGTCGGGCGGATCACCTGCTCGGCGAAGGTGCCGCCCGTGCGCTCCATCTCCCAGGAGCCGGGCGTGGCGGAAACGAAGATGCTTTCCGGCCGGAACTGCTCCCATTCCTCGAACTTGAGCGGGCGGTTGTCCAGGCAGGAGGGCAGGCGGAAGCCGAAATCCGCCAGCACCGACTTCCGCGCGAAGTCCCCCCGCGCCATGCCGCCGATCTGCGGCACCGTCACGTGGCTCTCGTCCACGATCAGCAGCGCGCCCTCCGGCAGGTACTCGAACAGGGTCGGCGGCGGCTGCCCGGGTCCGCGCCCCGACAGGTAGCGGGAATAATTCTCGATGCCTTTGCAGACCCCGGTGGTCTCCATCATCTCGATGTCGAAGGTGGTGCGCTGCTCCAGCCGCTGCGCCTCCAGCAGCTTGCCCTCGGCCTGCAGCCGCGCCAGCGTTTCGCGCAGCTCGATCTTGATGTCCCGGATCGCCTGGATCAGCGTCGGCCGTGGCGTCACGTAGTGCGAGTTCGCGTAGATCGCGACCCGCTCCATCTCCCCGGCCACCTCACCCGTCAGCGGGTCGAACTCGCGCAGCCCGTCCACCTCGTCGCCGAACAGGGAGATCCGCCACGCCCGGTCCTCCAGGTGGGAGGGCCACACGTCCACCGTTTCCCCGCGAACCCGGAAGGTGCCGCGCTGAAAGGCCGCATCGTTGCGCCGGTATTGCAGCTCCACCAACGCCTTCAGCAGAAGCTCGCGCGCGATGTGCCCGCCCAGCTCCAGCTTCACCGTCATGTTGCCATAGGTCTCGACCGAGCCGATGCCGTAGATGCAGGACACGGAGGCGACGATGATCACGTCCCGCCGCTCCAGCAGCGACTGGGTGGCGGAGTGCCGCATCCGGTCGATCTGCTCGTTGATCTGGGCGTCTTTTTCGATGTAGGTGTCCGTGCGCGGGACATAGGCTTCCGGCTGGTAGTAGTCGTAGTAGGAAACGAAGTATTCCACGGCGTTGTCCGGGAAGAACGACTTCATCTCACCGTACAACTGAGCGGCCAGGGTCTTGTTCGGTGCCAGGATCAGGGTGGGCCGCTGCACGGCCTCGATGACCTTGGCCATGGTGAAGGTCTTGCCCGAGCCGGTGACGCCCAGCAGAACCTGGTCGCGCTCGCTCCTGCCCTTCAGTCCTTCGACGAGCTCCCCGATCGCCCGGGGCTGGTCGCCCGCGGGTTCATAGGGCGACACGACCTTGAGAGCCTGCCCTCCCGCGGGCGCGGGCCGGCGAATGGGGGCGAAGAGGGTCGACGGGAGGGTGTCCATGGCCCCGTTAAGATAGGGAGGAACCTCCGCCCTTGCAGCCTTCTTCAGCCGTACTCGAGAGCATGGCAGGCGAGGACCACCCGCGCACGCTTCACGCCGGATGCCGCCCGGTGGTGAGCACCGGGAGGTTCGGGCGACCGGCGCCTCCCGGACAAAGGGATTTCTGCCCGCAGGAGACCCATCTTGGAACACCATCGGTCAACCGGGTGGTCACCACGGCACCGCGGGAGCCACGCGGAAGCGCAGGCCCAGCGTAAGGCGAAGACCAGGACCATCAGCGCGGAAGCCACGAGACCGGCTCTGCCGGACGCCCCAGATGGCCGCCGCCGCGGCGCGGCACGTGGTTGAGCCGCGCGAGTTCCGCGGGCAACCGGGGGAGAAGAGGCAGTGTGGGGAAGGGGAGCGCTCGTGGAAGCCGTGGCAAGCAAGCCACTGGGAGACACCGCCCCGGCCGCTTGCTATAGGGCGCCTCGGGCCGGGTTAGCACAGCGGTAGTGCAGCGGTTTTGTAAACCGAAGGTCGGGGGTTCGATCCCCTCACCCGGCACCACGCCAAGCTCCTGAAATACTGGCGAGCCAGCCCTTTTCCGTGGGTGAGGTGCCGGGTTCAGTTGAGTGTGCCGGGCATGGCCGAATGCCCGGATCAGGAAACCCGCGTCGCCTCGCGGTACATCATCTGGGCCACGCCGTTGGCCCCGCGGAACAGCGGCTGCCGGGCGAAGCGGCCGAGCCGCCAACACACGGTTTGCTCGGGCCAGCAATGAGCCGGCAGCATTCACCAGTTTCCGGCATTCCGGCCCAGGCAGCGACTGGCTTTCGGCAACTCGCGCAGACCTGATGGAGGTTTGCATCCACGCCTCGGTGCCCGGGTGATCTTCCCCTGCGAATGCCGGGCACAGACCCCTGCGCAGGTCTCCTTGTTCCGCCTTGCCACCGAATAGACACTTCCTGACCAAACGATTCTTGAGACCAGCCCCCGCTCACTGTTCAGTGAGATGTCGGCTGGGGAGCCGACAATTGGGGGTTGGCATGCAAGGCGATCAAGGATTGAACGAGCTTCAGGTCATCGTGGAGCGCCGAGGGTACGGCGCCCGAGCCTGGGCATGGCGGCTTTCCACGGGGGTTCAGAATTTGGCGACCTCTCTCGAAGGGTTCGTGTGTGCAGAGGATGCGTACACCGCGGGGAGGGTGCATCTTCTGGAAGTGCGGGCCGGCACACCGCCCCGGCTTTCGTCGGTGGGAAGCCTGATGAGCGAGAGCATGAAGAGAAAGGTGCTGCCGGCCATGCGGAGACCACGCGGCCGCCGCCAGCCCGCACTTCCGTCCGGCTGGTGATAGGGCGCTGGAGGGTCGTGTCCCAACGCCTGGTGTAGGGACGGTGGTATCGTGGCGGGCTGAGCCGCTGGTCAGGCGGGCACGGCGGAGAGCCTGACGGGGGCAGCATCGCTGCTCACGGAGGCGACGGTCTCCAGGGTCATGGAGCGGGAGCGCTGCGATACGTTGTGTCAGCGACCGAGCGACCGTTCTGTTGAAGTGGGCTGACGAGTTCGCCCACTTCAATCGCTACAAGGCAGATTGCCGCCGCCCCATGTGACGTTGAAGGGACAGCCAAGGGCCGGACCCGTGTCACGAAGCGGCCCGACAGGGAATGCCGCTCCCAATACCTCGCCCGGCGCGATGTCTTTGCGGAACGATTGCACGCGCCGGTTGTGTCGCGCGCAACCGGATCATAGGTTAATGCTGGCGCCGGGGTAGGCGCTATTTCCCGATCGTGTCCTGACTGGCCCCCGCTCCCCCTCAGAGCGGGGGTTCGTCGTTCCAGACGGCTCGCTCGCGCCGGGTCCAGCCGGGCCGACGCCGGACAGCGCCATCGAGGCGGGCTCGGAGACGGGGGCAGCCGCGGTGTTGATGCTTCCAGAGCGGACGCAGAGCGGCCGTCTGCAGCCCTGAGCATCGTCAGCACCGAACATGCCGGTGAACCTCGCGCCAGTGAAGTTCAACGAAACTCCGATGCGGTGTCGTTGAAGGTGGCAAGGCCGCTCACGCCGGCTGCCGTGCTGCCGTGCTGCCGTGCTGCCGTGCTGCCGGGCCAAGCCGACGGTGCCTGCCGTCGGCGCGTTCAACCCAGCGCATTGAACCGCCGTCCGCCACACGCGGCGCCCCGACCTTTTTACACACCCGATCTCCAAGGAGGTGGAACAGTTTAGGTCAGGCGTTCAAGAGTGCGTACGTTCTGGCAGTATCATCGGACGCGTGTTAGGAGCATGCGTGAAAAGCTGGCCGGAACAATGTCCTCTCTAAATATACCTTCCGGGTTCCCTTTACAGAATCTCAATACGCAGTTGTCCCATCAGGACACCATGTTTGACGGCAGCGGAGAACACTACCTCCAGGTCGGCCTTTCAGCGCTCGACGTGATCAAGGCGGCGTTGCAGGGTGCGCCGACGCCGCGCACCATCCTCGACCTGCCCTGCGGCTTCGGCCGCGTTACGCGCGTCCTGCGTGCCCAGTATCCGGCCGCGGCGATTACGGTCTGCGACCTCGACCGGGCAGGAGTAGACTTCGCATCGGCGACCTTCCGTGCGCGGGGGGTCTACTCCAAGCCCAACTTTCGGGATCTGCAACTCGACGGCTCCTTCGATCTAATCTGGGTCGGCTCCCTGTTGACGCATCTGCCGGAGCACCAGACCCGGCAATTCCTCGACTTCGCGGCGCGCCACATGGGGCCGGATTCCCGCCTCGTCGTGACCAGCCACAGCGAGTATGTGGCGGATCGGCTGCGCTCCTGGAACTATGGACTTGGCGAACAGGCCGCCCGTGGCCTGATCACCCAGTACCTGACGCATGGCTACGGTTATCGCGGTTATGACGGTAGCCCCGATTACGGAATCTCGCTCGCGGCGCGGGTGTGGTACGAAACCCAGCTCGCCGGGAGCTGCCTGCGTCTGCAATCCTACCAGGAGCGCGGATGGGACCAGCACCAGGACGTGCTGGTGATCCGCCGGGCCAGCCCCAGCCAGCTTCGGGGCAGGGCCGCCGCGCCGCTCGACCGACCGGGCATTCCCCTGCCGCTTCCCGGCGCGGAGCAGGAGGCTCAGGACGAGGCGGGATCGCTCGGCTTTGACGCCGCCTGGTACGCCGGGAACTATCCCGATGTCGTCGCTGCGGTGAAAGCCGGGGCGTGCCCGTCCCTTCTCGCGCATTATCTGGCCGATGGGTGGAAGGAGGGCAGGCTGCCGTTCGACCCGGCCCGCAGCTATCCCAACCGCACCGCGAGTGTTCCCGATGCCTGGTTCGGCGAAGCCGACGATGGAGCCGGCGCTCGGCCCGCGTCTGAGCCGCCGGCCTTTTGCCAGGCGGGCCTGGAGGGTGCCTCCGCGGCAGGGGACGAGATCCGGCAGCCGATCTTCACGGCCCAGCTGCGGCGGGATCGCAGACGCCTGGCTCACGCACAGGAAGAAATCGCCTCGCTGCGCGCCGAGATCCACCGCCTGGAGAGCGCGCCGGCGCACCGCGCCTACCGGAAGCTCCAGCAAACCTACCGCACCCTTCCGCCCACCGTCCGGAAGGTCATCTGGCGGCTGAGAAGCGGCACGCCTTCCGCCGGAACCACAGCGTCCGAGCTTTCCTCGGCCCCGCGCGGGCATGCGATCGTGATCGACGACCATTGGCCCCAGCCCGACCGCGATGCGGGCTCGGTCGACATCGTCCATCTGGTCGAGACGCTTGGCCATCTGGGCTTCGATGTCGTTCTCGCCGCGGCACTCGAGCACGACGGAGACTGGCCGGCGCGGGACGCGCTGATCCGCGCGGGTATCCGGTGCCTGCTTCCTTCCGATGCCGCTTCCGTCGAGGAATTCCTCGCAAGGGAGGGGGCGACGCTCGACCTGTGCGTGCTCTGCCGCGTCTATTCCGGTGGCCGTTTCCTGGAGCCCGCACTCCAGCACGCGCGGAAGGCGCGCATCGTCTTCAACACCATCGATCTCAACTTCCTGAGGGTGCAGCGCCAAGCACAACTCGAGGGCACGGAAGCGGCCCTCGGCATCGCGCGCGAGGTGCAGAGGCGCGAGGAGGAGGTCATGCGGGCCAGCGACGCGACCATTGTCGTGTCCAGGGCCGAGCTCAGCCTTCTCCGCGAAACGATGCCGGAGTTGCTGGTCGTCGATCTGCCGCTTGCGCGGCCTCTTGCGCCACCCGTCACATCCTTCGCGGGGCGGTCCGGCATCGGCTTCATCGGTGGCTTCGCCCACGCGCCCAACGTGGATGCCATGCGCTATTTCCTGAAGGAGATCTGGCCCCTCGTCATCCGGGACATGCCGGAGCTCGGCATGACCATCGTCGGTCCCGATTTTCCCGCCCATCTGCTGGATGGCGTGCCGGGGCAGGTGCGGGCCCTGGGACATGTCCCGGATACGGCCCCCTGGTTCGAGGGGCTGCGCCTGACCGTCGCGCCGCTGCGTTTCGGCGCGGGAGCGAAGGGGAAGGTGGCCTCCAGCCTGGCCGCGGGTGTCCCCTGCATCGCGACTGCCATCGCCGCCGAAGGCATGCTGCTGTCGGAGAACGCGGGGGTTCTGGTGGAGAACGAGCCGGCCGCATTCGCGGCGCGCCTGCGCGATGCCTATGTCGATGAGGCGCTGTGGAACCGCCTCTCGGCCGGCGGCCTGGCCTATGCGGCGGATACCTTGTCGCCGTCGCGGTGGCGGGACCGGCTGGACGCATTGCTGCAGCAGATCGGGCTGTAGAGCGCGATCACGGAGGTGAACGCCGGCGGCGTGAACGGCGCGGCAAGCAACAGGCCGGCTCATGGCCGCCGTTGCCATCGGCATGGCCGCTGAACCAGTGCGCGCCCGGCTTCCCGCGGCAGGTGGCCGCTTTGTGCTGCGGACCGGGAGTCGTTATAACCCGCCGCCGTCCGGCCCGATCTCGGGGGTCCCGGAAGACTGACGGGGGAGGGCGGATTCAAGGTATGCCGGATCAGACCGAAGGTCCCATAACGGGCGATGAACTGACCTGGGACCCTGTCCGGCTCGCCCATCCCGGCCCCTGGGCGGGGCACATTCCCTTTGCCTTCTGGCTCATCAAGACGCTCCGCCCCACCAGCCTGGTCGAGCTCGGCACCCATTCCGGGAACTCGTACTTCGCCTTCTGCCAGGCCATCAACATGTTCTGTCCCGGGGCGCGCGCCTTCGCCGTCGACACCTGGCAGGGCGACGAGCATGCGGGCCACTACGGGGAGGCGGTCTATGCCGACGTCGCCGCCTTCAACGCCGCCCACTTCGCGCAGTTCTCCACCCTGATCCGCACCACATTCGACGACGCACGGGCCTACTTCCCGGACGGCGCGCCCGGGGGCGGCATCGACCTGCTCCATATCGACGGCCTGCACAGCCACGATGCGGTCCGGCACGATTTCGAGACCTGGCGCTCCGCCCTGTCCGCGCGCGGCGTCGTCCTGTTCCACGACATCAACGTGCGCGAGCGCGGCTTCGGTGTCTGGCGGCTGTGGGAGGAGCTGCGCGCGCAATATCCCAGCTTCGCCTTCGATCACTCCAATGGCCTTGGCGTGCTCGGCGTCGGCCCGGAACAGGAGCCGGCGCTCCGGTCCCTCTATGGGCTGGGGGCCGATGCGGCCGCGGCCTTCCGCCGCCGGATCGCCGCACGGGGCGAGGCCTTCCAGCGCCAGGCCGACATCCTGGATCTGCGGGCGGAGATGGCGGCCAAGGACGCTCATATCGCCGAGCTCACCGCACGGGTCACGGGTCTCGGCGCGGAGGTCGCGCGTCTGTCCGAGGAGGATTTCCTGGAGGCCCGGCAGCAGGCCGAACGGGCTTCGCAGGAAGCCGGTTGGCAGGCGAAACTGGTCGGCGCGCTGCGCGAGGAGGTGGCGGCGAAGGACGCCATGATCGCGCATCTGGGCAACACCGCCGCGGCGCGCGCCGCGGCCCTGGCCACGCGGGACCGGATCATCGCGGCGAGGGACGCGCTCGCCATGCAGCTCTCGGCCAGCATCGCCGCGCAGCGGCAGGAGCGCGAAGGCGCCCTGGCCGGCCTGCGCGAGGAGCGGCGCGACGCCGAGCGCCGGGTCGTCCAGGCCCAGCGGGAGCGGGACGCGCTGGCCTTCGCGCTGGATCGCGCCCGGGCGGAGACGGAGGAAGCCGTTCAGGCCGTCATCCGCCAGTATGTCGGCTCCACCTCCTGGCGGCTGACGCGGCCGCTGCGCGTCGGCGTCCGCCTGTTGCGGGAAGGGCGCCTGCGCCCGGCCCCCGCGCCAGCCCTGCCCGCGCCGCCGCCGCCGGTCCAGCCGGCACCGAGCGCCGAGCCGGAGGCCGCGCCCGCGGCCATGACAGGGGAGTCGATGAGCGCGAAGGCGGCGATGCGCGTCACGCTCTCGGCCCGGCTCGATGCCTTCCTGGCCAGCTCCGCGACGCTCCGCCTGCCGCGCGCGGCCGAGCCCGACGTCACCATCCTGCTGGTGCTCTTCAACCAGGCGGAGCTGACCTTCGGCTGCCTCGGCTCCATCGCCGAAACTCTGTCCGGCGGCGATGTCGGGGTGGAGGTGGTGATCCTCGACAATGCCTCCACCGACCAGACCGCGGCCCTGCTGGACCGGATCGAGGGCGCGACGGTGATCCGCAGCCCGGTGAACCTGCACTTCCTCAAGGGCGTGAACCAGGCGGCGCGTTCGGCCACCGGGCGCGCGCTGCTGCTCCTGAACAACGACGCGCAGCTCCTCCCCGGTGCCGTCGCCTCCGCCCTGCGCACGCTCGATTCCGCGCCGGACATCGGCGCGGTCGGCGGGCGCATCATCCTGCCGGACGGCACCCTGCAGGAGGCCGGGTCCATCATCTGGCGGAACGGCGCCGCCGCCGGCTATGGCCGGGGGGCGGATCCGAACGCGCCGGACTTCATGTTCCAGCGCGACGTGGACTTCTGCTCGGGCGCCTTCCTGCTGACGCCGGCGGAGACGTGGCGAGGGATGGGGGGCTTCGACGAGCGCTACGCCCCGGCCTATTACGAGGAAACCGACTACTGCCTGCGCCTGTGGGAAAGCGGGCTGCGGGTGGTCTTCGACCCGGATGTCGCGATCATCCACTACGAGTTCGGCAGCTCGGCCTCCTCCGCCGAGGCCCTGGCGCTGCAAGGGGGAAATCACCGCATCTTCGCGCAGCAACACCAGGAATGGCTCGAGGGGCAGTTCCCCCTGGACCCCGTGAACGTCATCGCCGCCCGCACCGCGCGGTCCGGCCGCCCACGCGTGCTGGTGATCGAGGACCGCGTGCCCAAGGTCGAGCTGGGCAGCGGCTACCCGCGCTCCAACCTCCTGCTGCACGAGCTGCTGCGGGCCGGGGCCGATGTCACGCTGTTCCCGGCCTGGCGCCATCCCGAGACCTGGCCGGGGGTGCGCCGCGCGCTGGACAAGCGGATCGAGGTGCTGATCGCGGCCGAGGCCTCGCAGATCCGCCCCTACCTGGAGGCGCGGCGCGGGCATTTCGATGCGATCATCGTCTGCCGCCCGCCCAACATGCTGTCCTTCGAGGAGGCGGTCGGGACGGACCTGGACCTGATCGGTTCCGCCCGCGTGATCTACGACGCGGAGGCGCTCTTCGTGACCCGCGCGCTGCAGCGCCGCAGCGCCAACGGCGATCCGGTGCCGGACGAGGAGCGCCACGCGATGGTGGCCGAGGAGGTCGCGCTGACGCGGCTGGCGCAATCGGTGATCTCCGTCTCCCCGGGCGACGCGGAGACGCTGGAGACCTATGGCGCGAAGGACGTGCGCGTCCTCAGCCATGCCCTGGCGGACGAGCCGCTGCCGGCTGGTTATGCGGAGCGCGACCGGATCGTCTTCCTCGGCGCCATCGGCTTTGAGGAAGCGCCCAATGCCGACGCGGTGCGCTGGTTCGCGGCGGATGTCCTGCCCGTGCTGCGGCGCAGCCTGGGCGAGGCGACGCGGCTGACCGTCATCGGCATGGTGAAGGCGCCGAGCGTGCTGGCGCTGGAGGGCGCGTCGCTCGAGCTGAAGGGCATGGTGGACGACCTGCGGGCCGGGCTGGCCGATGCGCGGATCATGGTCGTGCCCAGCCGGATCGGCGCCGGGATCCCTCTCAAGGCATTGCAGGCCGCGGCGCTGGGCATTCCCATGGTTGTCACGCCGCTGATCGCGGAGCAGCTCGGCTGGAAGGATGGGAGGGAGGTGCTGGTGGCCGAGGACGCCACCGGCTTCGCCGAAGCCTGCGCGCGCCTCTACGGCGATCCCGGCCTGTGGGAGGAGGTGCGCCGCAACGCCCTGGAACGGGTGCGGCGGGATGCGGCCCCCGAGGTCTTCGCGCGCACCGTGCGCGACCTGGTGAAGGGGATCCCGGTCACGCGACGCCGGCCCGAAGCGGTGGTGGAGGCGGAGCGCCGCCTGGCGCCGCCACCCGCGGCCGCGCCGGAGCCGAACACCAGCCGGCCCGCCACGGCCGATTACAGCCTGGCCATCCCCTTCGGCTTCCCGCCGCTGGAGGCACCCGCACCGCGGATCGCCGTGATCTGCCACCTGTACCATCCCGAGATCGGGCGGGAGGTGCGCTCCTACCTCCGCAACCTGCCGTTACCCGCCAATGTCTTCCTCTCGACCGACACGGAGGGCAAGGCGGAGGCGATCCGCGCAGCCTTCGCGGATTGGGAGGGCGGGCGCGTGGAGCTGCGGGTGGTGCCCAACCGCGGGCGCGACATCGCGCCGAAGCTGGTGGGCTTCGCGGACGCCCATGCGGACCACGACCTGGTGCTCCACCTGCATTCCAAGAAATCGGACCACGCGGCGTTCCTGGCGCCCTGGCGCGGCTTCCTGTTCGAGAACCTGCTCGGCTCCGAAGCCGCCGTGTCCAGCATCCTCGACGCCTTCGCGCGGCTGCCGCAGCTCGGCATGGTCGCGCCGCAGCACTACGAAGGCATCCGGCGCTGGCTGGGCTGGAACGGCAACTACGAGGTGGCGCAGGGCCTGGCCCGGCGGATGGGGATCGCGCTGTCGCCGGTGCGCGCGCTCGATTTCCCGTCGGGCTCCATGTTCTGGGCGCGCCCGGCCGCGCTCAAGCCGCTGCTCGACCTTGGCCTGACCTTCGACGACTTCCCCAAGGAGGGCGCGCAGCTGGACCATACCCCGGCCCACGCGATCGAGCGGCTGTACTTCCTCGCCTGCGAGCGGAGCGGCCATGCCTGGCTCAAGGTCGCTCAGCCCGCCCTTTACGCCGACACGGACAGGATGGTCGCGGTGGGCAGCCCCGCGGCGCTGGACCGCTTCCTGGGTGAGCACGCGGTGGTTCTCACCGGCCCCGTGCTGCTGCCCGTGCGAACGGAGCCGGCGCCGATGGTGACGCGGGTGCCCCCCGGGCTGAGCCAGCGGCTCGCCCAGCGGGGGTTCTGAGCGTGTTCGGCCCTTTCCGGCGGCGCACGCCCGTCCCGGCCGCTGCCTCCGCCCCGAACCAGTTTCCGGGCGCAGCCGCAACGGTCGGCGGGGCGGCGGGCGTCGCGCGCGTCTCCGTCGTCGTGCCGCTGTACAACCACGCCTCCTATATCGGGCCGGCGATCGAGAGCGTGCTGGGCCAGGGCGCGGTGCTGCGCGAGCTGGTGGTGATCGACGACGGATCGACGGACGACTCCGCCCGGGTCATGGCGGGGCTGGCCGCGCGCGACCCGCGCATTCGCTTCCGCACCCAGGCGAACCAGGGGGCCCATGCCACCATCAACGCAGGGCTGCGGGACTGCACCGGCGAGTTCGTCGCGATCCTGAACTCGGACGACCTGTATGAGCCCGGGCGGCTCGACACGCTCGCGCTCGCGCTGGATGCCGATCCCGGCGCGGACATCGCGGCCTCGGGCATCGCCTTCATGGACGGGGAAGGGGCGGCCGTAGCCAACGACTGGTACGCCGAGGCCATGGCCTTCCGCGCCGGCCGCGACATGGGTACCGCGCTGGTCAACGCGAACTTCCTGATGACCACCTCCAACTTCCTCTTCCGCCGAGGCCTCACCGCGGCGATCGGGGACTTCGCGGCGCTGCGCTACACGCATGACCTGGACTTCGCGCTGCGCGCCCTCGCGCTCGGGCACCGCATCGCGCTGCTGGGGGAGACGCTGCTGCGTTACCGCCTTCATGGCAGCAACACGATCTCCGAGGATCATCGCCGGGTGCGATCGGAATGGGCGGCTTCCACCGCCGCCTACCTCACCCTCCTCTGGGACCGCCCGGACGCGCCGGAGCCTGACTGGAACGCTGCCGGAGAAATGGAGGAGGTGCTGAGACGCCACGAGCTGGCCCGTGCGGTGCACCCCTGCATGGCCTATCTGCGCCGCAACGGCGGCGGCCGGCTGGACAGCGGGCCGCTGCTGGCGGACGAGGCGTTCCGGGCACGGCTGGTGGGCTGGGCCTGATGCGGATCCTGGTCCTCAGCAACCTCTACCCGCCCAATGTCGTCGGCGGCTACGAGAGGCTGTGCCATGAGGTTTCGACCGAACTGGCCGCGCGCGGGCACGCGGTGACCGTGCTCACCAGCACCTTCGGGGACGCGGTTGCGGATTATCCCAACCAGCGCATCCTGCGGGAGCTGGAGCTGCTGGTCGGCGCCAATGTCTACACGCCCTTTCCCGGCACCGCCGAGGATCGCGCCCTGGTCGCCGCCCGCAACCTCGCGACGCTGGCGCGCGTGCTGGACGAGGTGAGACCGGACGTGGTCTTCGCCTGGAACCTCTTCTTCCTCGACGCATCGATCCTGGCGGCACTCGAGGCCAGTCCCTACCGCACCGTCGTGATGCTCACGGACAACTGGTTGCTGGTGATGCGCAACCCGGCCTTCGTCAGCAACTTCTTCCGCGACGTTGTTCATGGCGGTACGACCTTCGTGCCGCCCCCTGCGCCTCCCGCCTGGCGCGCCATGGCCGGCCGGGCGAAGCGGGCCTTGCAGCGCCTGGCCGGATCGGAGCCGCCCCGGCAGCTCCAGGCCATCTTCGGCTCCGTCTTCATGCGTGACCTTTACGCCGCCGGCGGCTCCTCGTTCCGCACCCATCGCGTCATCCACAACGGTGTCCGCCAGGCCGCGCGTGCGCCGAGCACGGTGCCGGACCGGACGCACCTCGCGGAGCCTGGCACGCTGCGCCTTCTCTTCGCCGGGCGGTTGGTGGACCTGAAGGGGGCGGACACGGCGGTGGAGGCACTGACCCTGCTCGATCCCTCCGTGCTGGGTGTCGGCCGGATCATGCTGACCATCGTCGGCGACAGCCAGGACGAGGCCTACATGGCCCGCTTCACGAGCGCGGTGGAGCAAAGCGGCCGGGCCGCGCAGATCGAGATGCGCCCGACGGTGCCGGAGGATGCATTGCCCGCGCTGTTCGACGCGCACGACATCTACCTGTTTCCCTCCCTTTACGAACCTTTCTCCCTCACCCTCATCCACGCCCTTGGCTGCGGCATCCCGACCATCGCATCGCGAGTGGGCGGGAATCCGGAGATCGTGCGGGACGGCGAATCCGGCCTGCTGTTCGACAAAGACAGCGCGGCCGACCTTGCCCGTGCCATCACCCGCCTTGCGGTGGATGGGAGCCTTCGCGCGCGGGTGGCCGCCGGGGGCCAGGCGACGGGACGGCGGTTCACCTTCGATCGCATGGCGGGTGAGATGGAGAGGTTTCTCAGAGGGCCGTCTTGAGCGAGCATCCGGATCCTGGCGCCCCCATCCTGACAGGCCAGGCTCCGGCAGGCGCCGTCCGCCCGGGACCAGCCCTGGGCGGCATGGAATGCCTCGTGCTGGGGGCGGGCGGCTTCATCGGAACGAATCTCTGCCGTGCCCTGAGCGCCGCCGGCGTGCCGGTGCGTGGCTACGGTCGCGCGCCCGCCTTCTCAGCCGCCTTGCCGCCGATGCGCTGGACCGTCGCCGAGTTCTCCGACCGCGCCCGGCTGGCCGCGGCGCTCGATGGGGTCGGCACGGTGTTCCATCTTCTCGGCGCCAGCATCCCCGCACATGCGGAGCGCGACCCTGCCGAGGACCTGCGCACGAACGTGGCCGCTTCGCTCGACCTCATCGCCCTGTGCCGGGCGTCAGGCGTGCGGCGGATCGTCTTCATCTCCTCCGGCGGCACGGTCTATGGCGTGCCGCGAAGCCTTCCGATCAGCGAGACCCATCCGACGGACCCGATCTCGGCCTATGGCATCCACAAGCTCATGGTGGAGAAGCACCTGGGCCTTCAGGCCTACCGGCACGGCCTGCAGGTCATGGTGCTGCGCGTGGCGAACCCCTACGGACCGTTTCAGATACCCGACCGGGGCCAGGGCCTGATCGCGGCGCTGATCCAGCGGCGCCTGTCCGGCCAGCCCGTGGAGGTCTGGGGTGACGGCGGCGTGGTGCGGGACTTCCTCCATGTCGATGACCTCGTTGACGCCATGCTGCGCGCGGCAGCCTATGAGGGCGCGCACTCGGTGCTGAACGTCGGCTCCGGCATAGGCCGGTCCGTGCTGGAGGTGATCGCTGCCGTTGATGCTGTGCTCGGCACCGGAAATGCCGGGATCCTGTTCCGTCCGGGTCGCGCGGTGGACGTGCCCGTCAATGTTCTCGACGTGTCGTTGATCCAGCGTGAACTCGGTTGGATCGCGCGAACGGACTGGACGCAGGGCCTGCGCAGTACGGCGGAGTGGATCGCGGGCACCTCCCGGCCGGCATGGCAGGGCCCGCGCGGCGCGGAACCGTCCCGGTGAGCCGCAGGCAGCTACCGGCCGATGGTCCGGAAGTGGATGCGACGATCCCTGGTGTCACGCGACGCGACGGTGTTGCACGAACCACCCTGCGGGCACGCTGGATTGCCCGCCGGTACGCAGTCCAACGATCCGCACGGAATCCGGCCTCTCAACCGGAATGATCCCGTTGCGGGCGCGGCGGGGCTTGGCCCCTTCTGCGGCGCGACGTTCAGGCATGCGCCAACACGGTTCACCCACGATGCCCGGCTCGAAGCGCCCGATATCCGCCTCGGCCAGCGCGCGCCAATTGTAGCCTGGCGCCTCCCGCCAGCCATGCATCCGCGCTCGGCGATAGTCCTGCGACGCGGATGCGCCATGAAGACCCGATAAGGCGCTAGGCCCACGGGGAGGTGGGGCGCCTGGCGCAAGGAAGACCGGCGTCCTTTGTGAGGGGCGTTCCCGTCACCCGGCACCGTCCCCGCCGCCAGATGGCGCCGGGGAAAGCACCGGAGAACCGGCCGGTCAGCTTCCGGGCGCCACCTTGGGAAGGTGGCGGAACCCCTCGAACTGCGCCTGGGCACGGCGGGCAAAAACCTGGGCAGCAACAAGACCGGCCAGGATCAACGAGCTTACGACGAACATGGCGGAACCTCTTCTGCTGTTCCTCCCCATTCCCAGGACAAAGGTGGATGTTGCACTGCACAATTTCCAGGGCGACGACCCACGGCACCCTCGAAAAACATGGGGCTCCCTGAGCTTTCCTTCAGGCGTTTCCAACGGTTGCGAAGCCATCCTTGTTGGTCACGCGCACCACGGCGGCGAAAAGGCGCAGCGCCTCCGGCCCGCCCTGGTCCAGCAGGCCGCCGGCCTCCATCTCCGCGGCCAGCAGCTCCGCATGGTCCGCCAGCGTTTCCGCCGCACGCCGCAGCGCCTCGCGCGACAGGGTGAGCTGGACCTCGTCCGGCAGCGTGTGCCACGCCCGGGGGCCGCCCACTGCGGGTTCGCCGGGAAAAGGGAAGGGGGGATGCATGAGGGAGGGTCCTCTTCCGGCCCTCCTGGCGCTGGGTTCAAGCCCCTTCCGGGTGCGGCGCCAGTTTCGCCGCAGCCGGTTAATCCGCCGTAACCGCTGAGCACCCGATGGGCACGGAGCGTCAGGCGAAGCTCGCCGAAACCTCGCCCAGCAGATCGAAGGCCACCACCACCTCGCAGGGTCCCTCCAGCCACACCACCGGCGTCACGGAGCCCAGGAACACCACCTGCCCCGCGCGCAGGCCCCCGAACAGTTCCGCGGCGGGCGATCCCGCCAGCCAGGCCAGCGCGTCCAGCGGGTGGCCCAGAAGCTCCGCCCCCGTGCCCTGCGCCCGCTCCGCGCCGTCCACCAGCAGCCGCCCCCGCGCCGCCGGCAGGTCCAGCCCCGGCCAGCCGGAGGCCGGGGCCCCCAGCACGCCCCCGGCATGGAACACCTGGTCCGCGATCAGCCCGGGCGCGCCGACCGCCCGGAAGTCGCCGTAGCGGTCGTCCACCACCTCGATGGCCGCGAAAACATGCTCCACCGCCCCCGCCACCGAGTCGCGGTCGTGCTCGCCAAAGGCGAGGTCATGTCCCAGGCGCAGCCCGATCTCGCATTCCACCCCGGGCCGAACGTAATCGGCGAGGCGGAACCGCCCGGCCCGCTCCTGGATTCCCGCCGCCGGGCAGAACCCCGCGCAGGGATGCTCCAGGCCGAGATAGGCCCGCATGCCCGGCGCCGTCGCGCCGATCTTGAACCCGGCCGGCGGCACCGCGCCCATGGCCTGGGCCAGCCGGAACTGCAGCGCATAGCCCGCCGCCACGTCGGCCGGCGCATCGGCCCCCAGCGCCGGGAAACCGCGCCCGGCCCGCCGCTCCGAGAGGATTTGCTCCGCCGCGTCCATCATGCCCGCCCGAGCTCATAAAGCGCCACGGCCGCCGCCGCGGCCACGTTCAGGCTTTCCATCGCCTCGCCGATCGGCAGGCGCACCATCTCGTCCACCGTTTCGCGCTGAAGGCGCCTCAGGCCCCCGGCTTCGGCCCCCAGAACCAGCCCCACGCGCCGGTCGGTCGGCTTGGCCTCGGCCAGGGTGCGCTTCGCCTCTCCCGCCAGCCCCATCACCCACACGCCCTTGTCCTGCAGGCTGCGGATGGCGCGGGCCAGGTTCACCTCCCGCACCATCGGCACCGTCTCCAGCGCCCCCGAGGCCGCCCGGGCCAGCGCCCCCGTCTCGGGCGGCGCGTGCCGGTCCTGCACCACCACCGCCGCCGCCCCGAAGGCCGCGGCCGAGCGCAGGATCGCCCCCACGTTGCGCGGGTCCGTCACCTGGTCCAGCAGCAGCACCGGCCCGGTGGAGGCCGCCAGCACGTCCTCCAGCGCCACCCCCGGCAGCGGCTCCACCAGCATGGCCGCGCCCTGGTGCACCGCGTCCTCGGGCAGGAAGCTGTGGAAGCGCACCCGGTCCTCCACCCGCTCCACGCTCAGCTTGCGCGCCCCATAGGTGCCCGGCGGCAGGCGCGCGGTCAGCGTCTCCTCCGCATCGGCGGTCAGCAGCAGCCGCCGCAGCCGGCGCCGCGGGTTCAGCAGGGCGGCCGCCACCGCGTGCAGCCCGTGCAGCCAGAAGGTGTTGGCGGGCGTCCGCTCCTCCGCGGACTCGCGGCGCGGCCCCTCGGCCCCGGCGCGCGGGCCGCCAAAGCTGCGCCCGCCCTCGGCACGGGCAGGGCCGCGGAACCCCTCCGCCCCGCCGCGCGGCCCGCCCGGACCGCCGCGTCCGCCCGCATCAGGCGCCTCCGCGTGGCGCGGGCGCGGCGGCCGGGGCGCTTCCGCATCCGCGCCCGGGCGGTTGGGGCGCGGCTCGGCCGGCGAGCGGCTCCAGCTCTTGCCCGGCGCCTTGGCCCAGGGCTTGGCCGCCGGCTGGAAGCCGCCCGGCCTGCCGGGTGCCTGGCCGGTCCCGCCGCGCGGCTCGGCCGGCGCCTCGCCGCCCTTCCATCCGCGCTTGCCGTCAAAGGCGCGCGGCCGGGGCGGCTGGCCCGTGCCGGACCGCGCGCTCGGCCCGAAGGTGGGGCTGTTGCCGGGGCCGGAGCCTGAAGCGGGGGAACGCGGGCCCTGCGGCCTTCTGGGGGGAGACATGGCGGCATCCTGCAAATCGCGGCGCCCGCCGCAAGCACCATGCACGGCCCGCTGCCATGCGCCCGCCCTGCCACGCCGCGCCGCGCATCACGTTGACAGGCCACCACCTTCTCGGATAGTGCCCCGGCTCCCGCCCGTCAGGGTTGGGGACACCCTGTGGAGGGGTGCCCGAGTGGCTAAAGGGGGCGGACTGTAAATCCGCTGGCTTGCGCCTACGTTGGTTCGAATCCAACCCCCTCCATGTGTCCTGCTCCCGGCCAGTGTGCTGGCCAGATTGGCGTGGTGCGCGCTGGCGGCCCCGTTCGGGCCGTGACATTTCAGGGTCGATGGCCCCGTTCGGTGGCTCTTCCGGCTCAGCGGGTGTAGCTCAATGGTAGAGTTCCAGCCTTCCAAGCTGGCTGTGCGGGTTCGATTCCCGTCACCCGCTCCAGCCGGCCCCCCACGGGGCGCGGCCTGAGGCACTGCTTCCAACACCACATGGTTCACGCAACACAGCCTGCGCGGCAGGCACGCTGAAACAGCCTGCGACGCAGGCGGGGGCCGCGCGCCCCTGGCAGGGACAGGACGGACGCAAACATGGGTAAGGCGAAGTTCGAGCGGAACAAGCCGCACTGCAACATTGGCACGATTGGCCATGT
>NZ_JBHLVZ010000075.1:0-15415 GCF_042433125.1 Muricoccus vinaceus | reverse complement strand
CTTCGCCATCCGCGAGGGCGGCCGCACCGTCGGCGCCGGCGTCGTCGCGAGCATCGAGAAGTAGGAACCAGCCCGCCCTCCAGGGCGGCGGCAGGGAAGGGCGGGCCACCGGAAGGTGGCCCGCCCTTTCCCGTTCCGGCCCCTCGTCCCCGGGGCTGGACAAGCCACCCGCCCCCAAGGACAACCGCCCCCTGGGGCGCCGGCACGAAGGCGCGGGCACGGAGGCGGAGACCGGCATGGCCGAACAGGTCGGCGTGGAACTGGCCGGTTTCTGGCCGCGGCTCGCGGCCCAGGTGCTGGACGCCGCCTGGATGCTCCCCCTCGGACTCATCCTGGTCATGACGGGCGAGGCGCTGCGGGGCGAGGAAGGCCTGTCGCCGGGCTCCGACATCCTCCTCCAGCTCATCTCCGCCCTGATCATCCTCCTCTTCTGGGTCACCCGGCAGGCCACCCCCGGCAAGCAACTCATGCGGCTGCGCGTGGTGGACGCCGAAACCGGCGGCACGCCTCCCTGGCCGCGCCTGGTCGCCCGCTACCTCGGCTACATCCTGTCCAGCATCCCCCTCGGCCTGGGCTATCTCTGGATGATCTGGGACCCCCGCCGGCAGTGCTGGCACGACCGCATCGCCCGCACCCTGGTGGTGCAGGACCCTCCGCCCGGCCGCTGAACGCCGCGCACCCCCTCGACAGCCGGCGCGCCTTGCCTTAAGGCACGGCCCCTGCGTGGCCCGCCTAGGGGCGTAGCTCAATTGGCTAGAGCGCCGGTCTCCAAAACCGGAGGTTGGGGGTTCGAGACCCTCCGCCCCTGCCAGGGTCCTACCGGGGCGGGCCGCGCATGACGCGCATCTGAGCATCCCGCTCGCCGATCACCGCGCCGCGGAGTCCAGCCAGCCTCCCTCGGGAGGTTCCGGGACCCGGCGCCAGGAGGGGCCCTGACGTGGCCGGTTTCAATCCCGCAGGCTACCTGCGCGACGTGCGGCAGGAGATCGGCCGGGTCACCTGGCCGAGCCGCAAGGAAACGCTGATCACCACCGGGCTGGTGCTGGCGCTCTCCGCGCTGGCCGCCGTGTTCTTCCTGGTGGCGGATTGGCTCATCCAACTCGGCATGCGCCTGCTGTTCGGATTCGCCTGAAGCCTTAGCTTCAAGGCCGTCACAGGTTTCGGCGCCGCGCCGGAGGCCGGGGCCGATCCCCGGGCCGGAGGCGGGGCGCCACAGGATTGGGAGCGTCGCCGCCATGGCCGACAAGAAGTGGTACGTGGTCCACGTCTATTCGGGCTTCGAGAAGAAGATCGCGAGCCAGATCAAGGAGCAGGCCGCCCAGAAGGGCCTGGCCGACCGGATCGAGGACGTGCTGGTTCCTTCCGAGGACGTGGTGGAGGTCCGCCGCGGCCAGAAGATCAACACCGAGCGCAAGTTCTTCCCCGGCTATGTCCTGGTGAAGATGGAGATGACCGACGAGGCCTGGCACCTCGTGAAGGACACCCCCAAGGTCACGGGCTTCCTGGGCGCGCGCAACAAGCCGAGCCCGATCCCGGAGCGCGAGGCCATGCGCATGCTCCAGCAGGTGCAGGACAACGCCGAGAAGCCCCGCCGCCCCTCCATCACCTTCGAGGTCGGCGAGAACGTCCGGGTCGCCGACGGCCCCTTCACCTCCTTCAACGGCGTGGTGGAGGAAGTGGACGAGGAGAAGGGCCGCGTGAAGGTTTCCGTCTCCATCTTCGGCCGCGCCACCCCGGTCGAGCTCGAATACGGGCAGGTCGAGAAGGCCTGATCCCCCCACCGGCCCGGCCTCGCGCCGGGCCGGCGGCTTGACGCCGTGCGGGCGGCATGGTGCGGACACCGTTTCCGCACCGAGGCCACGTCATGCGCGTCCCCACCCCCAACCCCCCGCCGGGCATCATCGGCCACAACCGGTCGATGCTGACGCCCAACTACTGCGTCTTCCCGGCCGAGGGCATCATGGACAGCCTGCTGCCGAACTGGCCGGGCTGCATCATACGCTTCCAGACCAGCCGCCAGATGGGCGCCCGCTTCGCCCAGGCCCTGATGATCCTCCCGCCCGGCGCCGGCAGCGCGGGCCCGGTGGACGACGGCGTCCAGGCCTTCCTCTACGTCCAGGCCGGCACCATCGAGGTCACGGTGGAGGGCGCCACCCACAGCCTCGCTCCCGGCGGCTACGCCTATGTCCCCCAGGGCACCCCCTATGCCCTGCGCAACGCGGGCGCGGAGGAGGCGCGGGCCATCTGGGTGCGCAAGCCCTACCAGCCCGCCGCTGGGGTGGCGGCGCCGAAGGTCATCACCGGCCACCGCGACACCGCGCTGCGCGAGGACAGCGGTCCCCGCTGGCGCCTCTGCCTGCTGGGCCTGCGCGAGATGCCCATGGACTTCGAGATGAACATCATGTGCTACGCGCCGGGTGCCCATTTCTGGTGCGTCGAGACGCATGTGATGGAGCACGGCATGGTCATGCTCCAGGGCCAGGCCCTGCAGCTCCTCGGCCGCGACTGGCACGAGCTCTGGACCGGCGACTTCACCTGGATGGGCCCCTACGTCCCGCAGCAGATCTACGCCACCGGCAACGAGGCCTGCGAGTATCTCCTCTACAAGGACGTCAACCGCGACGTGATCTGACCGGGCGCCGCACACGCGGCGGGGGAGGGAAGGGCGCCGCGCGCCGGATTTGCCCTGGACTCCCGCCCCGCCCCCGCCTATACGCCGCTTCCGCGCCGGCCGGGCTGGGGTTCACCCCGCCCGGCCGCCGCGCGTTTGCCCCGCCATGGGGCAGCAGGAACGCGGGAGGTCCGGCCCCAGCCTAGCGGGGCGGGCCGCAGGCACCGCGGGCCTCCGAATACACAGGAGAGTGCCAGGGCATGGCGAAGAAGATCGTCGGCTACATCAAGCTGCAAATCCCGGCGGGCAAGGCCAATCCTTCCCCGCCCGTGGGCCCCGCGCTGGGTCAGCGCGGCCTGAACATCATGCAGTTCGTCAAGGAATTCAACGCGGCGACGCAGGGCATGGAGCCGGGCACCCCGACCCCGGTCGTGATCACCGCCTTTTCGGACCGCACCTTCTCCTTCATCACCAAAACGCCCCCGAACACCTACTTCCTGCTCAAGGCGGCCAAGCTCGAGAAGGGCAGCCAGACCCCGGGCAAGGGCGGCGCGGTCGGCCGGGTGACCAAGTCCCAGCTCGCCGAGATCGCCAAGGTGAAGATGAAGGACATGAACTGCGAGTCCGAGGACGCCGCGGTTCGTATGCTGGCCGGGTCCGCCCGCGCCATGGGCATGGTTGTGGTGGAGGGCTGATCCGATGGCCAAGCAGGGCAAGCGTCTCCGCAAGATCAACGAGGGCCTGGACCTCGACAAGTCGCTCGGCCTCGCCGAGGCGATCTCGACGGTGAAGACCACCGCCAACGCCAAGTTCGACGAGACCATCGAGATCTCGATGAACCTCGGCATCGACCCCCGCCACGCCGACCAGATGGTCCGCGGCGTGGTCGGTCTGCCGAACGGCACCGGCAAGACCGTCCGCGTCGGCGTCTTCGCCCGCGGCCCGAAGGCCGAGGAGGCCCAGGCCGCCGGTGCGGACGTGGTCGGCGCCGAGGACCTGATGACCGCGGTGCAGGAAGGCAAGATCGACTTCGACCGCTGCATCGCCACCCCGGACATGATGGGCCTCGTCGGCCGCCTGGGTAAGATCCTCGGTCCGCGTGGCCTGATGCCGAACCCCAAGCTCGGCACCGTCACCATGGACGTCCGCGGCGCGGTCACCGCCGCCAAGGCCGGCCAGGTGGAGTTCCGCGCCGAGAAGGCCGGCATCGTCCATGCCGGCATCGGCAAGGCGAGCTTCGAGGCCGACAAGCTGCTCGAGAACGCCAAGGCCTTCGTGGACGCCATCCAGCGCGCCCGCCCGGCCGGCGCCAAGGGCACCTATGTCAAGAAGGTCGCCGTGTCCTCCTCCATGGGCCCCGGCATCAAGGTGGACGTGAGCTCCCTCACGGCCTGAGAGAATTCGCGCCGCCCGTTCAGGGCGGCGCGGGCAGGGCGGGTCTAGACCCGCCTGACCTGTCCGAGACCCGGTGTGGCCGCCCCTTCTCAGGAAGGCAGGCCTTGAAGCGCAAGCGCAACGGGGAGACGGGGTGCCAGAGACGATGACCTATGGGGGTCCCCCCTGGGCTTGGCTTGGCTTCCGGCTTGAATCTGACAGGCGAACCGGGGCGTCCCCATGCGGGGGCGCCCTTGCGTGAACCGGCCGGTGCCCCTCCACAAGGCCCCGGTTATTCGTAGGAGACGGGAATGGACCGTTCGGAGAAGACCGCGTTCGTCGCCTCCCTCGGTTCGGTGTTCGCCGACACCTCCTTCGTGCTCGTCGCCCAGAACAATGGGCTGACGGTCGCGGCGGTGGATGATCTGCGGCGCCGGATGCGGGCGGCTGGCGCGACGTACAAGGTCGCCAAGAACCGGCTGGCCAATCTCGCCCTCGACGGCACCCGCTTCCAGGGCATCTCGCCGCTGCTGAAGGGTCCGACCGCGCTCGCGTGGTCGAAGGATCCGGTGGCCGTGGCGAAGACCGCCGTGGAGTTCGCCAGGGGTAACGACAAGTTCGTCATCCTGGGCGGGGCGCTCGGCACGCAGACCCTCGACGTCAACGGCGTCAAGGCTCTGTCCGAGCTTCCCTCGCTCGAAACGCTCCGGGCGCAGCTCCTGGGTCTGATCCAGACCCCGGCGACGCGCATCGCGGGCGTGCTGCAGGCTCCGGCCGGGCAGCTGGCGCGGGTGTTCAAGGCCTATTCCGACAAGGATTCGGCCGGCGAGGGCGCGGAAGCCGCCTGAAACGCCATGACCCCGGCCCGGTTGCGCACGGCGCTCCAGGTCAGGGTTGCAAACTTCAAGCCAAGCCACTAGATCAGGGAACACAAAGACATGGCCGATCTTGCCAAGCTCGTTGACGAGCTCTCGACCCTCACCGTCCTGGAGGCTGCCGAGCTCTCCAAGATGCTCGAGGAGAAGTGGGGCGTTTCCGCCGCCGCTCCCGCCGCCGTGGCTGCCGCCCCGGCCGCTGGTGGCGGTGCCGCTGCCGCGCCCGCCGAGGAGCAGACCGAGTTCACCGTGACGCTTGCCGCCGCCGGCGACAAGAAGATCAACGTGATCAAGGAGATCCGCACCATCACCGGCCTGGGCCTCAAGGAGGCCAAGGATCTGGTCGAGGGTGCTCCGAAGGTCGTGAAGGAAGGCGTCTCCAAGGATGAGGCGGAGAAGATCCGCAAGGTCCTCGAAGAGAACGGTGCAAAGGTCGAGGTCAAGTAAGACCGCGACCCGCGATCTCCTGGCCTATCCCCGTCCCGGGGCGGGCCAGGGGAACAAGATGTGCGAAGGGCCGGGTGGAAACCATTGGGTTTCCGCCCGCGCCTGTTTTCGCCGGATGGCCGGGGCCGTCCGGTGGCTTACGGGGGATCGGGGCGCGCGGCGGCGCCCAGGGTCGCCCGGAGAGGTTGAAGAGGACGCAGGGCTGGCATGAACGCGATCTCGAAGGGTTTTGAGGGCAAGGGCTTCACCGGGCGCAAGCGCATCCGCAGGTCCTTCGGGCGGCTGCCCGAGGTGGCGCCGATGCCAAACCTCATCGACGTGCAGCGCGCCTCCTACGAAGGCTTCCTGCAGGCCGAGGTTTCGCCGGAAATGCGCGCCAACGCCGGTCTCCAGGAGGTCTTCAAGGGCGTCTTCCCGATCAACGACTTCGCTGGTCGTGGCTCCCTGGAGTTCGTGCGCTACGAGTTCGAGGAAGCCAAGTACGACGTGGAGGAGTGCATCCAGCGCGGGCTGACCTATGCCGCCCCGCTGAAGGCCCATCTGCGCCTGATCGTCTGGGACATCGACGAGGACACCGGCAGCCGCTCCATCCGCGACATCAAGGAGCAGGGCGTCTACATGGGCGACATCCCGCTCATGACGGACAACGGCACCTTCATCGTCAACGGCACCGAGCGCGTCATCGTTTCCCAGATGCACCGCTCTCCCGGCGTGTTCTTCGACCACGACAAGGGCAAGACGCATTCCTCGGGCAAGTACCTCTTCGCCGCCCGCGTGATCCCCTACCGCGGCTCGTGGCTCGACTTCGAGTTCGACGCCAAGGACATCTGCTACGTCCGCATCGACCGCAAGCGCAAGCTGCCGGCGACGACTCTGCTCTATGCCCTCGACTCCACCGAGACCCAGGCCAAGCGCGCCGAGCGCGACACGCCGCTGGAGCTCGGCGAGGTCCGCGGCATGGACGCGCAGGAGATCCTGTCCACCTTCTACAAGCAGGTCGTCTTCGCCCATGGCAAGCAGGGCTGGTCGCGCCCCTATGAGCCCGAGGCCTTCCGCGGCCTGAAGCTCACCGAGGACCTGGTGGATGCCTCCACCGGCCAGGTGGTGGCTGCCAAGGACACCAAGCTCAACCCCCGCGCCGCCCGCAAGATCGCCGAGGAGGGCACCAAGGAGGTGCTCGTCTCCCGTGCCGATTTGCTGGGTCGCTACGTGGCCGAGGACCTGGTGGACATGTCCACCGGCGAGATCCACGCCGAGGCCGGCGAGGAGCTGACCGAGCCCAAGCTGGCGGCCATCGAGGCGGCCGGCTACGACCGCCTGCCCACGCTGGCGATCGACGCTTCCGTCGGCCCCTGGATCCGCAACACCCTCGCGGTGGACAAAAACTCCAACCGCGACGACGCGCTGATGGACATCTACCGGGTCATGCGCCCGGGCGAGCCGCCGACGCCAGAGACCGCCGAGACCCTGTTCCGCGGCCTCTTCTTCGACGGCGAGCGCTACGACCTCTCGGCCGTCGGCCGCGTGAAGATGAACATGCGCCTCGGCTTCTCCCTGGAGGAGGCGCCGGACACGCAGCGCACCCTCCGCAAGGAGGACATCCTGGCCACCGTCCGCACGCTCCAGGAGCTGAAGGACGGCAAGGGCCAGATCGACGACATCGACAACCTCGGCAACCGCCGGGTGCGCTCGGTCGGCGAGCTGATGGAGAACCAGTACCGCGTGGGCCTGCTCCGCATGGAGCGCGCCATCAAGGAGCGTATGGGCTCCGTCGACATCGACACGGTGATGCCGACCGACCTGATCAACGCCAAGCCCGCGGCCGCCGCGGTGCGCGAGTTCTTCGGCTCCTCCCAGCTCTCCCAGTTCATGGACCAGACCAACCCGCTCTCCGAGGTGACGCACAAGCGCCGCCTCTCGGCGCTTGGTCCGGGAGGCCTGACCCGCGAGCGTGCCGGCTTCGAGGTGCGCGACGTGCACCCGACGCATTACGGCCGCATCTGCCCGATCGAGACGCCGGAAGGCCCGAACATCGGCCTGATCAACAGCCTCGCGACCTTCGCCAAGGTCAACAAGTACGGCTTCATCGAGACGCCGTACCAGATGGTCCGCGACGGCAAGATCACCGGCGAGCCCCGCTACCTCTCCGCCATGGAGGAGGAGCGCCTCGTGGTGGCGCAGGCCGATGCCGAGGTGGACCGCGAGACCGGCGAGTTCCGCTCGGACCTCGTCTCCGTCCGCCAGGGCAGCGACTTCCGCCTCGTCAAGCCCGAGGAGGTGACGGCGATCGACGTCTCGCCGAAGCAGCTCGTCTCGGTCGCCGCCGCGCTCATCCCCTTCCTTGAGAACGACGACGCCAACCGCGCGCTGATGGGCTCGAACATGCAGCGCCAGGCGGTGCCGCTGGTCCGCTCCGACGCGCCGCTGGTGGGCACGGGCATGGAGGCCGCCGTTGCGCGGGACTCCGGCGCCTCCATCGTCGCCCGCCGCGACGGCGTGGTGGACAGCATCGACGGCGCCCGCATCGTGGTGCGCGCAACCGGCGAGGACGGCACCACCCAGGGCGTCGACATCTACCGCCTGCGCAAGTTCCAGCGCTCCAACCAGTCCACCTGCATCAACCAGCGCCCGCTGGTCCGCGTGGGCGACGAGGTGCGCGCCGGGGACATCATCGCCGACGGTCCCTCGACCGAGCTGGGCGAGCTGGCGCTGGGCCGCAACGCCCTCTGCGCCTTCATGCCCTGGAACGGGTACAACTTCGAGGACAGCATCCTGATCAGCGAGCGCATCGCCCAGGACGACGTCTTCACCTCGATCCACATCGACGAGTTCGAGGTCTCGGCCCGCGACACCAAGCTGGGCCAGGAAGAGATCACCCGCGACATCCCCAATGTCGGCGAGGAAGCGCTCCGCAACCTCGACGAGGCCGGCATTGTCTACATCGGCGCCGAGGTGCAGCCGGGCGACATCCTGGTCGGCAAGGTGACGCCCAAGGGCGAGAGCCCGATGACGCCGGAGGAGAAGCTCCTCCGCGCCATCTTCGGCGAGAAGGCGAGCGACGTGCGCGACACGTCCCTGCGCCTGCCGCCGGGCGTCTCCGGCACGATCGTGGACGTGCGCGTCTTCTCCCGCCGCGGCGTGGACAAGGACGAGCGCGCCATGGCGATCGAGCGCGCCGAGATCGAGCGCCTGGCCAAGGACCGCGATGACGAGCGCCTGATCCAGGAGCGGAGCTTCACGGGCCGCCTCCGGGAGATCCTGCTGAACCGCAAGGCGGCCGGTGGCTTCAAGGGCGTGAAGCAGGGCACGGTCATCACCGACGAGGTGCTGGGCGAGTTCAACCGCATGACCTGGCGCCAGATCGGCGTCTCGGACGACGGCGCCCAGGCGCAGCTCGAGGCCCTGAAGCGCGAGTTCGACGCGGCGGTCGAGCGCCTCCAGAAGCGCTTCGAGAGCAAGGTCGAGAAGCTGCAGCGCGGCGACGAGCTGCCGCCCGGCGTGATGAAGATGGTCAAGGTCTTCGTCGCGGTGAAGCGCAAGCTCCAGCCCGGCGACAAGATGGCGGGCCGGCACGGCAACAAGGGCGTGGTGTCCCGTGTCGTCCCGATCGAGGACATGCCCTTCCTGGAGGACGGCACCCCCGTCGATCTCGTGCTGAACCCGCTGGGCGTGCCGTCGCGCATGAACATCGGCCAGATCCTCGAGACGCATCTGGGCTGGGCCTGCGCCAATCTCGGCAAGCAGGTCGGCGAGCTGGTGGAGGACTACCGGCGCGCCGGGGCCGCCCGCGAGGCGCTGATCGAGAAGCTGCGCGACGTCTATGGCGACGAGATCACCGACCGTGACATCGTCAACATGAGCGAGCACCAGCTTCTGGAGCTTGGCGACAACCTCAAGCGCGGCATCCCCATCGCGACCCCCGTCTTCGACGGCGCCCGGATCTCGGACATCGAGGCCATGCTGACCAAGGCCGGCCTCGACACCTCCGGCCAGGTGCAGCTCGTGGACGGCCGCACGGGCGACCTGTTCGAGCGCAAGGTGACGGTGGGCTACATCTACATGCTCAAGCTGCACCACCTGGTGGACGACAAGATCCACGCGCGTTCCATCGGTCCCTACTCGCTCGTCACCCAGCAGCCGCTGGGCGGCAAGGCGCAGTTTGGCGGCCAGCGCTTCGGCGAGATGGAGGTCTGGGCGCTCGAGGCTTACGGCGCCGCCTACACGCTGCAGGAGATGCTGACGGTGAAGTCGGACGACGTGTCCGGCCGCACCAAGGTCTACGAGGCCATCGTCCGCGACCAGGACAGCTTCGAGGCCGGCATCCCCGAGAGCTTCAACGTTCTGACCAAGGAACTGAAGTCCCTCGGCCTGAACGTGGATCTCGAGAACCGCGGAAGCTGATCTCCGCCTGACAGGATCGCGCCGGCCCCATCCCAGCGGGGCCGGCCGTTGATATTGCCCTGCGGCGTGGCAGGGCAGGCTGGACGCAGAAGGAAGGCCCCATGAACGAGCTGATGAAGATCCTTGGCCAGACCGGCCAGGCCGTCACCTTCGATCAGATCAAGATCACCATCGCCTCCCCGGAGCAGATCCGCTCCTGGTCCTATGGCGAGATCAAGAAGCCCGAGACGATCAACTACCGCACCTTCAAGCCGGAGCGGGACGGGCTGTTCTGCGCGCGCATCTTCGGTCCGATCAAGGACTACGAGTGCCTGTGCGGCAAGTACAAGCGGATGAAGTTCCGCGGCATCATCTGCGAGAAGTGCGGCGTCGAGGTGACGCTGGCCAAGGTCCGGCGCGAGCGCATGGGCCATATCGAGCTGGCCTCCCCCGTCGCCCACATCTGGTTCATGAAGTCCCTCCCGAGCCGCGTCGGCCTGATGGTCGACATGTCTCTGAAGGAGCTGGAGAAGGTCCTCTACTTCGAGAGCTACGTCGTCCTTGAGCCGGGCCTGACCGACCTCAAGCTGCACCAGCTGCTGACCGAGGACGCCTTCCAGACCAAGCAGGACGAGTTCGGCGAGGATGCCTTCACCGTCGGCATCGGCGCTGAGGCCGTGAAGCAGATGCTGACCGGCATCGACCTCGGCAAGGAGAGCGCGCGCCTGCGCGCCGACCTCAAGGAGACGACCTCCGAGGCCAAGCGCAAGAAGCTGGTCAAGCGCCTGAAGCTGATCGAGTCCTTCGCCGAGGGCGGCGCCCGCCCGGAGTGGATGATCCTCGACGTCGTGCCGGTGATCCCGCCCGAGCTGCGCCCGCTGGTGCCGCTGGACGGCGGCCGCTTCGCGACCTCCGACCTGAACGACCTGTACCGCCGCGTCATCAACCGCAACAACCGCCTCAAGCGGCTGATCGAGCTGCGCGCGCCCGACATCATCGTGCGCAACGAGAAGCGCATGCTGCAGGAGGCGGTGGACGCCCTCTTCGACAACGGCCGCCGCGGCCGCGCCATCACGGGTGCCAACAAGCGTCCGCTGAAGTCGCTGTCCGACATGCTCAAGGGCAAGCAGGGCCGCTTCCGCCAGAACCTGCTCGGCAAGCGCGTGGACTATTCCGGCCGTTCCGTGATCGTGGTCGGTCCCGAGCTGAAGCTGCACCAGTGCGGCCTGCCCAAGAAGATGGCGCTCGAGCTGTTCAAGCCCTTCATCTACTCCAAGCTCGAGAAGTACGGCCACGCCACCACCATCAAGGCCGCGAAGCGGATGGTGGAGAAGGAGCGTCCCGAGGTTTGGGACATCCTCGAGGAGGTGATCCGCGAGCACCCGGTGATGCTGAACCGGGCGCCGACGCTGCACCGCTTGGGCATCCAGGCCTTCGAGCCGATCCTGGTCGAGGGCAAGGCGATCCAGCTCCACCCGTTGGTCTGCACGGCCTTCAACGCGGACTTCGACGGCGACCAGATGGCCGTGCACGTCCCGCTGAGCCTTGAGGCCCAGCTGGAGGCGCGCGTGCTGATGATGTCCACCAACAACATCCTCAGCCCCGCCAACGGCAAGCCGATCATCGTGCCGTCGCAGGACATCGTGCTCGGGCTGTACTACCTGAGCCTGGAAACCCCCGAGTTCCGCACCGACAAGGCGCGGATCGAGGCCGTGCGCGCCACGATCGAGGGGCTGGCCGGCAAGGACGGCTCCAAGCTGACGGAGGAGCAGCGCGACGCGCTGAACTTCCGCCCGCACGTGTTCCGCGACCTCGGCGAGGTGGAGCAGGCGCTGGCCGGCGGCCAGGTGAACCTGCACACCGCCATCATCGCCAGCGTCACCGGCTTCACCGAGGACGGCAAGCCGAAGCGCGAGACGGCCGTCACCACGCCGGGCCGCCTGATGATGGGCGCCCTGCTGCCCACGCACCCGAACGTGCCCTACTCCATCATCAACCGGCAGCTGACCAAGCGCAGCATCTCGGACGTGATGGACGCGGTGTACCGCCACTGCGGCCAGAAGGAGTCGGTGATCTTCGCCGACCGCCTGATGGGCCTGGGCTTCCGCAACGCGGCCAAGGCCGGCATCTCCTTCGGCAAGGACGACATGATGATCCCGGCCTCCAAGGCCGAGATGATCGATCGCACCAAGGGCGAGGTGAAGGAGTTCGAGCAGCAGTATCTCGACGGCCTGATCACCGCCGGTGAGCGCTACAACAAGGTGGTGGACGCCTGGTCGCGCGCGACCGAGGAGGTCGCCGGCGCCATGATGAAGGAGATCTCGCGCCAGGAAGCGGGCAAGCAGACCAACTCGGTCTGGATGATGTCCCATTCCGGTGCCCGCGGCTCGCCGGCGCAGATGCGCCAGCTGGCCGGCATGCGCGGCCTGATGGCCAAGCCCTCGGGCGAGATCATCGAGCAGCCGATCATCTCGAACTTCAAGGAAGGCCTGACCGTCCTCGAATACTTCAACTCCACCCATGGCGCCCGCAAGGGCCTCGCGGACACGGCGCTGAAGACGGCGAACTCGGGCTACCTGACCCGCCGCCTCGTGGACGTGGCGCAGGACTGCATCATCGTCGACAACGACTGCGGCACGGAGCGCGGCATCACGGTGCGTGCCGTGATGGACGGGGGCGAGGTCGTGTCCTCCCTGTCCGAACGCATCCTGGGCCGTACGATCCAGCGCGACGTGCTGAACCCGGAGACGGGCGAGGTGGTCGCCGCGCGCGATACGCTGGTGGACGAGGTCGCGGCCGACGCCGTGGAGCAGTCCGGCGCGGAAGAGGTCTATATCCGCTCCGTGCTGACCTGCGACGCGCGGCAGGGCGTCTGCGGCATGTGCTACGGGCGCGACCTTGCCCGCGGCACCCCGGTGAACACCGGTGAGGCGGTCGGCGTGATCGCCGCTCAGTCCATCGGCGAACCGGGCACGCAGCTGACCATGCGCACCTTCCACATCGGCGGCGCCGCCCAGCGCTCGGCGGAGCAGTCCCATGTGGAGGCGACCAGCGACGGCTCGGTGAAGGTCCTGAACAAGGCCGTCGTCGTGAACAGCGAGGGCGCCAACATCGTCATGGCCCGCAACTGCGAGATCGTGCTGAGCGATGCGCAGGGCCGTGAGCGCGCCCGGTACCGTGTTCCCTACGGTGCGCGGCTGCTGGTCGAGGACGGCGCCGAGGTGGCCCGTGCCCAGAAGCTGGCCGATTGGGACCCCTTCACCCTGCCGATCATCATCGATCGCGCGGGCGTGGTGGAGTACACGGACCTGATCGAGGGCTTCACCCTCTATGAGGAGACGGACCCGGTGACGGGCCTCACCTCGAAGGTGGTGCGCGAGCCGGTCGAGCGGGCCAAGAACGCCAATCTCCGCCCCAGCATGGTGCTGCGGGAAGGGGGCAAGGTGGTGGCGCAGTTCGCGCTGCAGCCCTCCTCCATCCTGAACGTGGAGAACGGGGCGACGGTCCATGCCGGCGACGTCATCGCCCGCCTGCCGCGCGAGTCCTCCAAGACCCGCGACATCACGGGCGGTCTGCCCCGCGTCGCGGAGCTCTTCGAGGCTCGCCGTCCCAAGGATGCCGCCATCATCAGCGATGTCGACGGGCGCGTGGAGTTCGGCAAGGACTACAAGGCCAAGCGCCGGATCGTGGTGGTGCCGGACGCGGTGGGCGACGAGCAGCCGGCCTCGCGCGAGTACCTGGTGCCCAAGGGCAAGCACGTCTCCGTCCAGGAGGGCGACTACGTCCGTGCCGGCGACCCGCTGGTGGACGGCCCGCGCGTGCCCCACGACATCCTGCGCGTGCTGGGCGTCGAGGCGCTGGCGAACTACTTGGTCAACGAAATCCAGGACGTCTACCGGCTGCAGGGCGTGAAGATCAACGACAAGCACATCGAGGTGATCGTTCGCCAGATGCTGCAAAAGGTCGAGATCCTCGAGCCTGGCGACACGACCTACCTGATCGGCGAGCAGGTGGACCGCATCGAGTTCGACATCGAGAACGAGAAGCGCCTGGAGGTGAAGGAGCGGCCCGCGCGGGCCGAGCCGGTGCTCCAGGGCATCACCAAGGCCAGCCTGCAGACCAACTCCTTCATCTCCGCCGCCTCCTTCCAGGAGACGACGCGGGTGCTCACCGAGGCGGCCGTGGCCGGCAAGGTGGACCGCCTGGAGGGCCTGAAGGAGAACGTCATCGTCGGGCGCCTGATCCCGGCCGGGACGGGCTCGGTCATGAACCGCCTGCGCGCGCTTGCCGCGCAACGCGACAAGGGCCGCCTGCCGGCCGGTCAGGCCGCGCTGCCTTCGGGCAACACGGACGGCCGCCAGGCCGCCGAGTAAGGAGCAGGGGCGGCCCTCGGGCCGCCCCACGTTTTGGTGGGGGCGGGGATGCAACCCTGCGCCCACCCAGCCACACAAGGCCCAAAGCGCTTGACTCATGGGGTGAGGGGGGGTAGGTGTCCGGCCCTCCACGACCCCCAACGGCAGCGCCAGGGGATCGAACGAGTTTGGACGACCCTTCCGCGTCCCCGGTGCCGCCGCTCCTTGAACCCCGTGTTCTCTGGACGGTTTAGGCCGGAGACGGAGAGTAGCCCGCAGGATCGCAGACGCGGTCACGCGGGCTCCTTCGCTTGGACGCAGGGCGGTCAGTCACAGAGACGGGTCACGAAGGGGCGTCATGCCGACGATTAACCAGCTCATCGCGCAGGGGCGCGAGCCGAAGCCGAGCCGCAACAAGGTGCCGGCGCTGCAGAACTGCCCCCAGAAGCGCGGCGTCTGCACGCGGGTCTACACCACCACGCCGAAGAAGCCGAACTCGGCCCTTCGTAAGGTCGCCAAGGTGCGCCTGACGAACGGCTACGAGGTGGTGAGCTATATCCCCGGCGAGGGCCACAACCTTCAGGAGCATTCGGTTGTCCTGATCCGCGGCGGCCGCGTGAAGGACCTTCCGGGTGTGCGCTACCACATCCTGCGCGGCGTGCTCGACACGCAGGGCATCGCCAAGCGTCGCCAGCGCCGGTCGCTGTACGGCGCCAAGCGGCCGAAGTGAGGAACTGAGAGATGTCGCGTCGCCATCGCGCAGAGAAGCGCGAAGTTCTGCCGGATCCGAAGTTCGGTGACGTCGTGCTCAGCCGTTTCATGAACGTGCTGATGTATGACGGCAAGAAGAGCACCGCCGAGGGCATTGTCTATGGCGCCATGGACACCCTGAAGCGCCGCGGTGGCCAGAACGCCGACCCGCTCCGCTTGTTCCACGAGGCCATGGACAACGTGAAGCCGGCCGTCGAGGTGCGTTCCCGTCGGGTCGGCGGCGCCACCTACCAGGTTCCGGTGGAGGTTCGCCCCGAGCGCCGCCAGGCCCTCGCGATCCGCTGGCTCATCGAGTCCGCCCGCAAGCGGGGCGAGCACACGATGGAAGACCGGCTCTCCGCCGAGCTGATGGACGCCGCGAACAACCGCGGCTCCGCGGTGAAGAAGCGCGAGGACACGCACCGGATGGCCGAGGCCAACAAGGCCTTCAGCCACTACCGCTGGTAAGCACCGATCACGGCGCCGCCTCTGCGGCGTCCACCCACAGGCGCCGCTCCCGCGGCGGCAACCCCTTTCAAGTCCCATCCGGGCAGAGGCTAGATCATGGGTAAGGCGAAGTTCGAGCGGAACAAGCCGCACTGCAACATTGGCACGATTGGCCATGT
>NZ_JBHLVZ010000074.1:0-107508 GCF_042433125.1 Muricoccus vinaceus | reverse complement strand
GGTCGATGCCTTCCTCAACGGCATCCGCGCCGCGTGAGGCCACCTCGCCGGAAGTAGGGGCGCCCGCCCCTACTCCTCCTCCACCTCGCCCGGTCCCCGCTCCAGCCGGCTCCGCACCGCCGTCAGCTCCTCCAGCCAGCGGTCCAGCATGGCGCGCAGCCCGTCGGGCGTGACCCCCTCCACGCTGTCCAGCCGCGACACCACCACGCGCTTCTCCTCGGGCAGTTCCACCCGCGCCCAGCGCGTCAGCCCGTGCAGCGCCAGCGCCAGCGCCAGCGCGTCCCCCTCCTCCACGGAGATCGCCAGCGAGAAGGCGATGGTGCCGTAGTGCCAGGCCAGCGCCGGCGGGTCCTCCTCCTCCACGGGGTCCGTCAGCTCCACCTGGAAGGGCAGCGGCGCGCCGTGCTGCACCAGGAAGGCCGGCGCCTCGTCGTCGTCCTCCGGCTCCCCCTCGATGATCTCGAGCCCGGCCTCGCGCAGCAGCCCCTCCACGTGGATCGGCCGCAGCCCCTCCAGGAAGGCCTCCGCCTCGCCCAGCGCCGTCTCGTGGATCACGGAAGCCTGCAACGGCACGCTCGGATCCCAGCCAAAGGCGCCCACCAGCGCCTCCATCACCGTCCGCGCCAGCGAGGCGCAGCCCGCCTCGTCCAGCGGCGGCAGGTCGCGCGACCAGTCCTCCCGCCCCTGCGGCGCCAGCGTCAGCCCGAGCGTCTTGAGCACGCTCGCCCGCTTGCGCGCCGGGACCGCCAGCTTGGCGAAAGCCCCGCGCGGCGCGAACCGCCCGGAGGCCACCTCCACCGCGCTGCTCGCGAAGGGGGCCGAGAAGACCTGCGCATAGGCCGCCTCCCCCATCTCCGGCAGCATGGCCGAGACCGTGAGGAACCGCATGTCCCCCAGGGCCCAGGAGATGCCCTCCTCCTGCGGGTCCCACAGGCAGGTGGACATCACCGCCCGTGTCAGCTTGCGCAGTACCTCCGCCTGGGAGGCCCGGGAGCCCCCCCGGTGCAAGGTCCAGCCCCGGGTCCGTCGTTCCATGGTCATGCGCCCATTGTTTGCGCCGGCGGCCCGATCGCCAAGGCCCCCGCCCGCAACGGTCGCCCCTGCCCCGGACGGTTCCCGGGGATCAGGCGTTCAGGAAGGCCAGCAGGTCCGCGTTCAGCCGGTCCTTCTCCGTGAAGAACAGCCCGTGCGCCGCCCCGCCATATTCCACCAGCTTCGCCCCCTGGATCAGCCGCGCCGCCGCCCGCCCGGACACGTCGATGGGAACGGTCTGGTCGGCATCCCCGTGGATCACCAGCGTCGGCACCGTGAAGGCGCGCATGTCCCCCCGGAAATCCGTCTCCGAGAAGGCGCGCACGCAATCCACCGTCGCCTTGGGCGAGGCCTGCATCGCCAGCCCGAGCGCCCATTGCTGGATCTCGTTCGTCACCGTGAAGTTCAGCATCCCCGCGCCGAAGAACTGTTTCCCGAAGGTGGCCAGGAAGCTCGGCCGGTCCTCCAGCAGCCCCGCGACGATCTTGTCGAACACCTCCCGCGGCACCCCTTCCTCATGGCCCGGGGCCTTCAGCAGATAGGGCGTCACAGCGCTCACCAGCACCGCCTTCGCCACGCGCGACGACCCGTGCCGCGCGAGATACCGCGCCACCTCCCCGCCGCCCATCGAGAACCCCACCAGGGCCGCCCCCTGAAGATCCAGCCCCTCCATCAGAGCCGCCAGATCGTCCGCGAGGGTGTCGTAGTCATAGCCCGAATAGGGCTTGCCGCTTTCCCCGAAGCCGCGCCGGTCATAGGCGATCACCCGGAAGCCCTGCGCCGCCAGGAACATCGCCTGGTATTCCCACATGGCCCCGCTGAGCGGCCAGCCGTGGATCAGCACCACGGGCTTTCCCGACCCCCAGTCGTTGTAGTGGATGGCAACGTCGTCACGCGTCTTCACGAAGGGCACGGCGGTCTCCTCGGCACACAGCGCCGAGGGAACGGCCCCCCGGCGGGCCGGTTGCCCCCGGTCCCCGCCCGCGGGGAAACCAGCGCGGAGAAACCCCGCGGGGAAACCCCCGTTTGCTGCACCGCACATGGCAGCCATGCCCGACGGTCCCCCTCAACACGGCCGCGGCGCACCAAATCCCCCTTCAACCGCCGGCACCCCGGCGCAGCGACCCCGCCGGTTCCCGGCACCCGCAACCCGTGCCCGGCGGCAACCGCCGCTTCGGCACGCCCGACAAAGGCCCAGCATGAACAACGATCCCGCCGGCAGCCCCCTCTTCACCCCCACGAAGACCGGCGCCATCGATCTCGCCAACCGCGTCGCCATGGCGCCCCTCACCCGCAGCCGCGCCGTCGCGGGCGACGTCCCCCGCGCCTCCGCCGCCACCTACTACGCCCAGCGCGCGACCGCCGGCCTGATCATCTCGGAAGCCACCCAGATCTCCCCGCAGGGCAAGGGCTACGCCTACACCCCCGGCATCCATTCCGAGGAACAGGTCGCCGGCTGGCGCCCGGTGACGGAAGCCGTCCACAAGGCCGGTGGCCGCATCGTGGCCCAGCTCTGGCACGTGGGCCGCATCTCCCACCCGGACCTGCAGCCGGGCAACGCCCTGCCCGTCGCCCCCTCCGCCATCACCCCCAAGGGCCAGGCCTTCACGGAAACGGGCTTCAAGCCCCATGTCGAGCCCCGCGCGCTGGAAGCCGGTGAGATCCCCGGCATCGTCGCCGACTACGCCCGCGCCGCCCGCAACGCGCTGGCCGCCGGCTTCGACGGTGTCGAGGTCCACGCCGCCAACGGCTACCTCATCGACCAGTTCCTGCGGAACGGCAGCAACAAGCGCACCGACCGCTACGGCGGCAGCATCGAGAACCGCGTCCGCCTGATGCTGGAAGTGACCCAGGCCGTGGTGGACGCCATCGGCGCCGACCGCACGGGCATCCGCCTCTCCCCGGTCACCCCCGCCAACGACGCCAGCGACAGCGACCCCGCCCCTCTCTTCCAGTACGCGGTGGAAGCCCTCGCCCCCCTCAACCTCGCCTATCTCCACATGATCGAGGGCGCGACCGGCGGCGCGCGCGACGTCGTTCCCGGCTTCGACTTCATGGCGCTGAAGAAGGCCTTCCGCGGCCCCTACATGGCCAACAACGGCTACGACTTCGCGCTCGCCGACGCCGCCATCCGCGAGGGCCGCGCCGACCTCGTCGCCTTTGGCCGCCCCTTCATCGCCAACCCCGACCTGGTGGAGCGCATGAAGACCGGCGCCCCCCTCGCCACCCCCGACAAGAGCACCTTCTACGGCGGCGACGAGCACGGCTACACGGATTATCCCGCCCTCGCCGCCTAAGCGGCCATGGGCCGCCCTCGCCGCGTAAGCGGCAGTTGGGGGAACGCCCTGTCCTGACAGCCCATCAAGGCTGAGCCCCGGGGGGAGGAAGAAGCAGTTCTTCCTCCCCCCGGACGCGTCGAAGGCCGTGCTACCAGCGGGAGAATGGGAAGCGCCCACCAGCGGCCTCAAGCAGGCTGGGTGAACTCCCAGGCTCCGGATGTGCCATGCCCGGGGAAACCGAGCCCCGGCGGTTCACCAGGCAACGACCGCCGAGTAAACCCGCAGGAGCGCCGAGGAGAGCCGGCGCGTGCTGGCCAGCGACCCGGCGCCCGAACCGCGCGCCGGGCTGCTCGTCGCACCGCCCATCGCCGGGAAGGTCCTCAAGGTGAAGGCCGGCCGAGCCGCCGCGCTTCCCGGCATCCCGCCGGAACCCTCAGGCCGAGCGTCCCTCCACCGGCCGGAACGGCACCACCGTTCCCCCGGCCGGTGCGCTGGCGGGCGGCCCGGCCGCCGCCCCGCTCCCGGGCGCGGCGGCCCCCAGGCAGGCCTCCACGGCCTGCACCAGCTCCGCCTGGGCGAAAGGCTTGCCCAGCAGCGGCAGCCCCGACCGCGACAGCTCCGCCCGCTCGGCATAGCCCGTGCCCAGCAGCACCGGCAGCCCCGGCCAAAGGCGCCGGAGCTCCATCCCCAGCTGCACCCCCGTCATGCCCGGCATCACCTGGTCCGTCAGCACCAGGTCCAGCTTGGCCCCGGCCCGCAGGATCTCCAGCGCCTGCCGGCCGGAAGCCGCCTCCACCACCGCGTAGCCCACGTCCTCCAGCATGGAAGCCGTGCTCGCCAGCACCAGCGGGTCGTCGTCCACCACCATCACGGTCCGCCGCCCGGGCGTGTCCTGGGCTGGCCAGGCCACCTCCGGCACCGGCGCCGGCGCACCGCGCGCCGCCGCCTCCTCCGCCCGCGGCAGCCAAAGCTCCGCCGTCGTGCCCTCCCCCGGCCGGCTCCGCAGCACCAGCCGCCCGTTGGACTGCGCGGCCAGGCCATAAACCATGGAAAGCCCGAGCCCGGTGCCCTTGCCCACGCCCTTGGTGGTGAAGAATGGCTCCACGCAGCGCGCCAGCGTCCCCTCGTCCATGCCCATGCCGGTGTCGGTCACCCCCAGCACCACATAGGCGCCCGGCCGCAGCTCCCCCCCGGCCGGGGAGGCCGCCACCCGCTCCTCCCTGGCGAAAACCGTCAGCTGCCCCTGCCCGGCCATCGCGTCCCGCGCGTTCACCGCCAGGTTCAGCAGCGCCAGCTCAAGCTGGTTCGCGTCCACATGCGCGGCGCCGATGCCCGGCGGAAACAGCGTCTCCAGCCGCACCCCGGTGCCGAGCGAGGAGCGCAGCAGGTCCGACATCCCGCGCACCAGCGCCACCACGTCCACCGCCTGCGGCCGGAGCGCCTGCCCGCGGCTGAAGGCCAGCAGCCGCTGCGTCAGCGACGCCCCGCGCTGCGCCCCCTGCAAGGCGTTCTCCAGCAACCGCGCCGCCCGCTCGTCCCCGGCCGGCAGGCGCTTTCTCAGCAGGTGCAGGCTGCCCAGCACGGCCGTCAGCAGGTTGTTGAAGTCGTGCGCGATCCCGCCCGTGAGCTGCCCCACCGCCTCCATCTTCTGCGCCTGGCGCACCCGCTGCTCCGCCGCCTCGCGCTGGCGCGTCTCCTGCCGCAGATTGGCCAGCGCGGCCCGCAGCCGAAGCATCGTCGCCCGCTCCGTCTGCACCCCGCGCAAGGCCAGCCAGGAAACCAGCAGCAGCATGAAGGAAGCGACCCCCGACACCGCGCCGAACAGCCGGAGGTTGTCGTGCCAGCGCCGCAGCAGCGCCGACTTGTCCACGCCATGCGCCACGAAGACCGGGTAATTCCCCACGCGGCGGTAGGCATAGGCCCGCTCCACCCCGTCCTTCCCCGTGACGCCCAGGAAGGACCCGCCCTCGGGCCGCTCCGCGATCTGGCGCAGCAGCCGGCTGTCGGGCGGCAACCGCGCCGCGGCCTCGCTGTGCTCGGGCACCCGCGCCAGCACCGCCCCGTCCGAGCGCAGCAGCGCCGCCACATGCGCCCCCCGCGGCGCCGAGGCCTCGTAGTAGCGCGTGAAGTAATCCGGGCTCAGCGCGATGTGCACGATGCCGTCGAAGCGCCCATCCGCGCTGACGTGCCGCCGGCTGAGGGCGAAGCTCGAAGCCCCCGTCGCCCGCCCCCAGAAGGCGGCGCTCACGAAAAGCCCGGCGTCCCGCTCGCGCTGGGCCTGGAAGAACTCGCGGTTGGCGATCGACGCCTCCGGGTTCCAGCCGTGGCTGCCGGCGCGCACCACCCCCTCGGCATCGGTCACCCAGACGGAAACCACCTGCTCCAGCGGCGCCTTCAGCCGCGCCAGGAAGGCGCTGGTTTCCGGCGCCGCGATCTCCTCCCAGCCCATGCCGCGGATGCGGTCGTCCACCCGCCCCAGCACCAGCTCGCCCGTTTCGAACACCTTGCGCGCATGCTCGTCCATCACCGTCACGGTGCGCGCCACCCCGGCCTGGCCCTCGCGCAGCACGTCCATGCGGTTGTTCAGGGCGGCCACGGCGAACAGCACCGCCGGCATCAGCACGGAAGCGGCGACCAGCAGGTGGTGCAGGCGCAGCGAGCGGGTTCCGCCCTCCGCGGCACGCGACCGGTCCGGCCCGACACCGGATGTTCCACGAAACTGCATCATGCCTTTCCACAGGCGGCCGGCACAACCGGGCCCGGTTCGCCGCGAAGAGCGCTCCGGCAAGGCGGCACAGGCACCGCAGCGTTGCAGGCCGCGCCACACCCGGCTGGCAGAATACCACGCGGCCGCCCGCACTTGCAGCGATGTTCATGCAGCGCCAGTCTCGCCGCCCGGCCGCGCCCGCTCCGGAAAAGCGTCCTGAGACAAGGCCTTGCGGCCCGGCGAATTCATTGGGCTTTGTAAAGAATGGTAGCACGGCGGCGCCCCGCCCGCCGGTCCAGCCCGCCGGCCGGGCCAGGCAGCGGCAGGCCGGTGGAGCAGCGCGCTCCCTCCGGCCCCGCACGTGACCCGTCCAGCGCCTCGAGCCGGAGGGAAGCCCCCGCTCGATCAGCGCCCGCCCGCAGCCGCGGCGCCCCGCCGCGACGGGCGCGGGCATCCGCACGCCGGGCGGCGTCGATGCCCGGCCGAAGGAGCGGGGGCGATGCGCGGTGAACGCCCCGCGACGCTCCTCCCCATCGGGGGAAATATCCCGCTCCCCGATGGAATGGTCCCCTCCGCCCCGCGGATCGGACCCGGCGCGATCCCAAATGCATCGCGCCCGCGAACCTGTTCCCCGGCGCCGCGTTTTCCCGGCACATCCAAGGATCGCACCATGTCCGCCACCGGCCAGGACACCCCCCGCCGCCTCATCTCCGCCGACAAGGTGGAGGGCACCACCGTCTACAACCGCGCCGGCGAGCACCTCGGCACCATCGAAACCCTCATGATCGACAAGGTGTCCGGCCGCGTCGCCTTCGCCGTCATGGCCTTCGGCGGCTTCCTCGGGATCGGGGAAAGCCAGCACCCCCTGCCCTGGTCCGTCCTCACCTACGACACCGGGCTCGGCGGCTACGTCGTGGACCTCACCCAGGACCAGCTCAAGGGCGCCCCCAGCTACGCCCCCGCCGAGGACATGGACCTCAGCGACACCCAGGGCCGCCGCGTCTACGACTACTACAAGGCCGAGCCCTTCTGGCTGGACAACCCCTGAGCCCCCTTCCCCCCGCCCCCGTTCCGCCCGAAAACCTCCGGCACCACCAAGGGGGCAGCACGGCAATGGGCAGGATCGGCATCCTCGGCATCTCCGGCCGCATGGGCCAGCTCCTGGCGGAGGAAGTGGCCGCCGCCGGCGCCACCCTCGCCGGCGGCACCGCCCGCCGGGGCGAGCAATGGCCCAGCGACCCCAATGCCCTCGCCCGCGTCTCCGACGCCCTGATCGACTTCACCACCGCGGACGCCGCCCAGGCCCATGCCCGGGCGGCCGCCGCGGCCCGCAAGCCCCTCATCCTCGGCACCTCCGGCCTGTCCCGCGCCCAGGAAGCCGCGCTGGAGGAGGCCGCGAAGCACATCCCCATCGTCTATGCCGCCAACTTCGCCCCCGGCGTGAACCTCCTCCTCGCCCTGGCCGAGCGCATGGCCGCCGCCCTGCCGGGCGAGACCTACGACGCCGAAATCCTCGAAACCCACCACCGCCAGAAGATCGACGCCCCCTCCGGCACGGCCCTGGCCCTCGGCCGCGCCGTCGCGGCCGGCCGCGGCACCACGCTGGAAGCGGCCGGCATCGAATCCGGCCGCGACGGCCACACCGGCGCCCGCAAGCCCGGCGCCATCGGCTTCGCCGCCCTCCGCGCGGGCCAGGTGGTGGGCGAGCACACCCTTCTCTTCGCCTCCGGCGAGGAACACATCGCCCTCACCCACCGCTCCTTCGACCGCCGCGTCTACGCCACCGGCGCCGTCCGCGCCGCCCTCTGGGCGCTCAAGCAGCCCCCCGGCCTCTACGGAATGAAGCACGTCCTCAACATGGCCTGAGCGCGACCCCCGGATGGACTTCGCCCGCCACAACCCGCGCCTCTTCCACGTCACCCACCGCACGGCGCTGGACAGCATCCGCGCCCACGGCCTCCTGCCCACCGCCGCCCTCGCCACCGGCACCCCCACCACCAGGAACCGCAACGCCTGGACCCCGGCCCCCGCGCCCGACGGCACCACCGCCTGGCTCCGCTGGCAGAACATGCCGGAAGACCCGATCGCCACCCGCCTCCACCCCGCGATCCCGCCCGCGGCCTGGCGCCTGTTCATCAACAGCATGGTCTTCCTCTTCGCCAGCGAGGCCGATGCCCGCCGCCTCGCCGCCAGCCCCCGCGACGCCGACCGGGACTAGGTCACGCTGCGCTTCGAAACCACCGCCCTCCTCCAGGCCGGCTGCGCCCTCCTCGCCTGCCGCTGGAACAACGGCTACCTCGACCGCGCCCCAGCCACCCGCCGGCGCCTCCGCGCCTATGACGACTACCGTCCCGCCGCCCTCTGGCGCCGCGGCGACAACCTCGGCGAGATCACCGCCTTCGGCGGCATCCCCGCCGGCATCCCCTTCGAAGCCCTGGCCTGACCGCCCGGCTTTACCGAATGAAACACCTGTTCGACATGATGTGACGCCCGCAGCCACGCCGGGTTGAGCGCGTTCCCTACCCCGTCACGCCCCCGCAAATGGCCCGACGGACCCCGACCATGACCCACCCCACCCGCCGCACCCTCGCGACCCGCCTCCTCCCCGCCGCCGCCCTCACCCTCGCGGCCACAACCCCTCTTCTCCGCCCGACTCCCGCCCAGGCAGCCACCCGCGCCGAGATCGACGCCGACGTCACGGCCGCCCTCACCCGCCTCCGCAACCTCCCCCAGGCCCGCGCTCTCCACGAGCAGGTCCGCGCCACCCTCATCTTCCCCCGCATCATCCAGGGCGGCTTCGTCGTCGGCGGCCAGTACGGCGAAGGCGCCCTGCTGCAAGGCGGCACCACCCGCGGCTACTTCAACATCGCCGGCGCCTCCTTCGGCCTCCTCATCGGCGCCCAGGCCTCCGGCCTCGCCATGTTCTTCATGACCGAGGAAGCCCTGCGGAATCTCATGAACGCCGAAGGCTGGGAAATCGGCACCGGCCCCGCCGTGGTCGTGCTGGACCGCGGCGCCCAGATCAACGCCACCTCCACCACGCTGCGCGAACCCGTCTACGCCGTCACCTTCAACCAGGAAGGCCTCATGGCCTCCATCGCCCTCAACGGCACCAAGATCACCCAGATCCGCCCCTCTTAATCCGTCGCGGGCAGCCTTCGGGGAGGCTCCGCTCCCCGAAACCCCCAGCCGAAAGCGGAAGGCTTCCTGCCGACGCCGAGGGGGGTGGACGCACCCCCCGGACCCCGCGATCTAATAGCGGGATGGAAAACGTCCTCACCGTTCCCGCGGAACTGCTCCACCGGCAGCTCACCACGGTCTTCACCACCTGGGGCATGTCCCAGGACCACGCCGACACCGCCGCCACCATCATGGTCGAAACCGACCTGTCCGGCGTCGACTCCCACGGCGTCGGAATGCTCCCCTTCTACCAGATCGCCGTGCGCGAAGGCCGCCTCGACCCCCGCGCCACCCCCACCATCGCCAACGACCGCGGCCCCGCCGCCCTCATCGACGCGCACCACTGCATCGGCCACGTCGCCGCCCACCTCGCCATGACCACCGCCATCGACAAGGCCAGGGAACACGGCATCGGCGTCACCGCCGTCACCAACTCCACCCACTACGGCGCCGCCGGCTGGTACGCCCGCATGGCCGCCGAGCACGGCCTCATCGCCATCTCCCTCACCAACTCGCCCCCCCTCCTGGTCCCGACCAACGGCCGCGACCCGGCGCTGGGCACCAACCCCATCGCCTTCGCCGCCCCCGCGCGCGACGGCGCCCGCCCCGTCCTGCTGGACATGGCCACCACCGCCGTCGCCTACGGCAAGGTCTCCATCGCCCGCCGCGCCGGCAAACCCATCCCCGAGGGCTGGGCCCTCACCAGCCAGGGCACCCCCGAGACCGATTCCGCCGCCGCCGCCATCGCCCGCCGCCTCTCCCCCCTCGGCGGCACCCGCAAGCTCGGCGGCCACAAGGGCTACGGCCTGGCCCTGATGGTGGAGGTCCTCTGCGCCACCCTCACCGGCGCCCGCATGGCCGAGAACGAAACCGGCCACTTCTTCCTCGCCCTCGACCCCGCCGCCTTCCGCACGGCCGAAGCCTTCGAGGAAGACATGGAAGAACTCCTCGCCCGCATGCGCGGCATCGCCCCCATCGACCCCGCCCAGCCCGTCCTCATCCCCGGCGACCCCGAGCACGACACCACCCTGCGCCGGCGGGAGAAAGGAATTCCGATGGTGGACACCCTCGTGGAGGAAGTGCGCGCGGTCTGCGCCGAGAGCGGGGCAGCCTTCCTCCTGTAAGAAACGGGCCGCCCGGCCCGGGGCTCTGGCGTCTCCGCCGGCGCGTGGGCACCACAAGCGCGCACGCGCCCCGGCCCGCAAGCGGGGTGCAACTTGTCTGCAGAACGCACCGTTCCCAGGGCGGGTTATAGATGCAATCTCAACGCCTCCAACGAGAGACGAATGTGTCCAGCATCCCAATCGCCGAGCGCCAGCTCGGTGCCGCCGCGGGCCAACCCGGCGCAACCACCAGCCCGTCATGGGGCGGCATCTCACGAACCCTCATGGTGCACGGCCTTTTCCTGGCGGCCGTGCTCGCGCTTCTCCCCGTCGCGGCCAGCAAGGGGCTGGAAATCACCGCGATCACCCCGGCCTTCGCGTCCCTCGTCTTCGTCACGGAGCTGACAACCAGCTTCCTTCTCTTCGTCCAGTTCCGCGCCACCCGCACCTGGTCCGTGCTGCTGCTCGGATGCGCCTACCTGTTCGGCGGCCTGATGCCGCTCCTCCACCTCCTGACCTTCCCCGGCGCAATCCTCCAGAACCAGATCATCCTGGGCACACCCCAGTCTACCGCCTGGGCCTTCCTGTTCTGGATGAGCGGCTACAGCATCCTCATGCTCGCCGCCGTCATCGCCGAACTCGCCGCGCCCGACCGCAAGCTGGCCCCCGCGAACACGAACCGCGCCGCCGCCTGCGCCGTGGCCGCCATCCTCGCCACGGCCGCCGCCTGCGCCCTGGTCTCCACCGCCATGACCGACCGCCTGCCGCCCCCCATGGCCGGCGCCGCATGGACGGGCCTGAACACCGCCATCATCTACACGGCGATGAGCATGCTCGCGGCCAGCGTCCTGCTCATCCTCCTCTTCATCGGCCGGCGGAACACCCTCTTCCTCTGGCTGAGCTGCGCGCTCACGGCCGTGCTCGCCGCCACCATCCTCAGTCACGCCGGCGGCGGCCGCTACACCGTCGGCTGGTCCGTCGGGCGGCTGAGCTGGGCACTCTCGGCCGTCGTGCTCCTCATCTTCTTCCTGCGGCAGTTCGCCCGCCAGCAACACGCCCTCGCCCAAGCCCGGCAATTCCTCGAACAACGCGTGGCCGAGCGGACGACCGACCTCACCCGCACGGTGCACGAGCGCGACCTCCTCCTGCGCGAGGTCCACCACCGCGTGAAGAACAACCTCCAGGTCGTCGACTCCCTCATGAACCTGGAAACCAGCCGCCTGGACGACGCCGCGGCAAAGGAAGCCTTCGAACGCCTGCGCCGCCGCGTCTTCACCCTCGGCCTCGCGCACCAGCAGCTCGCCTCCTCCGAGGACATCCGCGCCTTCAGCATCGCGCCCTTCCTGCGGGACCTCCTGGAGAACCTGTCCGTCGCCCTCTCCGCCAGGGAGGCGGGCATCACCTTCGGCGTCACGGCGGAACCCCTCCCCGTGAACCTCGACCTCGCCATCCCCGTCGGCCTCATCATCACCGAACTGGTCTCCGAGGCGGCCCGGGCCCCGAGGGTGCGGAACGTGTCCGTCGAGTTCCGCCAGGCGGGCGCCGGCACCGCGCTGCTCGCGGTCGACAACGACGCGGCCGCCCCCACCTTCCCCGATGGCCACGTCTCCGGCGTCGGCACCCGCATCGTCACCGGCCTGACCCGCCAGCTCGGCGGCAAGATGAACATCCCGGGCGGCCAGGGCGGCCGCGTGGAAATCCTGATGCCTTCAATGGAGACGACATGACCCTCGCGGCCGAATCCGTCCTGATCGTCGAGGATGAGTATCTCATTGCAGAACTCCTCTCCTCCATGGTCGAGAGGATGGGCCTGACCGTCTGCGGCATGGCCGCCACGGCCGACGAGGCGGCGGAACTGGCGCGGCTCCACCAGCCGCGGATCGTCCTGATGGACGTCCGCCTCCAGGGCCGGAAGGACGGCGTCGACGCGGCCCTGGCCATCCACGCGCAGGTCGGGTCGCTCGTGATCTTCGTCACCGGCTCCCAGGAACCCGCGACGGTCGCCCGCATCCACCTGGACCACCCGGCGGCGATCCTGTTCAAGCCGGTCAGCTACGGCCAACTCCGGAAAACCATCCAGGACGTCAGCGCCTGAAGGCGCCCCCCTCCCCTGTCGCCCGCACGAACAGGAACAAGACCGGCCACTTCTTCCTCGCCCTCGACCCCGCCGCCTTCCGCACGGCCGAAGCCTTCGAGGAAGACCTGGAAGAACGCCTCGCCCGTAGGCGCGGCATCGCCCCCATCGACCCCGCCCAGCCCGTCCTCATCCCCGGCGACCCCGAGCACGACGAGACGGCGCGGCGGCGGGAAGGGGGGATTTCGATGGTGCCGACGCTGGTGGAGGAGGTGGGGGGGGTTTGTGCGGAGAGTGGGGCGGAATTTTTGCTTTCTTAGAAGTGCGTTCCAACAGTGTTGGCGGGAAGCTCTTTAACCTGATAAACCACGTCGCTTCATCGCCATCGCTACTCGGTCATTTATTTTGCGCCGTGTGGCTAACTGCTTACCGGATAGAATTCTCTTCTTGAGATTATCTACGGAAAATCCATATTCCCAGGAGTTGATTAGGCCAACCTCCTTCAGGAAAGCTAGTGCATCTGCATTTAAACTCTTTGTGTTATCCAGACGGACCCTCTTTATGCCTTCGAAGATGAGGTCTGATCGAAATCCGAAGAATCGTTTTACGCACCGGTTGCCGACTTCCGTATTCTTCTTTGTAATTACATTGTGTATGCAGCAAATCTCAATGATTGGAGCGTGACCACATAGGCACACCTGCGGCTCATCCGCCTCATAAATATCAGTGAGTTTCCACTCCTTGCGTGCAACTTCCCAATCTCTTGCTTCACTCAACGCGAGAATTTTCTCCATTAATTTTCTAAGATTGTGTCCGCCTTCCGAGGAAATATCCACTGCATGCCTCACAAGCCAAAGATATTCGGAAAACGCCGCCTTCTATGGTGCAGAGCTTTTCTTTCTTGTGGGTTTCTTTTTCGGAGATGCCACTGAGAGGTCTTCAACGAAGCAGATGCTGCGGTGAACGCCCATAAGCTTAAGAGCCTTCGCCGTTCGCATCAGTGTCATACGCGAGAACAACGGCAAGTTGTCCGATTTTTTTGTTTCATCGCGCGTGGTAATAATACAATAACGCACCGCGTACTCTTCGGATAAAATGGGTGCCAGCAAGGAGGCTGTAGCGGAGCCGCCTGCTGCTCTAACAAGATTTTGTAAATTTATGGATGCAGCCGGTTCAACCTTCAATAGTTCGACTGACACCGCACCTTGGTTAAATAAATGACTTAGCTGACTTGATCTAGTCGAGATTTTGACGTGTCGAAGCAGCGCCCTGCCGCCTTCCACGCTGTATATGTCACATGGCTCCACCGGCGTGTACGATTTCGGGCTGATATTTGTTGTGTCCAGACACAGAGTATCAGGGAGTGACGCCGCTACGGCGGAGTTGTACTCGCCCTCAGTTGCTTGGCTGAACGAAGGAAGCTGTGCGTCGGTGACAAACAAAGGGTCTAGATATTCTCGCATTCGATTGATGTAGCTCTTATCGAAGCGATACCAATTTCCTTCCACTAAATGGTAAACACCGCCATTGCCAGGAAGATTTGTATCAAATATGAGAGATTTATAAAAGGGAAAGGCTTCTCGATCATGAGAGTCGTCGTTGACGAGCAGCATTTTGTATCGTTCTACATCAGCCAAAGTAATGGATGATGGTTTCTTTGCTCTTTCCTCAAGATAGTCATAGAAGTTTTCTATGTCAGCACCGTCGTATAATTGGCTCGGGCCTTGCCCCGAAAAGCTGACGGATAAACTTTCATTGTAGTTTATGATGCTTGGAACTGCCAGGCTAATTGAATCTGATTTCCGCCGCAGTGCTTGCAACAGCTTGTGGTCTAATTGGCTTACAACTGCCGGATCATTAATCGGCGAAACACTTTGAACGTCGGGAAAGATGGCCTTGTATTCGTCGCTCAAATATATCGCAAGAAGTTCGCCGCAAAGGTTGCTCATCTCATCCGTGGAAAGTTTGGCGCTGATGCGAAGACTGCTTGCGCCCGTAGCATTCTTGAAAAGGTGCAAGCGAGAAGCTTTGACCTTACCCGTGAGACTTCGAAGGATGCTGCCATCGTTATCCACGTCAAAAAGTGTCAAATCGGCTGCCGTTGGAATCTGAATCCTGCGCCTGCGGGCTGACCCGGGTTCCAGAATATCAGTGCTTTTCAGAGCGCCCCGGTCCACACTGTTTAAGGTTACTCGAAGACCGAAATCGTACTCGTAACCTTCAGGCTTCATGTTGTGTGAGACATGACCAAATGAGAGCGCAAACCATCGACCTTCTCTCGGAATGAAGACGAGAGCACCTTTGCCCACTTGCTCTAATGGCTGCGGAATGCCAAAGAACCCTCTCCACCAGGGTTCGCGTGGCTTGCTATCTAAGATGTATAATAGCGAACCGTCAGGCAGCGCAGTTGCATCAGTTACTGGGTCAAGTCCGTGGTCGGGTTCCAGCACATTTGCTGGTGTGAATGCGCGCTTTAGCAGAAATATGGAGAACGAACGTGTCTTGGCCATGATCTCACCACCACCCATTCCATCATGGAATCGTAACTTTGTCGACACAAGGTGCGAGTTCCGAAAATCGCAAAATAATGTTAAAAATTTGCAGATCTGCCACACGAAGACCGGAATACGAGCTGAGTGCGGAGATCACTTTAGCTCTTGCATACACGTCAGTCGCAAATCCGCTAAAGGCATTTATTCCTTGACAAGGAACGCGAGCTTAGCTAAGAACGAGCTTAGCTAAGAAGCTGATGCCTCTAGGGAGCCCTCCATGCCCCACCCCCGCCCCTGGTCCCTCCTCACCGACGCCGAGTGGTCCCTCCTCGCCCCCCACCTCCCCCTCACCGGCCCGGGCCGCCCCATCGCCAACCCCCGCGCCCGCCTCGACGCCATCTTCCAGGCCGTCACCTCCACCCTCCCCTGGCGCCACACCCGCAGCGCCCACGCCCCCACCGACACCATCCACCGCACCTTCCGCCGCTGGGCCCATGCCGGCCTCTGGTCCCGCCTCCTCAAGCTCGCCGCCCGCCGCCGCGCCCCCGGAACCCTCCGCCGCCTCGTCGATTGGCTCGCGGCCTGCCACCGCCGCACCTACCGCATCCTCGGCCTGCCGGTCCTCGCCCTCGCCCGCCGCCTGAACCTCCCCCAGGCCCTCCCAGGGCCCTCCTGGATGCTCCCCGACCCCGATTTGTCCGAAATGGTTCATCGCGCGGTGAAATGGCTCCTTACCCAGCCCCTCACCCGCGCCAGCATCCCCTATCTCCGCACCTGCCGCGCCCTTCTCCGCACCGCCGGCGGCCGCGCCCGCATCCACCCCTCCCTCATCCCCGCATGAGTGCCCCCCGCCCCCGCGCCTTGACCCCCCGCTTGGTGGAAGCGATACCCCCCCGCCGCCCGGAAACCGGGGTACCGGCTTCCATTCACGCGACAAGAGGCTGAATCACGCCATGCGCGACAAGGGCGAGTACCTTTTCACCTCGGAGTCCGTCTCCGAGGGCCATCCGGACAAGGTGGCGGACCGTATCTCCGATACCGTCCTGGATACCTTCCTGGAGGCCGATCCCTACGCGCGCGTCGCGTGCGAGACCCTGGTCACCACCAACCGCATCATCATCGCCGGCGAAACCCGCGGCCCCGGTGACATCACGCCCGAGCTGCTGATGCACCGCGCCCGCCTCGCCGTGCACGACATCGGCTACGACCAGGAAGGCTTCTCCTGGCGCAACGCCCATGTGGAGTGCCACCTCCACGCCCAGTCCGCCCACATCGCCCAGGGCGTGGACGCCGCCGGCAACAAGGACGAGGGCGCCGGCGACCAGGGCATCATGTTCGGCTACGCCTGCCGCGAAACGCCCGACCTGATGCCCGCGCCCCTCTACTACGCCCACCTGGTCCTCCGCCGCATCAGCGAGGCCCGCCGCAACGAGGACATCTCCGCCAAGGGCCTCCTGCCCGACGCCAAGTCCCAGGTCACCCTGCGCTACGTGGACGGCAAGCCCGTCGGCGCCACCTCGGTGGTCGTCTCCACCCAGCACCAGGAAGGCATGACCCAGGAGGACGTGAAGGCCCTCGTCCTCCCCTTCATCGAGACCTCCCTCCCCCCCGGCTGGATGCCCTCCGCCGAGGAGATCTACGTCAACCCCACCGGCACCTTCGTCATCGGCGGCCCGGACGGCGACTGCGGCCTCACCGGCCGCAAGATCATCGTGGACACCTACGGCGGCGCGGCCCCCCACGGCGGCGGCGCCTTCTCCGGCAAGGACCCCACCAAGGTCGACCGCTCCGCCGCCTACGCCGCCCGCTACGTCGCCAAGAACGTCGTCGCCGCCGGCCTGGCGGAGCGCTGCACCATCCAGGTCTCCTACGCCATCGGCGTCGCCAAGCCCCTCTCGGTCTACTTCGACCTGCACGGCACCGGCCACGACGTGGACGAGGCGAAGCTCACCAAGGTCGTCTCCGACATGGTGAACCTGTCCCCCCGCGGCATCCGCGAGCACCTGCACCTCAACCGCCCCATCTACGTCCCCACCTCCGCCTACGGCCATTTCGGCCGCACGCCGGACGCCGAGCGCGGCACCTTCACCTGGGAACGCACCGACCTCGCGGGCGAGCTGAAGCGCGCCTTCAACCGCTGAGAACAAATCTGTTGACCTTTTGTTCTCATCTGCCCTAGGTTCCCTTCCACCGGACGCCCCCCTTGTCCGGTCCGCCTCCCCCAAGGCGGAGAGAGCCTGAAAGCGTAAAGCAAAGGGCCGTCCCGCATCCCCCGCGGGGCGGCCCTTCCCCCATTCAGGCACACCCCATGGCCTTTGACACCACCCGCCCCGCCCCGCCCGCCGAGGGCATCCCGGACCGCCTCTACGGCCGCCGCCGCGGCCACCCGCTGCGTCCCCGCCAGCAGCGCCTGCTCGACCTCACCCTGCCCCGCATCACCCTCGCCACCCCCGCCGACCCCCGGGCCTCCTTCCCGATGGAGGCCGAGGCCCTCTGGCTCGAGGTCGGCTTCGGGGGCGGCGAGCACGCCCTGGAACTCGCGCGCCACCACCCGCGCACCGCCCTCATCGCCTCCGAGGTCTTCGAGAACGGCCTCTGCTCCCTCCTCACCCACCTCGTTCCCGAGGGCGAGGAGCACACGGCACCCCTGCCCCCCAACCTCCGCCTCTGGCCCCAGGACGCCCGCCACCTCCTGGCCGCCCTGCCGGACGCCTCGCTCGACCGCCTGTTCCTGATGTTCCCGGACCCCTGGCCCAAGGCCCGGCACAGCAAGCGCCGCTTCGCCCACCCGGCCCTGCTGCCCCTGCTCGCGCAGAAGATGCGCCCGGGCGCCGAGTGGCGCATCGCCAGCGACGACCCGACCTACCAGTCCTGGGTGGAGGAGGTGATGGCCGGCCAGCCCCTGTTCACCCTGGCCGCGCGGCACGACGCCCACCCCGAGGGATGGCCCCACACCCGCTACGAGGCCAAGGCCCTGCGCGAAGGCCGCTCGCCGCGCTGGTGGGTGTGGCGGCGCTCCTAGGGCGTCGCCGGCCCGGGCCTGAACGCCGCGCGCGGGCACCGGTCCCGAAGCCTGACCGGCGCACAGGCCATGTCCGGCGGGCTTAGCCCGCGACGGGACGCAGGTAGACGATCAGCTGGTAGAAGTCGTCCAGGGTGTGGTCGTAGCCGGCCACCGCCCAACCCGGCGCGTGCCGGGCCAGCCAGTCGAAGGTGATAGAGGTATCGCCATAGGTGATGTCGCCCTCGACCGCGTCGCGCTTGTGCGGAATGAAGGTGAAGCCGGTCTCGTCGTGCTCGCGCAGGCGGGTGGTGAGGTCGATCGGCACGTCCACCGACTGGCCCGAGGAGGCCGCCACCTGCCAGTATTCGCGCGGGCGGATCGTGATCACCAGCATCCCATCCTCCGCCACGTAGCGGCGCAGGGTGCCGAGGGCCATCCGCGTCGCCCGCTCGGACAAGTGGGTGAACACCGAAAAGGCGTAGATCAGCCGGAACCGCTGCGTCTCCTCCACCGGCAGCGTGCGCGGTAGGTAGTCGGAGATGGCCAGGTGGGCGGGGACCTTGTCGGTGCGGCAGATCTCGATCGAGCGGTCCCAGGGGTCCACGCCCCAGAGCTGCCCGGGCGGCGAGAAATGCAGCATCAGCCGCAGGAGCCGGCCGTAGCCGCAGCCGAAATCCAGGATGGGCGCCTCGCCGAGCGGCGTGCCCGTCAGCTGCTGGAAGCGCAGCGCGACCGAGCGGACGAAGTTCAGGCTCTGGGCCAGAAGCGGGAAGCCAGCCTGGCCCGTCCAGTCCCGCTGCACCTGCTCCGCTGACATACGCGGCAGCACGGCGGACAAGGCCGGGTATTCCGGGTTGGGCATCTGCAGCAGCAGCACGCCGAAATCGTCGAGCGACAGAGCGCGGAGCTTGCCAAGAGCGGCGTCCAGGCCCCCAGACGCGGCGGCGCCCTCGGCCGCGGCGAGGAGGTCGGTCATATGGGCGAACATCGTGTCTCACGCCGGTGGTTACGCGCCTTCAGCTTCTCCCATCCACCCCGGAACTTGGCAAGGCACGCGCGCGGAACGGCGAGGTAAGCCTTGCCCCGCCGCCGCCGCCCCGCTATATGAGTGGCTGACAAGACAATCCGCCGGTTCAGGGGGGTGGCCTTAACGGGCCGCCTTTTTTCGTTTTTGAGCGACGACCTTCCTCAGCATGAGGGCCTCGAGGCCCGCATCGCCACCGCCATAGCGCCAACCCTCGGCGCGATGGGCTACGAGCTCGTGCGCGTCCAGATCCAGGGCAAGGAGCGCCCGACCGTGCAGGTCATGGCCGACCGCGCCGATGGCAGCCTCATCGGCGTCGGCGACTGCGAGGCGATCAGCCACGCGGTCGGCGCCGTGCTCGACGTGGACGATCCTTTCCCGGGCCTCTGGAACCTCGAGGTCTCCTCCGCCGGCATCGACCGCCCGCTGACCCGGACCAAGGACTGGGTGCGCTTCGCGAGCCAGGTCGCGACGGTGGAGATGACCATCCCGCACGAGGGCCGCCGCCGCTTCCGTGGCCGCATCCTTTCGGCGGACGAGAACGAGGTGCGCCTGAAGCTGGACGAGGGTGACGAGGTCACGCTCCCCCGCCGCGACATCCGCCGCGCCAAGCTGGTGCTGACCGACGAGCTGATCGCGGCCACCGCCCAGCCCGAACCCGACAGCACCGACGCCGAGGAGGCCCCGAAGAAGGCCCCGCGGCGCTGGCGAGCCCCCGCGACCGGCACGCAGGACGGCGAGAAGCCCGCCCGCACCCCGCGTCGCCCCCCGTCCGAGAGGAACTGAGAACCATGGCCGTGGACGTTGCCATCGCCCGCCCGGAGCTGCTCCAGGTCGCGGAAGCGGTCGCCCGCGAGAAGATGATCGAGCGCGAGGAAGTGCTCGAGGCGATGGAGCAGGCCATGTCCAAGGCCGGCCGCGCCAAGTACGGCCAGGAAAAGGACATCCGCGCCACCATCGACCGCCGCAACGGCGAGGTCCGCCTGTCCCGCTGGACCGAGATCGTGGACCAGGAGCCGGTGGAGAACGAGGACACCCAGATCCCGCTCCGCATCGCCCTCAAGTTCAAGCCGGATGCCGAGGTGGGCGGCCACATCGTGGACCCGCTGCCCCCCATCGACTTCGGCCGCATCGCCGCCCAGACCGCCAAGCAGGTCATCGTGCAGCGCGTGCGCGAGGTGGAGCGCAAGAAGCAGTTCGACGAGTACAAGGACCGCGTCGGCGAGATCATCAACGGCGTCGTCAAGCGCACCGAGTACGGCAACCTCATGGTCGATCTCGGCCGCGCGGAGGCCCTGTTGCGCCGCGACGAGACCATCCCGCGCGAGGCCTTCCGCAACGGCGACCGCGTGCGCGCCTATATCTACGACGTGCGCGAGGAGCAGCGCGGGCCGCAGATCTTTCTTTCCCGCACGCATCCGGGCTTCCTGGCCAAGCTCTTCGCCCAGGAGGTGCCCGAGATCTACGACGGCATCATCGAGATCAAGGCGGTGGCCCGCGACCCCGGCTCGCGCGCGAAGATGGCGGTGATCTCGCGCGACAGCTCGATCGACCCCGTCGGCGCCTGCGTCGGCATGCGCGGCTCGCGCGTGCAGGCGGTGGTCGCCGAGCTGCAGGGCGAGAAGATCGACATCATCCCCTGGTCGAACGACATCCCGACCTTCATCGTGAACTCCCTCGCCCCCGCCGAGGTGACCAAGGTCGTGCTGGACGACGAGGGCCGCCGCGTCGAGGTGGTGGTGCCCGACGACCAGCTTTCCCTGGCCATCGGCCGCCGCGGCCAGAATGTGCGCCTGGCCTCGCAGCTCACCCGCTACGACGTGGACATCCTGACCGAGGCCGAGGAATCCGAGCGCCGCCAGGAGGACTTCCGCAAGCGCTCCGGCCTCTTCGTCGAGGGGCTGGACGTGGACGACGTGATCGCCGGCCTGCTCGTGACCGAGGGCTTCGGCTCGCTCGAGGAGATCGTCGAGATCGAGGACGAGGAGCTCGCCTCCATCGAGGGCTTCGACGAGAACGTCGCCACCGAGCTCAAGCGCCGCGCCCAGGCGAGCCTCGAGCGCCGCGACAACGAGCTGGACGAGAAGCGCCGCGAGATGGGCGTGGACGACAAGGTCGGCGAGGTCGGCGGCTTCACCCCGGCCATGATGGTCTCGCTCGGCGAGAAGGGCGTGAAGACGCTCGACGACCTCGGCGACCTCGCGGCGGACGAGCTGATCGAGATCCTCGGCGCCGACAGCGTCGACGAGGAAACCGCCAACGCCATCATCATGGCCGCCCGTCAGCGCGCCGGCTGGTTCGGCCCCGAGGAGCAGGCCCGCGCCGAGGAAGAGGCGGCCGCCGCCGCCGCGGAGGCGGCCGCCCTGGCGGAAGCCGGTGAGGACGCCGGCGACGAGGAGATGGCCGGCGATGCCTCGGAGGAGGAATCGGCCGAGGACGCATCCGGCGAGGAGACATCGGACGAGGCGGAGCCCGCCGAGGGCGAGGCGGAGCCCGCCGAGGGCGAGGAGAACGGCGACGCCCGAGCCTGACCCCCACAAGCCCGCCGGGGACTCCGGCGAGCCCGCGGTGGAGGAGGTGACTCCTCCCTCCACCGGGGCAACGCCCCCGCCGCCGCCCCGGCAAGGCAAGCCCGAAGGGGTGGCCGGGCTGCCCGACGCCGAGGAGAAAGGCCCGCTCCGCCGCTGCGTCGCGACGCGGGAGAGCCTGCCGAAGGAATCCATGATCCGCTTCGTGCTCGGCCCGGAGCGTGTTCTGGTGCCGGATCTTGGCGGCCGCATGCCCGGGCGGGGAATGTGGTTGAGCGCGCGCGGCGATGTGCTAGAACGCGCCCTGACCCGTGGGGCCTTCATGAAGGCCGCCCGCGGCCCGGTGCACCCGATCCCCGACCTTCGCCAGTCGATCGTCGATGGGTTGCGGCGGCGCATCCGGGATCAGGTCGGCCTCGCAAGGCGCGCGGGGCAGGCCGTGGTGGGCTTCCAGCAGGCGCGCGAATGGCTCCAGGCCGGCCGCGCCGCCCTGCTGGTCGAAGCGGCGGATGGAAGCGCGTCCGAGCGTTCGCGGCTGGTGGGCGGCCATGGTGTCCCCGTCATCCCGGTGCTCGACGCGGCGGAGCTGGGTGCGTTGTTCGGGCGGGATCACGCGGTTCACGTGGCGGTGGCGCCGGGCCGGCTGGCCGAGGGCATCCTCGCGGAGGCGGCCCGGCTTTCCGGCATCCTGGACACGGCGCCCACCACACCGTCCGACGGCAGGCGGGCAGCGCAGGGGAGCCGCAAGGCCCCTGGTGCCCGCAGCCCGGAAGCGCCACATGGCGCGGAAGCGGCCCGTTCCGGAAGGACGGGCAAGGCGGGCCACCCGGCATCGGGCGGCCCTGAAGCGGCGACCCGGGGAAAGCCCCGCGGTGGCCATGGCCCGGCGCCCCGAAAGGGCGGCAGGCAGGAAGCGCGCCCTCGGCGCGGAGGGGAGCCGGCCGTGCCAGTGACGCAAGAGCAATGAGCCGCTAGTCGGCCTGACGGCGACGGGGTGTCGGGGACGTTCGTCCCCCTGGCCCCAGCGGGACCGCGCCTCTGGCGCGACCCGGGGGATGCGCGCCCCTGATGGCGCGATGTGAGAAATGGGCCGCCCCTCGGGCGCGGCCGGTGCCCCGGAAACAGATTCCGGCGGGTGCCTTGGAGATGAGTGTGCCGGACAACAAGTTGGATACGGAAAACCCGGGTTCGGGTGACGACAGCGCGCAGGATCAGGGCAAGGGGCGTCTTTCGCTGCGCCCGGGCGGACGCATGGAGCTCGGCAAGACCGAGCAGGCCGGCAGCGTTCGCCAGTCCTTCAGCCATGGCCGCAGCAAGACCGTGCAGGTCGAGGTCGTGAAGAAGCGTGCGGCCGGCCCCGGCGGCGCCCCCGCCGCCACCGGCGCGGCGCCCGCGCGCCCGGCCGGCCCGCAGGCCGCGGGCCCGGCGCGTGCCGGTGGCCCGCCCCGCGCCGGCGGTCCCGCCCGCGCCAGCGGCCCGGCCGCCGCGCCCGGCCGTCCCCTCACCCAGGGCGAGCAGGCCAACCGCCTGCGCGTGCTGGAGGAGATGAAGCGCCAGGAGGCCGAGCGGCAGCGCCAGGAGCGCGAGCGCCAGGCCCTGATGGTGCGCTCCGCGAACGAGGAGGCCCAGCGCCGCCAGGAGGAGGAGCGCCGCGCCGCCGAGGAGGCCGCCGAGCGCGCCGCCGAGGCCAAGCGCGCCGCCGCCGAGGAGGCACGCCGCGCCCAGCTCGAGGCACGCCAGTCCGAGGCCCGCCAGGCGGAGGTCCGTCAGCCCGAGCCGCCGCCCGCGCCCGCCGCCCCGCAGCCGCAGCCCCAGGCCGCCGAGCCCCCGCGCCCGGCTCCCGTGGCCGCGCGCCCCGCGCCGCGTCCGGCGGAGGAGGCGCCCCGCCCTGCCCCGCCCCGCGCGCCGCAGCAGGACCGCGGCGGCTTCGCCGGCCGCGACGACCGTGGCGGCGACCGCGCCTATGTCGCCCGTCCCCCCGCTCCGTCGGGTGACCGGGCCTATGTCCAGCGTCCGGCCGCTCCCTCGGGCGACCGCGCCTATGTGGCACGTCCCCCCGCTCCGTCGGGTGACCGGGCCTATGTCCAGCGTCCGGCCGCTCCCTCGGGCGACCGCGCCTATGTGGCACGCGGCCCCGGTGGCCCGGGCGGTGATCGTGGCTACGCGCCCCGCCCGACCGGTGGTCCCGGCGGCGATCGCGGCTATGCGCCCCGCCCCGCGGGCGGCCCTGGCGGCGACCGCGGTTACGCGCCGCGTCCGGCCGGTGGTGCCGGCGGCTTCGGGCCCCGTGCCGGCGGTCCGGGCGGCTATGGCGGTGGTGGCGGCGCGCCCGGCGCACCGCTGGCGGCCCGCCGCCCCGGCCCCGTGCCGAGCAGCCTGCCCGCCGGCGCCCCCAAGCTGTCGCTGCGCCCGCGCGGCCCCGGCGAGGGTCCCCAGCCCGGGAGCATGGAGGACGAGAACCGCCGTCCGCCGCCGCGCCGCCTGGGCGGGCCTTCCCCGCTCGCGGCCCGCAAGCCCGTTCCGGCGCCCGCCAAGAAGGGCATGAGCCCTTCGGACCGCAAGCGTGAGGGGCGCATCGACGTCCAGGCGGCGATCGAGGGCGATGACGACCGTGGCCGCAGCCTCGCCTCTGTCCGCCGCGCCCGTGAGCGCGAGCGGCGCCAGGCGGAGCTCGCCCGCCTGCGCTCCGGCCAGGAGCGCGTGGTGCGCGACGTGGTCATCCCCGACCTCATCACCGTGCAGGAGCTGGCGAACCGCATGGCCGCCCGCGCCGGCGAGGTGGTGAAGGCGCTGTTCCGCATGGGCGTGATGGCCACCATCACCCAGTCCATCGACGCCGACACGGCCGAGCTGGTGGCCACCGAGTTCGGCCACCGCGTGCGCCGCGTTTCCGAGAGCGACGTGGAGCAGGGGCTGGAGGGCGAGGTCGACGCCGAGGCGGAGCTGGAGCCGCGCCCGCCCGTCGTCACCATCATGGGCCACGTGGACCACGGCAAGACCAGCCTGCTGGACGCGCTGCGCAAGACCGACGTGGCCGGCCGCGAGGCCGGCGGCATCACGCAGCACATCGGCGCCTACATGATCCAGATCCCCAGCGGGGACCGGGTGACCTTCATCGACACGCCCGGCCACGAGGCCTTCACGGCCATGCGGGCCCGCGGCGCGGGGGTGACGGACATGGTGGTGCTGGTGGTGGCCGCCGATGACGGCGTGATGCCCCAGACGATCGAGGCGATCCGCCACGCGCGTGCGGCCGAGGTGCCGATGATCGTGGCCGTCAACAAGATCGACAAGCCCGGCGTCAACCTGGACCGCGTGCGCCAGGAGCTGCTGCAGCACGAGGTGGTCGTGGAATCCCTGGGCGGCGACGTCCAGGAGATCCAGGTCTCGGCCACCAAGGGCACCAATCTCGACAAGCTGCTGGAGGCCATCATCCTGCAGTCCGAGATCCTGGACCTGCGCGCCAACCCGAACCGCGCCGCCGAGGGCACGGTGCTCGAGAGCAAGCTCGACAAGGGCCGCGGCCCCGTCGCGACCGTTCTCGTGCAGAAGGGCACGCTCAACCAGGGCGACATCGTGGTGGCCGGCGCCGAATGGGGCCGCATCCGCGCGATCATCGACGACATGGGCATTCCGCTGACCGGCGCGGAGCCTTCGGAGCCGGTGGAGATCCTCGGCCTGTCCGGCGTGCCGGGCGCGGGCGAGACCTTTGTCGCCGTCGAGGACGAGGCGCGGGCGCGCGAGATCGCCGAGTTCCGCCAGCGCAAGGCGCGCGAGAAGGTGTCCGCCGCGGCGGGTGCCGCGCGCGGCACGCTGAATGACATGCTGGCCCGCATCCAGGCGGGCGAGCAGAAGGAGGTCGCGGTCGTCGTCAAGGCGGACGTGCAGGGCTCCTCCGAGGCGCTCGGCGTCACGCTCGGCAAGCTGTCGCGCGACGAGGTGCGGGTGCGGGTGCTGCACTCGGCGGTCGGCCAGATCACCGAGAGCGATATCCAGCTCGCCAAGGCGTCCAACGCCGTGGTCATCGCCTTCAACGTCCGCGCCACGGTGCAGGCGCGGGAGATGGCGACGCGGGACGGCGTCGAGATTCGCTACTACTCGATCATCTACGAGGTGGCCGACGACATCGAGAAGCTGGTCCGCGGCAAGCTCGCCCCGATCCAGCGCGAGAAGTTCCTGGGCTACGCGCAGATCCTGCAGGTCTTCGAGGTCAAGCGCCTCGGGAACATCGCGGGCTGCCGCGTGACCGAGGGCGTGGTGAAGCGCGGCGCGGGCGTCCGCCTGCTGCGCGACGGCGTCGTGATCCACCAGGGCACGCTGTCCACGCTGCGCCGCTTCAAGGATGACGTGAAGGAGGTCGCCAACGGCTACGAGTGCGGCATGTCCTTCTCGAACTACAACGACATCCGCGTCGGCGACCAGATCGAGTGCTACGAGACGGAGACGGTGGCCGCGGTCTGATCCGCAGCCCTCCTTCGTGTTCACCTGATCCCGCCGCGCCCGGCTCATCCCGGGCGCGGCGGCGTTTCTTCCAAGGCTCTTTTCCCCATGCCCAAGCACATTTCCAAGACCGCCGCCCCGTCCCAGCGGATGCTCCGCGTGGCCGAGGAGGTGCGGCACGCGCTGTCCGGCGTGTTCGCGCGCGGCGACCTGCGCGACCCCGAGCTGGCCGATGCCCGCGTGACCGTCACCGAGGTGCGCGCCTCGCCGGACCTGCGGCACATGACGGTGTTCGTGGCGCGCCTCGGGGCCACGGCAGACAAGGCGTTGCTGGCCCTCCTGCGGGAGAACCAGCCGGACCTTCGCAAGCAGGTGGCGCGCTCGGTCAGGCTGAAGTTCGCGCCCGAGCTGCACTTCCAGGCCGACACCGCGCTGGACCACGCCATGCACATCGACGCGCTGATGCGCAGGCCCGAGGTCGCGCGCGACCTCGGCCCGCGCGCCGAGGCCGATGAGAACGATGACCTCGATGGGGACCGGCCCGCGCCGTGAACCACGCACCCCAGCCACCCGAGGTGGCGCCGATGATCCGCACCATCGCCATGCCCGCCGACACCAACCCGGCGGGCGACATCTTCGGCGGCTGGCTCATGGCGCAGATGGACCTTGCGGCGGGCAATGCCGCCTCCCGCCGCGCGCGAGGTCGCTGCGCCACGGTGGCGGTGGAGGCGATGACCTTCCACCTGCCCGTGCATGTGGGCGACGAGGTGAGCCTTTACGCCCGCATCCTGTCCGTTGGCCGCACCTCGCTGCGGATCCAGGTGGAGGCCTGGCGGCGCGAGCGGCATTCCGACCTGCGCGAGCGCGTGACGGAAGCCGCCTTCACCTTCGTGGCGCTCGACGAGAACGGGCGCCCGCGCGCGGTACCCGCCGAGGGAAGCTGAGGCCTCACCAGGCCGGCAGCGGCGCCCGGCGCCAGGCGAGCCCCGCCGCATCCGCGCCCGATGGCAGGGGCGCGGCCGGATCGGCGATCCAGGCCAGCATGTCCGCGATGACCGTGCCGGCCGCGAGGTCGCGCAGCGGCATGTGGTGGATGCCCGTGTAATAGGCGACCCGGGCCGGAGCTTCCGGCGGGATGCGGTCGAGCAGGGCTCGGGTGGCGACGGGCGGCACGAGCTGGTCCCGCGCGCCGTAGACCAGCAGAAGCGGCGGCATGCCAGGCTCCAGGCGCGGGGCGGCGGCGAGGGCGTCGTCCATCAGGTCGATCAGCCCGGAGGTGGTGTCCACCCGCGTCTCGCGGATGGTCAGCGGGTCGCGTGCCATGCGGCGCAGCGCCTCCATGTTGTCCGTGGGCACGATGCCCGGCACGCCGGAGGCCACGGCCACGCGCGGCACCACATGGGTCAGCACGTCCAGCAGCCCGACGACGATCCCGGGCATGGTCACCCGCCCCCAGACCGCGGGCGCAAGCAGCACGTAGCCCGAGGCCGGCGGCGGGTTGGCCCCCGTTGCCGCAAGCAGCAGCACGGCGCCACCCATGCTTTCGCCGAGCAGAACCAGGGGCAGGCCCGGGTGCCGTGCCTTGAGCAGGCGCGCGGCGGAGGCGGCATCGGCCGCCAGTGTCGGTGCCCCCGGCCAGACGCCGCGATGCGGCGCGCCCCCGAAGCCGCGCTGGTCATAGGCATAGACCGCGAGGCCCGCGCCGTTCAGCGCGCGGGCGGGCTCGGTCATGAAGTTGCGGCTGTCATTGAAGCCGTGGAGGCAGAGCAGCACGCCGCGCGGCGGTCCTTCCGGCAACCAGGCGCGCAGCGGCAGGCGGGCGCCGTCCTCCATGGTCAGCACTCCGTCGGCCAGGGCGGGATCGCCGAGGGAGGGGCCGGCGGGGATGACCTGGGGCGTGCAGGCCGTTGCAGGCAGGGCCAGGAGCGCACGGCGCGGGATCGGGCAACGAGGGGACATGGGCGGCCATGTGAGGATGCTGGAGCGGATCGCATAGCATGGCGGCTCTGGAACCCGGCGCCGGACAGGGCGGGCGCCGGGCTTCGGCTGCCTGGGAACGGCGTCGCCCAGGTGCCCTGTCGCGGAGTGCCGCCGGCGGTAAGGGGCCGGGCGGGCAGGCGGGGATGATGTTCGGTTGGAAACCGCGCTGCGCGCGCGGAGGCGCGGCAAGCGCAGGCCTTATCTCAGCAGGCTTGCCAGCATGATGGACGGCCGGGGGCACCGAGCCCGGGACGCGTCCTTGGGCAGACGGGGCGGACGAGCCTTCTGGCCGGGGGAAGCTGCTCCCCCGGCCCCTCGATCAAGCCCCGTGCTCTCCCGCGGTCGCCTCGTGCGACACGCGCTGCTCCTCCGCTCCGGCGGAAAGGCGGACGGTCTCGGAGTGGTTCCAGGCGGTGACGAAGGCGGGGCCGCTGTCGGGCTCCTCGGGCACCGCCTCGCCACGCCGGAAGGCGTCGAACAGCGCGACCTGACGGGCGAGTTCCCTGGCCAGCGCCGGGTCGACCGGGCGACGGCCGCGGTTGGGGTGCATTTCGAACAGGCCGTTCGGGCAATAGCGGTCGTCGTCCCAGCCGAGATGCGAGACAACCGGGTAGAGGCAGATGCCGCCGATCGGCACGCCCGCGCGCATGGCCGCGCGCACCTCGTCGCACACATAGCGCAGCCAGGGGGCGCGGGGCGTACCCTCGATGCTGGTCTCCGCCATGATGATCGGTCGCTGGATGCGGGCATGGGCCTCGGCCAGCAGCTCGCGCAGCGGGCGGTGGCGCGGATCGCCGAGGCGCACCGTGTAACCTCGGTCGCCTTCGCGCACGAACTGGTTGTTCCAGTAGTAGTTCACGCCCATCAGGTCGAAGCCATCCGGCGTGCCGCCCAGCTCGGGCTGCCAGCGGCCGAGCAGACCCTCCCAGGCGTGCCACTGGGCCTCGTCGTGCTCCTCCGCGAACTCGGCATCGTCCGGCGTTTCGGGAAAGACCTTGATGATGGGGTCCACCGCGATCAGGCGGGTGCCCGGCACGGCCTCGCGCGCCGCGCGTCCGGCGGCGATGGAGGCGGCGACCAGCCTGGCCTTCAACTCCGCGCCCCAGTGGCGACGGCCGGGATTGAAGTAGGCGACATCCCCGGCAGCCCAGGACCAGAAGGAGATCTCGTTCACCGGGCAGAGGATCGGGGGCTCCCCCTCCTCCTCCAGCAGCAGGCGGGCGAAAGCGGCGGCGAAGCGGGCCAGCGCCTCGGCGAAGCCGTCCTCCATGGGGCTGACATGGTCGGGGTGGCCATAGTGGCAGACATCCCATGCCACCCGCACCCCGGCCTTCTTCGCGGCGCGGATCAGCGGCAGCACCGGCGACCAGTTGTACTGGCCGGGCACCCGCTCGATCAGGTGCCAGCGGGCGCCGTCGCGCGCGCCGAGAATGCCGTGGGCGGCCAGGGCCTCGTAGTCCTGTTCCGCCAGCAGGTCGTGGCGGGTGGAGGCGATGAGGTCCAGGCGCTTGCCGTCGTTGCGGCGGTGCGTCGAGCACTCGAAGCCGCCCATGAAGAAGGAGGGCGAGAAGCTGGACATGGTGGGGGTGTCGGGCTCTGCCATGCGTACTCTCATGCTCCCGTGGCGACGAGGCCGGTGGCATCGTTGGCCGAGCGCAGCGGCACGCTCGTCTCGATGCGACGGAAGGTGGCCAGGGCCTGCGCCACCACCTGGTCCATGTTGTAGTAGCGGTAGGTCGCGAGACGCCCCACGAACCACACGTCCGGCGTCGCGTCGGCCATCGCCTCGTAGCGCTTGTACAGCTCGGCGTTCTCCGGCCGCGGCACGGGGTAGTAGGGATCGCCTTCGGCGGCCGGGAACTCGGTGGTGATGGTGGTCTTCGCGTTCACCTGGCCGGTGAGGTGCTTGTACTCGGAGATGCGGGTGAAGGGCACCTCCTCGCCGGGATAGTTCACGGTGCCGCAGGGCTGCGCCCACTCGCGGTCCAGCGTCTCGTGCTTGAAGGTCAGCGAGCGGTAGGGGAGCTTGCCGTGGCGATGGTCGAAGAACTCGTCCACCGGGCCGGTCCAGACCATCCGGCGATAGGGAACCTTGCCCTTGATCGCGCCGAACTCCGTGCCGGTCATCACCGTGATGTTCGGGTGGTCCAGCATGCGCTTGAACATGGCGGTGTAGCCGTCCAGCGGCATGAACTGGTGCGTGTCGGTGAAGTAGCGGTCATCCGTGTTCGCGCGTGTCGGCACGCGGGAGGTGACGGACTTGTCGAGTTCCGACGGATCGAGGCCCCACTGCTTCCGGGTATAGCCACGGAAGAAGGTCTCGTAGAGCTCGCGCCCGACGCGCGACACCACGACATCCTCGGAGGAGCGGATTTCCGCCACGTGCTCGGCCCGCGCGTTGAAGAAGGCCTCGACCTCATCCTCCGTCACGAGGGACAGGTCGTTCAGCCGGTTCACCGTGGTGCGGTTGATCGGCATGGGCACCATCTTGCCGTCCGCGAGGCGGGCCAGCACGCGATGCTCATAGGCGCGCCACTTGGTGAAGCGCGAAAGATGCGCGAACACCGCGTCGGAGTTGGTGTGGAAGATGTGCGGACCGTAGCGGTGCATCAGGATGCCGGCGGCGTCCTGCTCGTCGAAGGCGTTGCCCGCGACATGGTCGCGCTTGTCGATGATGAGGACGCGCTCGCCACGGACGGTGGCGATGCGCTCCGCGAGGGTCGCGCCGGCGAAGCCGGCGCCCACGATCAGCCAATCAAACATGGTTCGGACTCGCCACGGCGCGGGAGGAAACGGCGCCGTCGCCGGCGACCTTGGTCGACGCGGCCTGACGCAGAAGATCGTGCATGGAAGACCAGATCCCGTCCCAGGAACCCTGGGCCAGCAAGCGGTCCGCCTTCGGCTGCCATTCCGCGCGCGGCTTCGCCATCGCCGCCTCGATCGCGGCAACCGTGTCCTCGGCGTTGTCGGCGATGCCGACCAGTCCCTCGGCGCCCCAGGAGCGCACCACGTCCTTGATCGGGGTGGAGACCACCGGCACGCCGGCGGCCAGGTATTCGGGCGTCTTGGTCGGCGAGATGAAGCGCGTGCTCTCGTTCAGCGCGAAGTTCATGAAGCCGCAGTCCCAGCCCGCGAGGTAGGCGGGAAGCTCGTCCATCCTGCGGCCGCCGAGCCAGTGGATGTTGGGGCGCTGGGGAAGGCTCGCGGGGTCGATCTTCACCACCGGGCCGATCATCACGAAGGACCAGTCGGGGCGAAGTGCCGCAACCTCGTCCAGCAGCGCGAGGTCCATGCGCTCGTCGATCACGCCGAACCAGCCGATGCGCGGGTGCGGGATGTTCTCCTGGTCGGCGGGGCCGGGCGTGCCGGCATCGCGCAGCGCGCGGGACTGCGCGAAATGCGCCGCGTCCACGCCGGAGGTGAAGAGGTGCACGCGCGGGTGCAGACCGAGCTTGGCCTCATAAAGCGAGCGGCCGCCGGTGAAGACCACGTCCGCCTGGCGCAGCAGGCGGCGTTCCAGCAACGTCAGCTGCGGGGAAGCGCCGCGGAAGGCCGAAAGCTCGTCCATGCAGTCGTACACCGTCACCACGGGCTTCAGGTGCGTGGTGAAGCCGAGCGACATCGGCGTGTAATACCAGGCGATGTCCGGGCGCGTGCCGGCCAGCAGCCCATCGATCAGCACGCGCTGCGCGTCCTCGCTCGCGGCCTCGTCCATGTTGTCCGGCAGAATGGGCACCACGACCTCCACGCCCGATGGCGTGGGATGGCGCTCCAGCCGCGGCAGGTCAGGCGCAGCTGGTTTGCGGATCGGCTCCTCGAAGAAGATCACGCGGTGCGTCTGGGCCGCGCGGGAGAGCAGATGCTGCGGGCGCTGGAACACGAAGTCCCACCGGAGATGGGAAAGGCAGAGCAGCAGCGGCGCATGCGCGCCCGCCGGATGAGGCTGGGTCGGAGCGAGAAGAATGGTTTGGGTCCTTCCTCGTGTGGGGCGAGACGCGCCTTGCGGCCCGTCCTGATCCCAATTCCATCGAACGATGTTCCGTCGCGGTGACGGGTTAACGCGGGCCAACGCGCTGCGATGCAGCAGAGGCGAAATGACCGCGGGGCTGTGCTGGCTTCCTGATCAATGAAGCGGTTGCGCACGGCAAAACTGTGGCATTGGAGGCGATGCCGGATGACGACTTCGCGAGTGCAGCAAATTGGATGGCGGGTTCGTGGCGACGCGGTCCGCACAAATCGCGCGCACCGCGTCCGGCATGTTGGTCCGAACTCATCCGCGGGTCTTATCGGCCTGCACGATTGTTCCGCGTAACCTATGTTACGCGGAACAATCACCGATGCTCCACGGGCGCCGATGCCCGCGCGCAAGTTCGCGTGAGACTCTCGGCCCCGCGCCGCGCGGCGCGGCATCGTGCCGCGATGAGGCACGCCGCGGGTGGTCGCCCGCGGCGACGCGTGCAATACGCGCCGCATGGAAGGCGGACCGGCGCATCTCGACGGCATCGCGCGCAGGATGCCGGCCGGCATGGCCGCGCCGCGCACCGATCTCAACAACCTGCTCGGGCACGCGGCGCCGGACGCGCTGTCGCTCCTCGTGACCGGCTACATGCTGCTGCCGGCGCTGCTCTTCCTCATGGGGTGGGGCGCGGCCTGGGCGGGGGCGATGGGGCTCGCCGCCGGCGGGGTGGCGCTCGCGCTCTCGCCGGGCTGGCGGGAGCGCTGGCCGCTTTCCTGGCGCCGCACCGTGCTTTGCCTCCTCCTCGGGCTGCTCTGGGCCGGCGGCAGCGGCGCGCACCACCTGGTTTACAGCGCGTCGGACTGGCAGATCCGCGACGCGGTGCTGCACGACCTTTCCGCCGGCCCATGGCCGGTGGTGCACCGCCACCTGGAGGACGGGACCGACTGGCTGCTGCGGGCGCCGCTCGGCTACTACATGCCGGCCGGGCTGGTCGGGCGCCTGGCGGGGCTGCGGGTGGCGGAGCTGTTCCTGGGGGCCTGGACGGGGCTGGGCCTGGGCTTGGTGCTGATGCTGCTGGACCAGGTCGCGCGGGCTTCGGTGCCGGGGCGCCGGTGGGGCTTCGCCGTGCTGGCCGGGCTGTTCGTCGTGTTCGGCGGGCTGGATATCCTGCCCAACATGTGGCTGGACGGCACGGCGGGCGTGGGGGTCTTCAAGAGCTGGGGACGGGGCGGGGAATGGTGGCCGCGCTTTTTCCAGTATTCCGGGCACGTGACCGCCGTGCTCTGGGTGCCCAACCACGCGCTGCCGGCCTGGCTGCCGGCTCTGCTGCTGCTGCGTCACGGGGCGAACGCCGCCTTTCTGCGCGGCGTGGCCCTGCCGCTGGCCGGCGCGGCCTTCTGGAGCCCGGTTTCCGCCGCCACCGCGGCCCTGCTGGCCGGGCTGGCGGCGCTCCGCCAGGGCTGGCCCGCGCTGCGCGGTGCCGTGCTGTCGCTGCCGAACTGGCTGGCGGCCGGGCTGGCGGCGCCGCTCTGCCTCTACATGGTCGCGGGCTCCGCCGCCGTGCCGCACGGTTTCCTGCTGGCGGTGCATCCGCCCGGGCGCGCCCTGGCCACATGGGCGCTGTTCCTGCTGGTGGAGGTGCTGTGCTGGGCGGTGCCGACGGCCTTGCTGGTGCGGAGCTGGACCCTGGGCTTCGCCGCGGCCCTGCTCTGCGCCCTGCCTGGTTACGTGTTCGGGCCGGGCAACGAGATGACGGCCCGCGGCGGCATGGTGCCCCTCGCCATCCTGGCTGTGCTGGCCGGGGTAGCGCTGCTGGCGCCCGCGCCGGACCGGCGGCGGCGCTGGGCCCGGGGCGTTCTGCTGGGCTGCGTGGCGCTGGCGGCGGCGGGATCGGCGATGGAGGGCAGCCTGCTGGTCACCCACCGGCCCTGGCCGGCCAGCACCCACTGCTCCTTCCCCGAGGCGGCGCGGCAGTCCGTTTTCGCGGCTTCCACGGAATGGGCGCATTACGTGGCGCACTGGCCGGACCCGGTGTTGCAGGCCTGGATGGGCATCCCGGTGCCCCGGCCGGTGCCGCCGCCGGGTGTCTCGCCGCCCTGCTGGACCCAGGGCGGGCCCTGAACCGGCGCGATGCGATCACCGGTGGGCGCTGAGCACCACCCGCGCGATGGAGGCGGTGGGCACGGCCCAGCCCCCGGTCACCCCGCCTTCCGCCAGGGAGCCGATGCCCGCCACGATCCAGCCGCCGTCGGGCCGGCGGGCCAGCAGCGGGCCGCCGCTGGCGCCGGTGGTGGCGGCGCAGGAATGGTGCAGCATCACCCGCCCGGCGGGGTCGCGGGCGTAACCGGACACGGCGCAGTTCAGGTCGGCCACCATCTGCCCCTCGCGGTCGGACTGATAGCCGCCGAAGACCAGCGGCGTGCCGGGGGGAAGAAGGCCCGCCTCCAGCGACATCACCTGGCCGGGGGCGCCCAGCGGGGTGTCCAGCAGCAGCACGGCCCAGTCGGAGTCCGGCGGTGCGGACGGGTCCGGGCGGGGACCGGGGGCAACGGAGAAGCCTGGGCCGATCAGCGCCTCGGTGGCCCGTGCCTGCCGGGGCGTGCCGCCCGGGGACACGGCCCCGGGGGGGGATGCGAGGGTGAACTGCACGGCGCGCGGCGCCACCGCGCGGTTGGTGCGCGGGTCCACCAGGCAGTGCGCGGCGGTGAGCACGGTGTTGGGGCTGACCAGCACCCCCGTGCAGCGCCCACCCACGGCCGTGGCGACCAGGCCAAGGGAGCGCCAGGGGGCGGCGGTGACGTCCACGGGAACCCGGGCCGCGTCGGGGCCAAGGCCAGGGGATGGGGCCGCGCAGCCGGCCAGGGCGGCCCAGAGCACGGCGCAAAGGATGGCTTGGCCGGACATCGCCCGGCGGGTGGCTTGCGGGCGCGTGCAGGACCTGCCGGCCGGAAGGGCAGGCCGCGGGGCGGCAGGGCGCCGCAGTGGGTGAAAGCTCATGCCGCGGGCGGTGCTCCGTTGCGCGTCCTCGCCGGGGCGCCGGTGGGCAGGGCACCCTGGCAACAAGGCTGAGGCAACATTGCTGGGGCAACGGCGCTGGCGCCCGGCGGTTCCGTCGATCCTTCCGGTTTCGATTCCCTTTGCCGCCACGCCGGCCATTGCCTGCCTCACCCCCCGGCGCGGGCGATCGGCTCCAGCCCGGTGCGGACCAGCACCGGCGCGGCCTCGGGGGAGGACAGGAAGCGGATCAGCGCCCGTGCGGCCTCGGGGTTCTCCGACTTGGCCGCGATGCCCGCGCAGAAGATGGTGGGCTGCTGCACCGCCTCGGGGATGGTGCCGAGATAGTCGATGCCCTGGATGGGAAGCAGCTCGCTGACCTGCTGGAAGCCGATCTCGGCCTCGCCGCGCGCGACCACCGTGCCCACGCGCTCGCTCAGGATGCGGCGGCTCTTCGCCATCATCTCGTCGTGGATGCCCAGGCGGCGGTACATCTCGGTCTCGATGTAGACCCCGCTGGCGCTGGCGGAATAGGCCACGGAGCGGGCGGCCAGCAGGGCCTGGCGGAAGGTATCGACGGTGGAGATGTCGGGCTTCGGGGCGCCGGCGCGCACGGCCATGCCGATCAGGGAGCGGGCGATGTCCACGCGGCTTCCGGGCATGGCGAGGCCCTTGGCCACCAGCGCCTCCAGCCCGTCCACGGCCAGCAGCACCACGTCGGCCGGCTCGCCGCGGGCCAGGCGCTGCGGAATGGCGTCCGGTGCCGCGCCCATGGAGGCGCCCTGCACGGTGTGAAGCGTGTGCGAGCTGCTTTTCTCGAAGTCCGGCGAAAGGGCGCGGTAGGCGGCGGTGAGGCCGCCCGAGGTCATCACCCGGATTTCCGCCGCCGCGGCGGGGCGGGGCAGGAAGGGCAGGGCGGCGGCGGCGAGCAGCAGGGCGCGGCGGCCCTGAAGAGGCGTGGGATGGCGCATGGTGGGTTTCCTCCGTCCGGGTGGAGGTTAGCGGGACCTGCCGTGGAGGCCCAGCGCGGCGGATGGGGGATCCGCCCCCGAAGGGTCAGCCCCGGTAAAGGTGATCGGCGGAAAGCCCCAGCCGCAGGCAGGACTGTGCCGCGGGGCCGCCGCGCAGCACCAGCCGGTCCGCCAGCGCGCCGATGGACCGCACCAGCGGCCTTTCCCAGGGGCGCAGGCCCTCGCCGCGGCCAAGCCCCAGACGTTCCCGCACCCAGCCCGGCACCAGCTCCACGCCGGCGCGCAGCAGGAGGTGCTGCACCGGGCGCAGCGGCGGCGGCAGGATGGGCGCCGCGCGCATGATCCGCAGGAACTCCGCGAGGATGGGGGAGGGCTCCAGCCTGTCCCGCATGGCCGTGAACAGGTCCCGCGTCGCGGCCGCCGAGGGCGGTGCCGCCTCCGCGCCGTAAAGCCGGGCGGCGGGAATGGCCTCCGCGTGCAGCCGGTCCACCTCCCCTTCGGTGAGGGGCCGCACATGGCGGCTGTAGCCCTCGGCGAAGCCGAACAGGGCGGTGGCCTGCACCCAGCACAGAAGCTCCGGGTCGCTTGCGCTGTAGGGCAGGCCACCGGGCGTCGTGCCCCGCACCGCCCCATGGGCGCGGCTCACGCCCGCGATCATGCGCTCGGCCACCCCGCGCGGGCCGTAAACGGTGACCATGGCGGCGAGCCCCGTGCGCTGCAGACGGCCCAGCGGGTCCGTGCGGAAGGTTGTGTGCTCCCAGACCCCCGTCCGCACGCGGGGCTCGGCCAGTTCCAGCACCACCGCGGCGACGCCCCCGGTGAACAGGGCCACCGGGTTCTTGAAGATGCGCCAGGACAGCGAGTCCGGCGGAACCAGCGCCGGTTCCCCCAGGGGTTGGGCAAAGTCGATGGCCGGGCCACCGGGGGGGTGGAGCAGCGCCGCGGCGGTGGCCTCGACCCAGCGCTGCAGGGGCGGGGGCAGGATCAGGGGCATGGGGGAAGCGGCGGTGCCTGCCCCTCGCAGCGCGGCAGGTCCGGATGCACCAGGCCCCAGGCAGGCGCGGAACGCGTCCAGATGGTGCCGCCCGGCCGCGCCAGGCCAGGGTCGTCCAGCGCGCCCGCCCGCACCACCATGAGGTCCGGCGCGTCGGCGGCCTCGCTGAAGAGGGGTGTGCCGCAGCGGTCGCAGAAGCGGCGGCGCATGCGCGTGCCGCTGTCGGCCGTGCTCTCGAAGGCCAGGGGCTCCCCGTGCAGGGTCAGGCCCACCCGGCGGAAGATGACGTTCACCGATGCATTGCCGGAGGAAAGATACTGGCAGTCCCGGCACCAGCAGGCGCGGGCGGCCAGCGGTGCGTGGTCGAAGGCGAAGCGCACCGCGCCGCAAAGGCAGCGGCCTGTGACGGGCGCGCTCATGCCGCCGGGCCCCGCTCGGCCGGACAGTTCCTTCGCAGCGCCGCCGCCCTGGGGCGGGTGGCGGTGGCCACCTGGGCCGGGGCGCGCATGTGCTCCACCCGCGCCCGGGTACCGATGGCGTGCACCCTCTGCAGGACGCGTTCCAGCGCGGAGGCGGCGGTCTGGGACATGGGGTCCTCCCGCCATCGCAATTGGGCGGGCCGCATGCGCGTGTCCAGGCTGGCCCTGGCCGGAGCCGGGGAGGCTGGTCGCGCATGCCGGGCGCGGCGGTTCAGCCGCGCTTCACCTGCTCCACCAGCGCCGCCACATGCGCGGGCGGCGTATCCGGCGTGATGCCGTGGCCGAGGTTGAACACGAAGGGCCGCCCGCGCATGGCATCCAGGATATGGGCGGTGGCGGCCCGCAGGGTCTCGCCCCCGGCCACCAGGGCACGGGCGTCGAGGTTGCCCTGCAGCGTCACGCCCTCGGGCAGGGGGCCGGTGAGGTCCACGGTCTCGTCCAGTCCCACCGCGTTCACGCCGGCCCGGGCGGCATAGGCGGGAATGCCGTCCCCCGCCAGGCGGGGAAAGCCGATCAGGGGGAAATCCGGCCCCAGACGGGCGCGCAGGCGGGCGGTCAGCGCCGTGGTGGGGGCCAGCACCCAGCGCTCGAAACCCTCGGGCGGCAACAGGCCGGCCCAGGAGTCGAACAGCATCAGCGCCTCGGCCCCGGCTTCGGCCTGGGCCACCAGATAGGCCTCCGCGGCCTCCGTCAGCGTCGCGAACAGCGATTGGAGGAGGTGCGGGTTGTTCTCGGCCATGTGGCGCGCCACCGGAAAGCCATGGCCGCCGCGGCCGTCAATCATGTAACAGGCGACCGTCCAGGGGGCGCCGGCGAAGCCGATCAGGGCGGTTCCCGGATGGTCGCGGTCCAGCCCCGCCCGGATGCGGGAGACGGTTTTCATGATCGGTGCCGCACGGCGCGCGGCGTCCCCAGGGCGAAGGGCGGCGAGGGCGGCCTCGTCGCGCACGGGGTCGAGGATGGGGCCCACCCCGTCGGCGCCGCCCTGGCCGTAGCGCAGCCCCTGCCCCATGGCCCAGGGCAGCATGGGCAGGTCGGTGAACAGGATCGCCGCGTCCATGGGGAAGCGGCGCAGCGGCTGGAAGGTGACCTCGGCCGAAAGCTCGGGATTCAGGCACAGCTCCAGGAAGCCGCCCGCCTCCTCCTTGGTGGCGCGGTATTCCGGCAGGTAGCGGCCGGCCTGACGCATCAGCCAGATCGGTGGCGGCCAGACCGACTCCCCGGCCAGGGCTCTCAGGAATGGCTTGTCCACGGCGTTCATCGCTCCCCTTTCACTCTAATTAGGATTCTTAGAAAGGAGGGGTGGTAGGTGGATGCCTGTGAGTCCTGTGGACGCAACCGACGGCACCGTCCTTCCCCTGGGTTTTCCACAGGCTGGTGAGTCACGCGACTCGGCGATCGAAGCCGAGTCGGGGATTCGCTCCGGATGACTCCTCCCCCGATCCGAAGATTCCATACCGGCTGGCACGCCCGGTGACTCACCATCCCCGTGACTCATGGCGTGCATCAAGGGGGGTGGATTCGTCCCCAGGACTCACCGCCGTGAGTCGCGTCCTCCCCATGCTGCGGCCGCTGGGCTAGGCTTTGCCACCATGCCCCGTACCACCAACCTCCACCTCGTCTCCGACAGCACGGGGGAAACGCTGAACTCGATGGCGCGCGCCACCCTCGCGCGCTTCGAGGAACCGCACGTGATCCAGCACCGCTGGTTCCTGGTGCGCTCGCGCTTCCAGCTGGAGCAGGTGCTGGAGGGCATCCAGGCGGAGCCCGGCCCGGTGCTCTTCACCATGGCCGACAAGTCGCTCCGCCACAGCCTGGAGGAGTTCTGCGGGCGCCTGGGCGTGACCAGCCTGTCCGTGCTGGACCAGACGCTGGACCTCCTGCAACGCGAGATCGGCGAGGCCGCCAAGGAGAAGCGCGCCGCCCAGCACGTGCTGGACGCCGACTATTTCCGCCGGATCGACGCGATGCACTACGTGCTGGCCCATGACGACGGCCAGGGCACCGCCGGCATCTCGGAGGCCGATGCCTGCCTGGTGGGCGTGTCCCGCTCCTCCAAGACGCCCACCTGCTTCTATCTGGCCAACCGCGGCATCAAGGCGGCCAACGTGCCGATCGTGCCCGGCGCCGCCCTGCCGATGGAGCTGGACAAGCCCCCCTGCCCGGTGATCGGCCTGACCATCGAGGTCAACGCCCTGCTGGAAATCCGCCGCCACCGCCTGAAGCTGATCGGCACCGGCGGCGTGCGGCAGGACACGACCGACTACGTGGACCCGGAGGCGGTGAAGGCCGAGATCCTGTCCGCCCGCCGCCTCTGCACCGCCCGCGGCTGGCCGGTGATCGACGTCACCCGGCGCAGCATCGAGGAAACGGCGGCCACCGTGCTCCAGCTCATGGAGGCCTGGCACGCGCGGGCGGCGCCGCCCGGTACCCCCCATGGCGCCAACCAGGGGCCCCCTGCGCGGTGAGGCCGGTCGGCCTTTCTCCCGGAACCCGGAGTGATCGCATGGCAAGCCTTCAGGCCGCCGAACCGCCGCTGATCCTCGCCAGCGCCTCAGCCGCCCGCCGGGCGCTGCTGGAGTCCGCCGGACTGCGCTTCGAGGCCCTGGCCGCCGCCGTGGACGAGGCCTCGATCAAGGAAAGTGCCAGGGCCGAAGGCTTCCCCGCCGCCGACGCCGCGCTGATGCTGGCCGAGGCCAAGGCGCGCCGCATCGCCGCCCGCCGGCCGGAGGCGCTGGTGATCGGCTGCGACCAGATCCTGGTGCAGGAGGGGCGCTGGTTCGACAAGCCCGAGGGGCTGGCCGGCGCCCGCGCCCATCTCGAGGCGCTGCGCGGCCGCACGCACGAGCTGGTCACGGCCGTGCTGTGCTGGCGCGGGGGCGAGCGCATCTGGCAGCACGTGGCGATGCCGCGCCTGGCGATGCGCCCGGTGTCGGACGCCTTTCTCGACGCCTACCTCGCGCTGGAGGGCGAGCGGGCGACGGAAAGCGTGGGCGCCTACCGGCTGGAAGGGCCGGGGGTGCATCTGTTCGACCGGGTGGAGGGCGAGCACGCTGCCATCCTCGGCCTGCCGCTGCTGGCCCTGCTGGGCTTCCTGCGGCAGCACGGGGTGTTGCTGGCTTAGCCTTCCGTGAGCGTGGCCCAGACCGGGTCCTTCAGCTTGGCCAGGAAGGCCGCGTGGCGCTCCAACTCCTCGGCACCGGGGGCGATGGGGCGCGGGGTGCGGATGGTGGGCCCGCTGGTGGCGACCAGGCCGGAACGCGAGCCGCCGAGCGTCGTGGCCAGGGCCAGCCCCGGCTGCTTGCCGCCCATCAGCTCCAAGTAGACCTGGCCCAGGAGCTGCACGTCCAGCAGCGCGTTGTGGGTGGTGCGGGCGGACAGGTCGATGCCGAAGCGCCGGCACAGCGCATCCAGCGAGTTGGGCAGGCCGGGGAAGCGCTTCTTGGCCATGGCGAGCGTATCGACCATGCGCGCGCGGTCGATGCGCGGGGCGCCGGCGCGGTCGAACTCGGCGTCGAGAAAGCCGAAGTCGAAGGGGGCGTTGTGCGCGATCACCGGGTCGCTGCCCAGGAAGTCCAGCAGTTCCGGCAGGATGGCGGGGAACAGCGGCTTGTCGGCCAGCATGGACGCCGTGAAGCCGTGCACCTTGCTGGCCTCGGGCGGCACGTCGCGTTCGGGGTTGATCAGCCGGTGGAAGGACCGGCCGGTGGGCATGAGGTTCACCACCTCGATGGCCGCCACCTCCAGCACGCGGTCGCCGGTGGCGGGGTCGAGGCCGGTGGTTTCGGTGTCGAGGATCAGGGCGCGGGTCATGGTATTCTAATATAGGGGGATCGGGCGCCGCGACCCAGAGGCGGGGCTCCCGCTCAGATCAGGCCCTTGAGCCGTTTCCCGGCCTCGCTCTCCGGTTCATCCCTCGCGCGGTCGAGGTGCAGGTAGTTCGCCTCGAACTTTGCCGCACGCTGCAGACCGGCGATGTCGAGCACGGTCCAGCGCCTGCCCTGGGTGGCGATCAGCCCTTCGTCACGCAGGCGCTGCAGCATGCGGTTCACGTGAACGGGGGTCAGGCCCGTGGCATCGGCCAGGTCCGCCTGGGTGATGGGGAAGTCGAAGGCCGTGTCCCCGATGATGCCGACGGCCCGCATGCGGAGAAGCATCTCGTAGATCATGAAGGCGATGCGCGAATAGGCGTCGCGCCGGCCCTCGTCGAGGATGCGCTCGCGCAGGATGCCCTCGTCCTGCAGCGTGCTCCACCAGAAGGCGAGCGCGATGCCGGGGCGGTTCAGCAGCAGGTCCTTCATGACGTCGCCGGACACGGAGGCGACGAGGCTGGGTGCGATGGCGCCGATGGAGTGGTCCATGGTCTTGAGGATGAAGATCTCGGAATCGCAGGGATCGCCCGGGATCAGGAAGGCCATGATCTGCCGGTTGCCGTTCTCGAGCAGTTTGTAGCGGCATGCGAGCCCGGACAGGACGATGTGGATGTCGGGTGAGTGCTCGCCCTCGCGGACGATGTCCTCGTGCGCGGCATAATGCCGCTGGCGCTGGGAGACGAGTTCGTCGAGCAGCCGACGGTCTTCGTCGGAAAAGCGCGTGTACTGCTCCATCCGACGGACCATCGGGTTGTTCATGGCTCTCTTTCTTTTCCGGCCAGGCGGCAACCGGCGCAGGCTCAGACCGTGCAACGTGCGGGATAGTGGAAGGAATGAAAACCCGCGCCCGGGAACGCGCGCCGGCGCTGATCCATTGAGGTTCGCCGGGAGCCTCGTCCCGGCACCTCCGGGGGATGGCACCTCCTCCGCCCCACGGCACCGGCCGCGCCCCACGGCAGGGGCCGCTGTCCGGGTTCGCCGAGGCGGCGGGGACGCGCGTGCTCGCCGCCGCGCGGGATCAGCTCTTCGAGGATCTGGTGCGCGGCCATGACCGGCTGGAAAGCGCACGGGCCGTGCTGTCGTTCACCACGGAACTGGTCGCGCGCTCGCACGACGCGCTCGCCCGGTCGATCGCGATTCTCGCGCCAAAGGCCCGGCGCGTCCGTTCGGTGCCGGGGCGGGAGGCATCCATCCCGGCTTGGAGGCGCGGCAGGGCGGTGCGACGCCGGGGATGCGGCCTGGCGGCGGAGGACAACAGGAGGGCGCCTGACCCTTAGCGGCTCAACCCGCCCGGGCGCCGCGCCCGGCGGCCACGATGCGCCGCATGGCCCGCTGCGCATGGTGGCGCGACAGGCCCGTGTGGATCAGGTGGTCGGCATGGCGGCGGCGCAGGCTGTCCGGCACCTGGCGGGCCAGGATGGCGCGCAGCCGCTCCTCCGTCATGCCGCGGCGGCGCAGAACGCGGGCGCGCTGGATGGCGGGCGGGGCCGTCACCACGATCACCGCGTCCGCGCGCCGCTCCCCGCCCGTCTCGAACAGCAGGGGAATGTCCAGCACGGCCAGCCGCGCCCCGCCGCGGCGTGCGCGGGCCAGGAAGCGCCTTTCCTCGCGCCGCACGAGGGGATGGACGATGGCCTCCAGCCGCCGCAGCGCTGCCGGGTCGGCCAGCACCACGCGGCGCAGTGCCTCGCGGTCCACCATGGGTCCGCGCGGCGTGGGGCGGGTGGTGGCGGGAAAGGCGGCCTCGATCGGGCGCACCGCGGCGCCGCCCGGCCCCTGCAGGCGGTGCACCGCCGCGTCGGCGTCGAAGACGGGGATGCGGAGGCGGCGCAGGGTGTTGGTGGCAGTGGACTTGCCCATGCCGATGCCGCCGGTCAGCGCCCAGATTTTCATGTCGCGGCCGTCATGCGCGCCTGGGGATGTCCGAGGCCACGAAGGCGCGGAGCGCCTCATCCACGGCCGGCATGGTGCCGAACCAGGCCTCGAAGCCCCGCCGCCCCTGGTGCAGCAGCATGCCCAGCCCGTCCACCGCCACGAGCCCCCGCGCCCGTGCGGCGGCGAGAAGCGGCGTTTCCAGCGGCACATAGACCAGGTCCGCCACCACCGCCCCGGGCGGAAGGGGGGAAAGGTCCACCGCCAGGGACGGCTGGCCCTGCATGCCCTGGCTGGTGGTGTTCACCAGCAGCGCAGCACCGTCCAGCGGCGGGCGGTCGGCTGCGGAAACGACCGCTCCGTGCGCCGTCAGCTCCTCCGCCAATGCCTCGGCCCGCGCCCGCGTGCGGTTCACCAGGGTCAGGGCTGGGCAGCCGGCCGCGAGCAGCGCGTGGGCCACCGCGCGTGCCCCCCCGCCCGCGCCCAGCACCACGGCCGGGCCGACCTCCGGCCGCCAAGCCGGGGCCTGCTCGCGCAGGCTTTCCATGAAGCCCCAGCCGTCGGTGTTCCAGCCCTCGATCCGGCCATCGGCGTGGAAGACCAGCGTGTTCACGGCGCCGATCCGCCGCGCCTCCTCCTCCACCACGTCGCAGGCCGCGAGCGCCGCCTGCTTGTGGGGGATGGTGACGTTGGCGCCGGCGAAGCCCAGGGCGGGCAGCGCGCGCAGCCCCTGGTCGAAGCGCGCGGGCTCCAGCGGCAGGGGAACATAGGCGCCGTCGATCCCGTGCCGATGGAGCCAGAAGCCGTGCAGCCGTGGGGAGCGGGAGTGCGAGACGGGATGGCCGATGATCCCGGCGACGCGGGTCTTGCCGGTGTGTGTAGGGGGCGCCTGCATTCCTCAGCCATAGCGCAGGCGCGCGCCGGGCGGCAGGGCGGAGCTGGCCGCGCGCCTGGATCGCTCCTGCCCTCTGGCGCGGGAGGCGCGGGAATGCCACCAAAGCGCAAACGCGATCAAGGAACGAGAGCCATGGCGAAGGCCCTGCGTGTGGCGGTGCAGATGGACCCGATGGAAAGCATCGGGATCGAGGGCGACAGCACCTTCGCCCTGATGCTGGAGGCCCAGGCCCGGGGCCATGCCCTGTGGCACTACCACGTGCGCGACCTGGCCCTGCATGGCGGCCGCGTCACGGCCTGGGCGCATCCGGTGGAGGTCCGGCGGGAGAAGGGCAACCACTTCACCTTCGGCCCCGAGGTGGAGCTGGACCTGGGCCGGGAGGTGGACGTGGTGCTGATGCGCCAGGACCCGCCCTTCGACATGGCCTACATCACGGCCACCCATATCCTCGAGCACATCCACCCGAAGGTGCTGGTGGTGAACGATCCGGCCAGCGTGCGGAACGCGCCGGAGAAGCTCTTCGTCACCCACTTCCCGGACCTCATGCCGGAAACCCTGGTGACCGCGGACCGCCGCCGCATCGCCCGCTTCCGCGAGAAGCACGGCGACATCATCGTCAAGCCGCTGTTCGGCAATGGCGGCGCCGGGGTGTTTCACATGAAACCGGGCGATTCCAACCTCAACTCGCTGATCGAGATGTTCACCGAGCGCTCGCGCGAACCGCTGGTGATCCAGAAATACGTCCCCGCCGTGCGGCAGGGCGACAAGCGCATCATCCTGGTGGACGGCGAGGCCATGGGCGCCATCAACCGCGTGCCGGCCGAGGGCGAGGCGCGGTCGAACATGCATGTGGGCGGGCAGGCCGCGCAGACCACGATGACCGACCGCGAGAAGGAGATCTGCGCCGCCATCGGGCCGGAGCTGAAGGCACGCGGCATGATCTTCGTCGGCATCGACGTGATCGGCGGCTACCTGACGGAGATCAACGTGACCTCGCCGACCGGCCTGCAGGAGATCGCGCGCTTCGACGGCGTGCACCTGGAGCGCGCGATCTGGGACGCGATCGAGGCGAAGCGGTAGCGCGGTCTCAGGCGCGGTCGAGCAGCAGGCGAAGCAGCAGCCCGGCCGCGCGGACGATGTTGCGCGCGTCCACGAACAGTGTCGCCATCTGGTAGGTGACGAGGAAGAGTACGCCGTAGAAAGCGCCGCGATGCGCCTGGGCGAGCCGCAGGATTCCCCCTCCCATGCGGCCCGGCAGGGGCAGGTGCGTGGCCATTGCCATGATGGCGACCCCGACCACTGCGCCGCCGATGATGTCGGTGGGGTAGTGCATGCCGAAGTAGACCCGCGGCAGGCAGCTGACGACCAGCGCCCAGGCGAAGGCGAACAGCCCGAGGCCCCGATGCGACAGGAACACCGCCGTGGCCAGGGCGAAGGCGAGCACGGCATGGTCGCTCGGGAAGGAGCTCATGTCCCGCAGCGCCTCGGGCGAGATCATCTCCGACCGCAGCAGGCCGCTTTCGAGAACGGCCGGGTCGTACAGTGGCCGCGAGCGGTTCGGCAGCAGGTTCTGCAGGCTGCGCGCGAGCGCGATCGCGAGAAGCGCGCCGGCGAGCGTGCGGACGATCACGAGAACCGGTTCGCCACGCCCCCCACGCTGCCAGGACCACCAGAGCAGCGCGACAAGAACCCCTGTCTTGAGGAGGTAATTGTAGGCGGTCAGCGACACCAGGAAGTCAAAGGCCCAACTCTGTCCAACCCCGCCGTTCAGGGCAAGGAGAACGGCAAGATCCGGATTGGTCATCGCGAGCTTATTGCAGGCCGTTCATCCGCGCGCCAAACGCGGAGACGGCGCGCCGCAGTCAACTTTCGGGCAGGCGGCGCGCCGGAAAGCGGGGCGTCCTAGCGCCCCAGCCCGTCCCAGAACTCCTTCACGCGGGAGAAGAACCCCTCGCTCTCCGGGCTTGTCCGGCTGTCGGAGGTGGCTTCCGCCTCGAACTGCTCCAGCAGCTCGCGCTGCTTGGCCGACAGGTTCTGCGGCGTCTCGACCGAGACCTGCACGTACATGTCCCCGCGCGCCGCGCTGCGCAGGATGGAGAAGCCCTTGCCGCGCAGGCGGAACTGGTCCCCCGCCTGGGTGCCGGAGGGAATGGAGACCCGGGCGCGCCCGCCGTCGATGCTCGGCACCTCCACCGCGCCGCCCAGTGCCGCCTGCGTCATGCGCAGCGGCACGCGGATGAAGATGTTGTTCCCCTCCCGCTGGAAGATCGGGTGGGGGCGGATGCCGATATCGACGTAAAGGTCGCCCGCCGGCGCGCCGCGCAGACCGGCCTCGCCCTCGCCCGCCAGGCGGATGCGGGTGCCCTCCTCCACGCCGGCGGGGATGGTGACGTTGAGGTTGCGCTCGCGCTCCACCCGCCCCGCGCCGTGGCAGACCTTGCAGGGGTTCTTGATGATGCGCCCGGTGCCGCCGCAGGTGGGGCAGGTTCGCTCCACCAGGAAGAAGCCGGACTGGGCCCGCACCTTGCCGGCGCCCTTGCAGGTGCCGCAGCTTTCCGTCTGCGCCTTGCCACCCTCGGCGCCCGAGCCCGAGCAGTTGTCGCAGGTGACGGAGGAGGGGACGCGGATGGTGGTCTTGGTGCCCGCGAAGGCCTCGTCCAGCCCGATCGTCACCTCGGTCCGCAGGTCCGAGCCACGGCCGGAGTTCTGCTGGGCCCGGCCGCCCCTGGCGTTCAGGTTGCCGAACATCTGCTCGAAGATGTCCTCGAACCCGCCGCCGGCAAAGCCGCCTGCGCCGCCGAAGGGGCCGCCGCCCCCGCCCCCACCCTCGAAGGCGGCATGGCCGTAACGGTCATAGGCGGCGCGCTTCTCGGCGTCCTTCAGGACGTCGTAGGCCTCGTTGGCTTCCTTGAACTTCGCCTCGGCCGCCTTGTCGCCGGGGTTGCGGTCGGGGTGGTGCTGCATCGCGAGCTTGCGGAAGGCCTTCTTCAGACCGTCCTCGTTCACGTCCCGGGCGACGCCCAGCACCTCGTAATAATCACGCTTGGCCATTTCTGTTCCCGTGCGGGGCTCTCGCTCAGCCCTGTAGGGTTGCGTTCAGGCGGGTGCCACAAAAAAGAAGCGCCCGGCCCGCGTGTCGCGATGCCGGGCGCCACCTGTTGCCGCGGGGCCGATCAGCCCTGCTTCTTCTTGCTGGGATCGACGTCCTCGAACTCGGCGTCCACCACCTTGCCGGGGTTCGGGCCACCGGGGCCGGCCGCGCCGGGTCCGTTCGGGTTGGCGTTGCTCGGGCCGCTGGTGCCCTCGGCGGCGGCCGCGGCCTCCGTCTCGGACTGCGCCTTGTAGACGGCCTCGCCGATCTTCATCGACGCGGCCGAGAGACGCTCGCCGGCGGTCTTCATCGCCTCCGGGTCGGTCCCCTCCAGCGCGGAGCGCGCGGCGGAGAGGGCGGCCTCGACCTCACCCTTGTCGGCATCGGCGAGCTTGTCGCCATTGTCCTTCAGGGCGCGGTCGGTGGAGTGGACGAGGGCCTCGAGGTTGTTCTTCGCCTCGACGGTCGCGCGGCGCTGCTTGTCGGCCTCGGCATTCGCCTCGGCGTCGCGCACCATCCGCTCGATGTCGGCATCCGACAGGCCGGAGCGGGCCTGGATCTTGATCTGCTGCTCCTTGCCCGTCGCCTTGTCCTTCGCCTGGACCGAGACGATGCCGTTCGCGTCGATGTCGAAGGTCACCTCGACCTGCGGCACGCCGCGCGGCGCGGGCGGGATGCCCTGCAGGTCGAAGTTGCCCAGCAGCTTGTTGTCGGCGGCCATCTCGCGCTCGCCCTGGAAGACCTTGATGGTCACCGCCGTCTGGTTGTCGTCGGCGGTGGAGAAGGTCTGGGACTTCTTCGTGGGAATGGTGGTGTTGCGGTCGATCAGCCGGGTGAACACGCCACCCAGCGTCTCGATACCGAGGCTCAGCGGGGTCACGTCGAGCAGCAGGACGTCCTTCACCTCGCCCTTGAGCACCGCGCCCTGGATGGCGGCGCCGATGGCGACGACCTCGTCCGGGTTGACGTTGCGGGCCGGCTCCTTGCCGAAGAAGGTCTTCACGGCCTCGATGACCTTGGGCATGCGGGTCATGCCGCCGACCAGGATCACCTCGTCGATCTCGCCGGCGGTGACGCCCGCATCCTTCAGCGCGTTCTTGCAGGGCTCGAGCGTGCGCTGGATCAGGTCATCGACCAGGGCCTCCAGCTTCGCGCGCGTCAGCTGCAGCACGAGGTGCTTCGGGCCGGATGCGTCGGCGGTGATGAAGGGCAGGTTGATCTCGGTCTGCTTGGCCGAGGACAGCTCGATCTTCGCCTTCTCCGCGGCTTCCTTCAGGCGCTGCAGGGCCAGCTTGTCGCCGCGCAGGTCGATGCCGTTCTCGCGCCGGAACTCGTCGGCCAGGTAATCGATGACGCGCTGATCGAAGTCCTCGCCGCCGAGGAAGGTGTCGCCGTTGGTGGACTTCACCTCGAACACGCCGTCGCCGATCTCGAGGATCGACACGTCGAAGGTGCCGCCGCCGAGGTCGTACACGGCGATCGTGCCGTGGTTCTTCTTGTCGAGGCCGTAAGCCAGCGCCGCCGCCGTCGGCTCGTTGATGATGCGCAGCACCTCGAGGCCGGCGATGCGGCCCGCTTCCTTGGTGGCCTGGCGCTGGGCGTCGTTGAAGTAGGCGGGGACGGTGATGACGGCCTGCGTCACCTTGTCGCCGAGATAGGCCTCGGCCGTCTCCTTCATCTTGCCCAGGATATAGGCGCTGATCTGCTGGGGCGCCTGCTTCGTGCCGCCGGCATCAACCCAGGCATCGCCGTTGTCGGCGCGCGCGATCTTGTAGGGGACGAGCGAGACGTCCTTCTGCACCATGGGGTCGTCGAAGCGGCGGCCGATCAGGCGCTTCACGGCGTAGAGCGTATCGGTCGGGTTGGTCACGGCCTGGCGCTTGGCGGACTGGCCGACGAGACGCTCCCCGTTCTTGGCGAAGGCGACCATGGAGGGGGTGGTGCGCGTGCCCTCCGCGTTCTCGATGACCTTCGTTTCGCCGCCTTCCATGATGGCGACGCAGGAATTGGTGGTGCCGAGGTCGATACCGATGACCTTGCTCATCCGTCACTTCTCCTTCGCGGCGGCCGGGGCACGGCCCGAAACCAGGCACCGTGCGCGGCCCCAATATCTCAAATCGGATGGGGGTGGACGGGGCGACCCGTCCTGATCCCCGATGTATTCAGGGGAGGAGCGCGGGACAAGACCCCATCCCATGAATCAGGAGGGTCGGAAGAGAGAAGTGCCTCGCACCTCCTCCCCTCCTGAAATGAAAGGCGAGGGCGGGACCGCCCTCGCCAAGCAACCGGAAGAAGAAGGATGGTTCCCGGCGGCCCCGCCGCCCGGCCCTTACTTCCCCGCCACCACCACCATGGCCGGCTTCAGCAGCCGCCCGTTGATGGTCCAGGCCGGTGTCCAGGCGGTGATAACCGTGCCGGGCTCCACGCCCTCGGGCGCGGGCTGCTCGGCCATCGCCTGGTGCAGCTCGGGGTCGAAGGGCTTGCCCTTGGGGTCCTCCGCCTTCACGCCGTGGCGCTCCAGCATCGCGATGAAGGCGCGCTCCACCCCCTCGAAACCGCCACGCAGCTTCGCGATGGGGCCGTCCTCGCCCTCGGCGGCGGGCAGGGCGTCCAGGCCTCGGCGCAGGTTCTCGGCGGCGTCCGCCACGTCGCGGGCGAACTTGGTCACGGCGTAGTTGCGCGCATCCTCCAGCTCCCGCTTGTGGCGGTTGCGCAGGTTCTGCATCTCGGCCTCGGCGCGGAGCCACTTGTCGCGCATGGCGTTCAGCTCGGCCGCCGGGTCCAGGGGCTGTGCGGCCTCCTGGCCTGAACCGTTCTGGCCTGACCCATCCTGCGCGCCCGCCGGCTGGGCCTCGGCGTCGTTGGGGCTGGTGTCGGTCGGGGTGTCGCTCATGAGGGTGTCTTCGGTCTTTCCTGGCCCGCAGGGGGCCCGTGGCGGCGCCTTCGGCGGAGGCGTGTGTCGGCGCTTCACCTAGTGGGCGGGGGGCGGCGGGACAAGCGCCCGGGCCGGCTTCCGTTGCGGCGCAGCATGAGCGGGCCTAGCCTCCATGTGCTTTGCCCACTCCCTTTCCCCCCCACCTTCCGTCCCAGCCCGGCCCGGAGGATGCCCCGGGCGGTCCGCCGCCCACCCTCCGCGTGCCCTTGTGGCTGCTCGCCTCCATCACCTTCAGCGGCACGGTGGGCATGTACATCTTCGTCCCCGCCATGCCCCAGGCGGCGGAGGCGCTGGGCGGCTCGGCGGGAGCCATGCAGCTCACCGTCAGCCTCTACGTGCTGGGCCTGGCGCTGGGCCAGCCTGTCTACGGCCCGCTGGCCGACCGCTTCGGCCGCCGCCCCGTGCTGGTGGGGGGGCTCAGCCTCTATGTCCTGGCCGGTCTGCTCGCGGCGCTGGCGCCCGATGCCGGCACGCTGGTGGTGGCCAGGCTGTTTCAGGCGCTGGGGGGGTGCGCTGGCGTGGTGCTGGGCCGTGCCATCGTGCGCGACACCTCGGCGCCCCGGGAAGCCGCGCGGCGGCTGGCGCTGCTGAACCTGATGGTCACCGCCGGGCCCGGCCTCGCGCCCCTGATCGGGGCGGCGGTGGCGGCCACGGCGGGGTGGCGCATCGTGCTGCTGCTGCTTTGCGCGCTGGGGGTGGCCAACCTGTTCTTCACCTGGCGCCTGCTGCCCGAAACCGGGCAAAGCACGGGAAGCCCGGCCGCCGCCATCATCCGGGACTACGGGCGCCTCGCGCTCTCCCCGGTTTTCCTGGGCTACGCGTTTCTCGGGGGCTGCATGACCACGGCGGCCTATGCCTTCTTCAGCGCCGCCCCCTTCATCTTTCGCGAACTCGGCCGCCCCGACCACGAGGTCGGGCTCTACCTCGCCGTGCTGGTGATCGGCATCTCGCTGGGCAACGTGGTGGCCAGCCGGGTGATCGGCCGCGCCTCGCTGGACGGGGTGCTGCGCTGGGCCGGGGCGGCCAGCCTGGCTTCCGCGGCGCTGCTGCTGGCCGTGGTGCTTTCGGGCGGGCTGACGGTGGGCTGGGCCATGGGCTGCATGTTCGCCTTCACCATCTGCACGGGCATCGGCGGCCCCTCCGCGCTGGGGCAGGCGATCGGGGTGAACCCGCGGGTGGTGGGCTCGGCCTCGGGCCTCTACGGCTTCGTGCAGATGGCGGTGGGCGCGGTCTGCTCGGCCCTGGCGGGGGTGGGGCCCGACCCGGCGCTGGCCGCCGCCCTGGTCACCTTCGGCGCGGCCCTGGCCGGGCAGGTGGCGTTCCGCGTGGCGCTCCGGTCCAAGCGCCAAGGTGGTGCCGCCGGGGCGGGGGATTAGCCGGCTCCCGTTCACTCCGGCCGCATCAGGCCTTGACCCGGCTTCCCCAGGTGGCATGTGGCGGCATCATGAGCATCACAGCCCCCGCCGAGCCCGCCGCCCCGCCCGTCCCCAGGGGCGAAGGCCGCCGCAAGGTGGCGGTGGTGCTGTTCAACCTCGGCGGGCCCGACAGCCCGGCGGCGGTGCGGCCCTTCCTGACCAATCTCTTCACCGACCCGGCCATCCTCCGCTTCCCCGCCTTTCTCCGGATCCCCTTCGGCCGCCTGATCGCGGCGCGGCGCACCAAGGAGGCAACGGCCAACTACGCCGTGCTCGGCGGCAAGTCCCCGCTGCGGGAGCTGACGGAGGAACAGGCGGCGGCGCTGGAGGCATCGCTGGCGGCGGGCGGCATGCAGGCGCGCTGCTTCGTCGCCATGCGCTACTGGCACCCCTTCACCGAGGCGGCGCTGCGCGACGTCATGGCATGGGCGCCGGACGAGGTGGTGCTGGTGCCGCTCTACCCGCAGTTCAGCACGACCACGACGGGCAGCAGCCTGGGCGTCTGGCACGCGGCGGCAAAGAAGGCGGGGCTGTCCGTGCCCACCACCACCCTCTGCTGCTGGCACTCCGACGGGGGCTTCGCGGAAGCCACCGCCGCCATCATCCGCCGCTCCTGGGCCGAGGCCCGCGCGGCGGTGCCGGAGGGCACGCGGCTGCGCCTGCTGTTCAGCGCCCACGGCCTGCCCGAGACCATCGTGAAGCAGGGCGATCCCTACCAGTGGCAGGTGGAGCAGTCGGTGGCGGCCGTGATGGCCGCGCTGGGAATGCCGGAGATCGAGCACGGCCTCTGCTACCAGTCGCGCGTCACGCCGCAGAAGTGGCTGGGCCCCAGCGCGGAGGAGGCCATCGCGGAGGCGGGCCGCGAGGGCGTGGCCCTGCTGATCTGCCCCATCGCCTTCGTGTCCGAGCACTCGGAAACCCTGGTGGAGCTGGACGTGGAGTACCGCGAGCTGGCCCACGAGAAGGGCGTTCCCGGCTATTTCCGCGTGCCCGCCCAGAACAGCGATGCCGGCTTCATCGACGCCCTGGCCGCCCTGGTGCGCCGCGCGCGGGACGAGACGCGCGGCTCGCGCGACCGCGCGGGCGGCAAGCTCTGCTCCTTCGCGGGCGGGCGGCAATGCCCCAAGGCCCACAAGGACTGCCCGCACGGCGCCGCCCAGCCCTTGCGGGTGCCCCCCCTGGGAGCGGCGGCATGAGCGCCCGCGCCCTCCGCCCCGCGGCGGTGCTCTTCGACTGCGACGGCGTGCTGGCCGACAGCGAGGCCGTGGCCAACGGCGCCATCGCCGACGACCTGACCGAGCGGGGCTGGCCCATGACCATGGAGGAGGCCAAGCACGCCTTCATGGGAACCGCCCTTCCCGACATCCGGGAGGTGGTGGAGCGCCGCCTCGGCGCGCCCCTGCCGGTGGACTGGTCGGAGCAGGTGGTGGAGCGCATCGTCGCCCGCTACGCCGCCGGCGTGCTTGAGCCCATCCGCGGCGCCCGGGCGGCGGTGGAGGCGGTGGCGGCCGCCGGCATCTCCATGGCCGTCGCCTCCAATTCCGGCCGGGCGGAGCTGCGCGCCAAGGCCGCCATCCTGCCCTTCTTCCATCACTTCGAGGGCCGCCTGCTCTGCTTCGAGGACGTGCCCCGCGCCAAGCCCTGGCCCGACCTCTACCTTGCCGCCGCGAAGCTCTGCGGCGCCGACCCGCGGGACTGCGTGGTGATCGAGGACAGCACCGCCGGCGCCCGGGCCGGGCTCGCCGCCGGCTGCCGCGTCCTGGGCTTCGCCCAGGACACCCCGGCGGCCGACCTGCGCGCCGCCGGGGTCAAGGAGATCTTCCACGACCACGCGGAGCTTCCGGCCCTGCTGGGCATCGGGAGGATGGCGGCGTGACCATTCCCTTCCTGGCAGGGCTCTATCCCTGGACCAAGGCGCTGCACCTCATCGCCGTGTTCGCCTGGATGGCCGGGCTGTTCTATCTGCCCCGCCTCTACGTCTACCACTCCGCCGTGCCGGCCGGCGGCGAGACCTCGGGCATGTTCAAGGTGATGGAGCGCCGCCTGCTGCGCGCCATCATGAACCCCGCGATGATCGCGGCCTGGCTGCTTGGCATCACCCTGGTGCTGACGCCGGGCATCGTCGACTGGCGCGCGGGCTGGTGGCACGGGAAGATGGCGGGCTTCCTGGGCATGACGATTTTCCACATGCACCTGGCCGCGGCGCGCAAGGGCTTCGAGCGCGACGAGCGGCCGAGGACGGAACGCTACTGGCGCATCGCCAACGAGGCGCCGACGCTGCTGCTGATCCTGATCGTCGTCATGGTGATCGTGAAGCCGTTCTAGGCGAGCCCCGCGGTCGGTTGGTCACGCGCCTGAGGTCGTGGGCCTCCGGCGGCCGACAGGTCGGCCCGCGCCCTTGAGAGGGCTTCATGGCGCTTCGGTCCCGCCGGCGCGGCGGCGAAGGGTCTGGGAGCGGCGCCAGGCGATCTGCGGCAGGCCCTCACCGCCCCGGCCGGCAGGCCCTTCCCGGAGAAGCGGGGCTGCGCTGGTGAGGCCTGCCGCACCGTGACGGAAAGGGGGCGAAGACCGTCATAGGGTTGCCGGAAACGAGGTCATCATGGGGGATGAAAGGCCGGGGTTGTTCCTGGCTTGGGGTTCCCGATGAAGCGCATGATCCTCGGTCTGATGGTTGCCCTCGGCAGCGTCTCCCTCGTTCCGGAGGCCAGGGCGCAGGGGTACGGCTACGGCCATGGCGGCTACGCCCAGCCCGACTGGGAGCGCGAGCGCTGGAAGCGCCACGAGGAGTGGCGCCACCGCCGGGACTTCTGGCGGCAGCGGCGCGAAATCGGCGAGCGCCGGGCCTATGAGGCCGGCCAGCGCGACGCCTGGGCACGCCAGCAGCCCCGGGGCTATCGCTAAGCCGGCCCGGGAGCCGGGCCCGACGGGCGTTTCGAAGCCAGGGGAGGCACTAAACCGTCCCCTGGCGTCACCGGAACACGCCTGTCGGGGCGCCCGGCAGCACCAGCCCGCCGCCGTCGAAGGCGCGCCGGGAAGGGTCGTCCTCCGCACCGGCCGCGTAGGCGGCGGGCGCTTCGGCCACCGTCGTGAAGGACCCGCTCATCGCCACCTCCGGCCCAAGACGCGGCGCGACGCTGGCGACGTAGTTGATGGTCTCGTCGGGCAGGATCTTGGCGCCGGCCAGATAGGCCTCCACCCGGTCCGGCCCCGCATTGTAGGCGGCCGCGAAACCCGGCGCGCCGAAGCGGTCGTACATCTCCCGGATATAGGCCGCGCCGGCCAGGATGTTGTCGCGCGGCTCGTATGGGTCGGGGCCGAGGGCGTGGCGGGCGCGCAGGGTGTCGTAGGTGCGCGGCATCACCTGCATCAGCCCCATGGCCCCCACGGGCGAGGTGATGGGCATCCCGCTGGCGTCGTAGGGCCGGCCGCCGCTCTCCTGGCGCATGATGGCGCGCAGCCATCGCTCGGGCACGCCGAAGCGGGCCGAGGCCTCGCGCAGGTGCGGGCCCCAGGGATCCTCCGGCGGACCGGGCACGGCATAGCGGCTCGCGGCCTGGCCCCGGTAGAAGCCGGCTTCCGCGCGGGAGGCCCCGATGTTCGAATCCGCGATGCCGTAGCCGTAATCGCCGTTGCCGTCATAGCCGCGCCGGCCGTCCCAGACGGCGGCCTGGGGCGGGGCGCAGGCGGCGAGGAGGGCCGCGAGAAGAAGAGCCGCGAGGCGGCTCCGGGACGAATGGCTGGACGTCGGCATGCGTTCGGGACCTGAGGAGCGCGGTGCGGCGGCACGGCGATCAACAGGGTGGCGCATTGGTGACGCCTTGGAAGGGGCAATCCGCCGCATGGCACCGGAACGAGGCGGGGCGTGACCCAACGCCAACATCGGCCCCGCGTTCCCCTGGCGCGTGCCGCCGCCCCGGGCTGGGGGTATGCGCATCGGGCGTGCGAACCGGGCAAGGAGATCGGGGTTGGGTGAGGATCAGGGCGGCCGCATTCGCATCCTCGGGCGCGAGACGCTCTCGGATGGCTGGTTCCGGCTGGAAAAGGTCACCTTCGCCCAGGACGGCGGGGCACCGCAGGAGCGCGAGGTCTACCACAACGGGGTGGGCGCCGCCGTGCTGCCGCTGGACCCCGCGCGCGGGACGGTCCTCCTGGTGCGTCAGCTTCGCGTCCCGGCCATGGTGAACGGGGACGGGCCGATGCTTGTGGAGGCCTGCGCGGGCATCGTGGAGGGCGACGACGATCCGGCCGAGACGGTGCGCCGCGAGGCCGGGGAGGAGATGGGCTACCGTCTGCGCGCGGTGCGGAAGCTGTTCACGCTCTACCCGAGCCCCGGCTCCTCCGCGGAGCGGCTGCATCTCTTTCTCGCGGAATACGGACCGGAGGACCGCGTGGCGGAGGGTGGCGGGCTGGCCGGGGAAGGCGAGCGGATCGAGGTGCTGGACGTTCCGCTCGCCGAGGCCTGGGCGATGGTAGAGACGGGCGCGATCATGGACGCGAAGACGGTTCTCCTGCTGCAACAGGTCCGCCTGGATCGCCCCTTGATTTCACGTTAAATTTTGCCTATTTACGGCTTGACGCGCGGTCTGGCCGCCATCTAGGGTCCTGGCCGGTGCAAGCGCCAAGGCTTCTCACGGAAGCTCATTGGCCGCCACCGCCCCGTGCATCGCCATCGGAATCCCGCCGCCCGGCGGAGGTGCTGGTCTCAGCCAGCCCTATCCAGGTTCCGCGCACCCTCTCCCCTTCGGCCCCGCCGATCGAGACCACTGAATGCACCTTTCCGAACTGAAGGCCAAAAGCCCTGGCGACCTGCTCGCCTTCGCGGAGGAGGTCGGCGTCGAGAACGCCTCCTCGCTCCGCAAGCAGGACATGATGTTCGCCATCCTCAAGACGCTGGCGGAGAACGACCAGGCGATCCACGGGGATGGCACGCTCGAGATCCTGTCGGACGGCTTCGGCTACCTGCGCAACCCGCAGTCGAACTTCCTTCCCGGTCCGGACGACATCTACGTCTCCCCCGCCCAGGTCCGCCGGTTCGCGCTGCGCACCGGCGACACGGTGGAGGGCCAGATCCGGGCGCCCAAGGACGGCGAGCGCTACTTCGCGCTGCTGAAGGTCAACACGGTGAACTTCGAGCCGCCCGAGGCGGTGCGCCACCGGGTGAACTTCGACAACCTGACGCCGCTCTATCCCACCCGGCGCCTGCGGATGGAAAATCCGGAGATCGAGAGCGTCGGCAAGGGTCCGACCAAGGACAACACCCACCGGGTTATCGACCTGATCTCGCCGATCGGCATGGGCCAGCGCGCTCTGATCGTGGCGCCGCCGCGCACCGGCAAGACGGTGATGCTGCAGAACATCGCCAAGTCGATCTCGGCGAACCACCCCGATGTCTTCCTCATCGTGCTGCTGATCGACGAGCGGCCGGAAGAGGTGACGGACATGGCGCGCACGGTGCGCGGCGAGGTCGTCGCCTCCACCTTCGACGAGCCCGCGACGCGCCACGTGCAGGTGACGGAGATGGTGCTGGAGAAGGCCAAGCGCCTGGTGGAGCACAAGCGCGACGTGGTCGTGCTGCTGGACTCCATCACCCGCCTCGGCCGCGCCTACAACTCCGTCGTGCCCTCCTCGGGCAAGGTGCTGACGGGCGGCGTGGACGCCAACGCGCTGCAGCGCCCCAAGCGCTTCTTCGGCGCGGCCCGCAACATCGAGGAAGGCGGCTCGCTGACGATCATCGCGACCGCGCTGATCGACACGGGCAGCCGCATGGACGAGGTGATTTTCGAGGAGTTCAAGGGCACCGGTAACTCGGAGATCATCCTGGACCGCAAGCTCTCGGACAAGCGCGTCTTCCCGGCGATCGACATCACCAAGTCCGGCACCCGCAAGGAGGAGGTCCTGGTGGACCGCTCGGAGCTGTCGAAGATGTGGGTGCTGCGCCGTATCCTGAACCCGATGGGCACGCAGGACTCCATGGAGTTCCTGCTGGACAAGCTGAAGTACAGCAAGACCAACCAGGATTTTTTCGACGCCATGAACACCTGAGCCGCCACGGGCGGCCCCAACGGAAAAGGGCCTGTCCCGGCATTGCCGGGACAGGCCCTTTCCTTATCTGCCCGCGGCGAGCGCGGGCAGGCGGATCAGCCGCCGTTTCCGCCGGCGCCACCGCCGCCGCTGCCGCCCTGCTGCGAGGGAGCCTGGATACCGGGGGTACCGGTCAGCGGGCTCGGCGGGCCACCGGCCGGGCCGGGCGCGCTGGGCGAAGCGGCGGCGCCGGGAACGCCCGCGCCCTGGTCCACGGTCACGCCACCGGGCGCGCGCGCCGTCGGTGCGGTGGAGACGGAGGGCTGAGGGGCCGGAGCCTGGGCGAAGGCCACCGGGGCGCCGATCAGGCCAGCGGCCACGGCCAGGATGAGGCTCGTCTTCTTCATTGTGTTTCTCCGGATCGGTTGCGGTTTGCGAGGGACCAACGCAGCCTTCCGGCGCCGGTTTCGCAGCCTGCCGCATCCGGGAAGGAATGATCCTGCCGGGCGGCCCCGAACCGGGGAGGTGTTGGATGAACCTTGATGTGCCCTTGCTGGAGCGCGCCGCGCTGAACGCCGTCCCGGCACCGCGCGTGGCCTGGGATGGCGGCTTCGTCGTCCGTGGCTTCATGGGTGGCACCGGCCGCGCGAATGCCGCCTGCTCGCTGGACCCCGGAGAAGACCCGGAGCTGGAGGTGCGCATCGGCCGGATCGAGGCGCACTACGCCGCTCTCGGCCTGCCCTGCCGCTTCCGCTCCACCCCGCTGGACCCTCCGGGGCTCCTCCCCTTGCTGGAGGCTCGCGGCTACAGGGAGGCGGAAGGTGCCGTGATCATGCAGGGCGGGATCCAGCCTGCCACCGAGGCCGACGCGGAGTGGCTTGCCTCTCCCGGCCCAGGCTGGCTCTCCGTGCTGGCCACGGCCGAGTACCAAGGCAGCGCGCGGCGCGCCGAAAAGGAAGGGACGCCACCGCTTCTCGCCCGCCCCGCCACATGGCTGGTGCTGCACCAGGACGGGGTGCCCGCCGCCTGTGGCCATGCCGTGGCCGACGGATCCCTTTGCGGCCTCTTCGACCTTGCGGTGCGACCGGAGTTCCGGCGGCGCGGTCTGGGGCGCCGCTTGCTGGGTGCGCTGTCCGGGTGGGGCGCGGCACGCGGCGCGGGCCATTGCTGGCTGCAGGTGGCACCCGGCAATACGTCTGCCCGCAGTGTCTATGCCACGGCCGGGCTGGCCGAGGCCTACCGCTACCGCTACTTCCTCCGCAACTGACCGGAATGATTCCTGTCAGTTCGGGCTGCTTCGTTTGCCGGAAATTTTACGGCCGAAGGATGGTGCTGCCCATGGTCTTGCGTGCTTCAAGTGCGATATGCGCCTGCCCGGCATCGCGGAGCGCAAAGGTCTGGTTGACCTCGATCTTGACCTTGCCGCTTCGAACGACATCGAACAGGTCCTCCGCCATGGCCAGCAGGTCGGCCCGCTTGGCGGTGTGGGTGGCCAGTGTCGGTCGCGTGAGGAACAGGCTGCCCTTGGCCGCCAGGATACCCACATCCACCCCCGTGACGGGGCCGGAGGCGTTGCCATAGGATACCATGAGCCCGAAGGGCGCGAGGCAGTCCAGCGAGGCCGCAAAGGTATCCCGCCCGACGCTGTCGTAGACCACTGGCAGCCGTGCCCCCCGCGTGATCTCGCTCACCCGCGCCGGCAGGTCCTCGCCTTGGAGAATCACGTGATCGCAACCACGGGCGCGCGCCAACTCTGCCTTGGCCTCGTTGCCGACGGTGCCGATGACGGTGGCACCGAGCGCCTTGGCCCACTGCACCAGGATCAGCCCCACGCCGCCCGCCGCGGCATGCACCAAGATCGTCTCGCCCGCCTGCAGCTTGTAGGTCCGGCGCAGCAGATACTGCGCCGTCAGCCCCTGCAGCATCATCGCCGCGGCCGTGTCGAAGAGGATGTCGTCCGGCAACTTCACCAGCACGTCGGCGCGGATGGTGCGGGCTTCCGAATAGGCGCCGATCGGTCCCATGGCATAGGCCACCCGGTCGCCGGGTGCGAAGCCTTCCACGCCCTCGCCCAGCGCCTCGACCGTGCCAGCCGCCTCCATGCCGATCACGGCGGGCATGGACGGCACCTTGTAGAGGCCGGTGCGGAAGTAAACGTCGATGAAGTTCAATCCGACGGCGGCATGCCGGATCAGCACCTCGCCGGGCTTGGGCGCGGGAAGGGGCACCTCTTCCCAGACGAGCTTCTCCGGGCCACCGGTCTCATGAAGGCGGATCGCGTGGTTCATCGACGGGGTTCCTGGGGGCCTTGGGCTCGGCGCCCTTCTTGGAGGAAGGAGGGGTCCTCGTCCAGCAGGTCGGGGCTGGCCGGATCGGGGCGGCGCGTGCGGCGCTCAAGGGCGAGCAGCCAGCGCTTCGTGGCCAGCCCTCCTTCCCCGGAATAGCCACCGATGCTGCCGCCGGCCCCGATCACCCGGTGGCAGGGAATCAGGATGGGCAGAGGATTGGCCGCGTTCGCTCCTCCGACCGCGCGGGACGCCGTGCCCAGGCCGCGCGCCAGCTCGGCATAGGAACGCGTCTCGCCATGGGGGATCTCGCACAGCGCCTGCCAGACCTTGCGACGGAAGGAACTGCCCGTCGGGTTCAGCGGCAGGTCGAAGCTGGTTCGAAGCCCGTCCATGTAGTCCTGCAGCTGGTCGGCCGCGCGGCGGAGCAGGGGCGTCTCCTCGCGGTCGCGTCCTTGTCCCCAGTCGAGGGCAATAAGGGCGTTGTCCTCCTCCGAGAGGGTGAGGGTGCCGAGGGGGGTGTGGAGGAAGATCTGGGGCATGGGTCTGGCCTGGCTGCATTCGTCGGACGTGCCGGCCCCGGCGTCAAGCCATGCGGGCCGCAGGGCGGAAAGGGTACACGCAGGCCTCGCGCCGGGCGGGCTCTGCCTTTACATGCCGGTGACGCCGCACGACCAAGGAAGACGCGCCTTGCCCGATGATCTGCCCGCCGCTGTTTCACGTGAAACGCTGGCTGACCCGCTGCCCTGGTTCCGCGTTCATCTGTTCGCCTGCACCAATCGCCGTCCCGAAGGCCATCGCAGAGGCTCTTGCGCCGCCCGCGGCAGCGAGATGCTGCGTGACTATATGAAGGCCCGCGCCAAGGAAATGGGACTGCCCGGCATTCGCGTGAACAGCGCGGGCTGCCTGGACCGCTGCGAGTTCGGCCCGGTGATCGTCATCTATCCGGAGGCCATCTGGTACCAGGCCCGGACCAAGGAGGATGTGGACGAGATCCTCGCCACCCATGTTCGCGATGGCGGCCGGGTTCCTCGCCTGATGCTGACCGAGCAGGACGTGCCGCCCGCCAAGGCCTAAGCGAGTGGACACCATCTTTGCCCTGGCCACGGTCCCGGGCCGGTCCGCCATCGCGGTCATGCGCCTTTCCGGACCCGCCACCGGCACTGTTCTCGCCCACTTGGCTGGTGCCCTTCCGCCGCCACGCCGCGCGTCCCGGCGTACTCTGCGCGACACCTCCGCCGAACCGCTCGACGATGCCCTGGTGCTTTGGCTTCCCGGTCCAGCCTCCTACACCGGAGAGGATTCCGCCGAGTTGCATCTGCATGGGGGCACTGCCGTGGTCGAGGGTGTTGGTGCCGCTCTTGTTGCGCTCGGTGCCCGCCCTGCCGAAGCCGGAGAATTTACCCGCCGTGCGGTGCTGAATGGCCGCATGGACCTGACCGCGGCTGAGGGGGTGATCGACCTGATCGAGGCGGAGACGGCCGCCCAGGCACGCCAGGCACTCCGCTTGGCCGGCGGTGGCCTCGCCAGCCTGGTGCAGGGCTGGGCCGAGCGCCTCACGGCCTTGCTCGCCCGCCAGGAAGCTCTGATCGAGTTCGAGGAGGAGGATCTGCCTGGTAGCCTCGATGCCGCAATCGAGTCCGGCGTGACCGAACTGGCCGAGCAGATCGCCATCCGCCTTGTCACGGATAATGGCGCCGAGCGTATTCGCGACGGCCTCGACATTGCCATTCTCGGCGCGCCGAACGCGGGGAAGTCCTCGCTCCTCAACGCCCTTGTCGGGCGGGAGGCCGCTATTGTTTCCGCCCGTGCCGGCACGACCCGCGATATCGTGGAGAGCCGCTTGATCCTGGCGGGCCTTCCCGCCGTGCTGGCCGACACCGCCGGGCTGCGGGAAGCTGGTGACGAGATCGAGGCAGAGGGTGTTCGCCGCGCCCTTCATCGTGGCGAGGCTGCGGACATCGTCCTCGCGGTGCTGGTTTGTGAGGCTTCGCCAGATCCGGCCACCCTGGCCCTCATGGCTCGCCGTCCTTGCGTGGTTGTTGCCAACAAGGCTGACCTGGGCGGGCCTGTTCCCGATGGCGCCATTCCTGTGTCCGCCGTAACCGGCCAAGGTCTTGGCCTTCTCCGGGCGCGGCTCCAGGCCGAGGCGGCTCTGCTGGCACCCAGCACTGGGGCCGCTCTCCTCTCCCGCCCGCGCCACCGGGCTGCCTTGCGCGACACCTTGGCCCAGCTGGGCGAGGCGCAGGCGGCCCTCCTCCCCGAGCTTCGCGCGGATGCTCTGCGCGAAGCTCTGCGCGCTTTGGGCCGCCTAACGGGTCGGGTGGGCGCGGAAGACATCCTGGACCGCATCTTTGCGGAGTTCTGCATCGGGAAGTGAGCGTGGCGGCTACCCCGGTGCGATCGCCGGCGGTATAGCCCGCGCATGACGTTCGGCTTCGACGTGGTGGTGGTGGGTGGCGGGCATGCCGGGGCCGAGGCGGCCGCAGCAGCCGCGCGTTGTAGCGCCCGGACCCTGCTCCTGACCCACCGCCTCGACACGCTCGGCGAGATGTCCTGCAACCCCGCCATCGGCGGCGTCGGCAAGGGGCACCTCGTGCGGGAGGTGGACGCGCTTGACGGAATCATGGCGCGCGCTGCCGATGCCGCAGGCATACACTTCAAAGTGCTGAACCGCAGCAAGGGGCCAGCCGTCCGTGGTCCCCGGGCACAGGCGGACCGGCGCCTTTATCGCGAGGCCGTTCGCGGGCTGCTGCAAGCCACCCCCCACCTTTCCATTCGTGAAGCCACGGTGGAGGGGCTGGAGCGTGGCCGGGACGGCGGGATCGACGCCGTCCTGACCGCCGATGGCGCCCGCATTTCCTGCGGTGCCGTGGTGGTGACGGCCGGCACCTTCCTCCGCGGGGAAATCCATCTGGGCCCTGAGCGCCACCCGGCCGGCCGCCACGGCGATCCGGCGTCGGTGGGTCTTGCCTTGTCGCTGGCGGGGCTCGGCCTTCCCGTGCGCCGCCTCAAGACCGGAACCCCGCCGCGCCTGGACGGCCGCACCATCGACTGGGCCGCCGTCGAGGCCCAACCCGGCGACGATCCGGCCGAGCCGCTTTCCTGGCTCACCGACCGCATCACCACGCCCCAGCTGTCCTGCGGCATCACCGCCACCACGCCCCGCACCCACGCGATCATCCGCGCGAACCTCGACCGCGCGCCGATCCACAGCGGGCAGATCCAGGGGCCCGGTCCGCGCTATTGCCCATCCATCGAGGACAAGGTTGTCCGCTTCGCTGAGCGGCAGCGCCACCAGATCTTCCTTGAGCCGGAGGGGCTCGACGATCCCACCGTTTACCCGAACGGCATCTCGACCAGCCTGCCGCGCGACGTGCAGGACGCCGTCATCGCCAGCATCCCCGGCCTTGAGCACGCCCGGATTCTGCGCCACGGCTATGCCATCGAGTACGACCATCTCGATCCCCGTGCCCTGCGTGCCAGCCTGGAGGTCCGCGACGTGCCCCGGCTCTTCCTGGCCGGTCAGGTGAACGGAACCACCGGCTATGAGGAAGCCGCGGCCCAGGGCTTGCTCGCCGGGGTCAACGCCGCCCATCGCGCCTCGGGCAGCACTGAACCTCGCCTTCTCCTACGCACGCAGGCTTACGCCGGCGTGCTGGTGGATGACCTGACCACCCAGGGGGTGAGCGAGCCCTACCGCATGCTCACGGCCCGCGCCGAGCACCGCCTGCGCCTACGGGCCGACAACGCTCATCTTCGTCTCACCGATATCGGCATTGCCTGGGGCTGCGTCGGCCAGGAGCGCGCGGCCCGGCACGGCGCCTTTGCCGGTGCGGTCGCGACAGCCCTCGCCCGCGCCCGTGCGGAGGTCGCGACACCGGCCGCACTGGCGGCCGCCGGCCTCCCGATCAACCAGGATGGGATCCCCCGCAGCCTGCTCGAGATTATCGCGCTTCCCGCCGCTGCCACTCCGGCGCTGGAGACGGCCTTTCCCTGGCTCCGCGACCTGCCGCCGGGTGTCCGTGCCCAGTTGGAAGCCGAAGCGCTCTACGCGCCTTACCTCTCGCGGCAGGCTTCGGAGTTCGCCGCGTTGGAGCGCGAGGAACGCCTCCCCATTCCGGACCAGATCGACTTCGCCGCCATCGCCGGCCTGTCCACCGAGATGCGCCAGCGGCTTGAGGCAGCCCGCCCGGCAACACTGGGCTCGGCCGGGCGCGTTCCGGGCGTCACCCCGGCGGCGCTGGTTGCGCTTGCGGGGCATCTCCGTCGTGCGGGGGCACCCGCCCGATGAAGCCGCCACCTTCGGCCGTTTCACGTGAAACAGAGCAGCGCCTCGAGAGCTTTCTCGGCCTTCTTCTGCGCTGGAACGCCCGCATCAATCTTGTCGCCGAGCGCGATGCGGAAACCCTTCGGCGACGGCATGTCGCGGACTCTCTTCAGCTCCTCTCGCTGCTCCCGCCCGGCCAGGGCCCCGCCGCCGACCTTGGCACCGGTGGTGGCTTCCCGGGCCTGGTGCTCGCCACCGCCGACACGGCCCGCCCTTGGCACCTCGTTGAGTCCGACAAGCGAAAGGCTGCTTTCCTCACCACCGCCGCCGCCGAACTCGGCCTGTCGCACGTTACCGTCCATGCCTGCCGGATCGAGGCCGCCACTCTCCCGCTGCTGGCGCTTCTCACCGCCCGCGCCCTGGCGCCCCTCCCGGTCCTGCTCGGACATGCGGCTCGCTTGCTCGCCCCAGACGGCAGCGCTCTCTTTCCCAAGGGCCGCACCGCCGAGTCCGAATTGACCGCCGCCTCCGCGGACTGGACAATGCAGGTGGAGCGCTTCGAGAGCCGCACCGAGCCGGACGCCACCATCCTTCGCATCACAGGAATACGCCGTGCCGGGCCCTGACCGCCCCTCCTCGCCGCGCGCACCGGATCTCAGGTCCGGCCCACGCCGGATCGCCCTCGCCAACCAGAAGGGTGGCGTCGGCAAGACGACGACCGCCATCAACATGGCGACCGCGCTCTCCACCACCAAACGCGTGCTGCTGCTGGACCTCGACCCGCAAGGCAACGCTTCCACCGGCCTCGGCGTGCCGCGGACGGAGCGCGGCGAAGGGTCGTATGCCCTTCTCGTCGGAGACCGGCCGGTGAGCGACCTGATCCGCCCAAGCAAGATCCCTGGCCTCGACCTTCTGCCTGCCGACAATGACCTGGCCGGTGCCGAGATCGAGATGGTGGGCATGGAAGATCGCGAGCGCCGTCTCGCCAATGCCCTGACGCGAGATGCGGCTGCGCTGTCCCGCTACGACTATCTGCTGATGGATTGCCCGCCTTCGCTTGGTCTGCTCACGCTCAACGCTCTGGTCGCCGCGCAATCCGTTCTCGTGCCGCTCCAAACCGAGTTCTTTGCGCTGGAAGGCATCTCCCAGATGACCCGCACGGTGGAACGGGTGAAGCGCCTCAATCCCGAGTTGATGCTGGACGGAATCGTGCTAACCATGTTCGATCGCCGCAACAACCTTTCCGAGCTGGTCGCGCGTGACGTGCGAAGCTTCTTCAAGGACCGGGTGTACGACACGGTGATTCCCCGCAACATCCGCGTCTCCGAGGCGCCCTCCCACGGCCTGCCCGTGCTGCTCTACGATGTCCGCTCCGCCGGCGCGCAGGCCTACATTCAGCTGGCGGCCGAACTCCTCCGCCGGGATCGCGCCCGGGCGCGCGCCAAGGCCACCGCACCATGAGCCGCAAGCCCGCTCGCCTCGGCATGGGGTTGTCCGCCCTGCTCGGTGATGACCAGGGCCCCGGGGTGGTCGGATCGGCGGCCGCCACGCCGCAAAACCTGCCGGTGGAGGCCATGGAGCCCGGCCCCTTTCAGCCGCGCGGCCCCATGGACACCGAGGCGCTCGCCGAACTCACCGCCTCCATTCAGGAGCATGGCGTTCTCCAGCCGATCCTGGTGCGTCCCAAGCCCGGCAGCGCCGGCACCTACCAGATCATCGGCGGCGAACGCCGCTGGCGTGCGGCGCAGGGTGCCCGGCTGCATGAGGTTCCCGTGGTTGTCCGGGACATGGACGACCGCGCCGCCATGGCTGCGGGCTTGGTGGAGAACCTCCAGCGGGAGGACCTGAACGCGCTGGAGGAGGCCGAGGGTTATCGCCGCCTCACGGAGGAATTCGGTCTCAAACCCGAAGCGCTCGGCAACGCCGTCGGCAAGAGCCGCAGCCATGTCGCCAACACCATGCGCCTGCTGGGCCTGCCCCCGGGAGTCCGCAGCATGCTTGGCCGCGGCAGCCTCACGGCCGGGCATGCCCGCGCGCTGCTCACCGCGCCCGATCCCGTGCGCCTGGCCGAGCTGGTGGTCACCCGCGGCCTGAACGTGCGCCAGACGGAAGCCCTTGCCGCCGCCGCCGAGCGCCCGCGCGCCGCCCGCCAGCAGGACGCCGAAACCCGTGCCCTTGAGCGGGAACTCAGCGAGCGCCTGGGCCTGCGCGTCGCCATTGAGCATCGCGGAAGGTCCGGCCGCGTCACCGTCGCCTATCGCGACCTGGACCAGCTCGACGGCATCGTCCGCCTGCTCCAGGGTGGTTGAGGGAAAGCCGGGGGATCGTCTCCCCCGGCCTGGCGCCTTACGGCCGCTCCGACCCCATCCCGTAGCCGCCCCCGGTGGGCGTCACGATCGTCACTGCTTCCCCGGCGCGCAGGGCGGAGCGCGCGCATCCCGGCAGCACCTCCTCCGTCCCGTCCAGCCGCCGCACGAGGTTCCGCCCGAGTTCGCCGGGTTCCCCGCCGAACAGTCCGGGCGGCGGGACCTCACGGTGGCCCGCAAGGATCGCCACCTCCATCGCCTCCAGGAAGCGGATGGTCCGGCGCGTGCCATCCCCCGCGTTCCAGCGCCCGCGACCGCCTGAGCCTGGCCGAATCGAGAACTCCTCCAGCACCACCGGGAACCGCGTTTCCAGGATCTCGGGGTCGGTCAGGCGGGAATTGGTCATGTGGGTCTGCACCCCCGCCACCCCGTCGAACCCCTCGCCCGCCGGCGCACCGGAACAGATCGTCTCGTAGTACTGGTACTCGGCATTCCCGAAGGTCAGGTTGTTCATCGTGCTCTGCGCCGGAGCCAGCGCGCCCACTGCCGCCAGCAATGCGCTGGTCACGGCCTGGGAGACCTCAACATTCCCCGCCACCACCGCCGCCGGCCACTGCGGCGACAGCATGGAGCCTTCCGGCACCACGATCCGGATCGGCCGCAGACATCCGGCGTTCATCGGGATGTCGGAGTCCACCAGCAGCCGGAAGGCATAAAGCACCGCCGCCCGCGTCACCGGGCGCGGCGCGTTGAAGTTGTCGGGCTGCTGGAGGGAGGTTCCGGTGAAGTCCACGGCGGCCTCGCGGGCCACGCGATCCACGCTGATCCTCACTTGCACATGCCGGCCGGAATCCATGGCGTAGTCGAAGGAGGCACTCTCCGGCAGCCGATCCAGCACGCGGCGCACGCTTTCCGCCGCATTGTCCTGCACGTGGTTCATGTAGGCGTGGACCACCTCGGCGCCGAAGTTCTCCACCGCGCGCAGCAGTTCCGCCGCCCCGCGCGCGTTGGCGGCCACCTGCGCCTTCAGGTCGGCGATGTTCTGCGGCGGGTTCCGCGCGGGATAGGTCGCGCCCGTGAGCAATGCCAGCGCGGCCTCCTCCCGGAAGCGCCCGCCCTCCACCAGAAGCAGGTTGTCGATATAGACCCCTTCCTGCTCGATGGTCGTCGCATCCGGTGACATCGATCCCGGCGCCGTGCCCCCGATATCCGCGTGGTGCCCGCGGGACGCCACCCAGAAGATCAGCCGCTCCGCATCGTCGAAGACCGGCGTGCAGACCGTGATGTCCGGCAGGTGCGTTCCGCCGTTATAGGGCGCGTTCAGCGCCCAGACGTCTCCGGGCCGTGGGTTCGGATTGGCCCGGATCACGCTCTCCACGCTGCCGTCCATCGAGCCCAGATGAACGGGAATATGCGGCGCGTTGGAAACCAGCCCGCCCGCCGCGTCGAACACCGCGCAGGAGAAGTCCAGCCGCTCCTTGATGTTCACCGAGCTCGCGGTGTTCTGCAGCGCCACCCCCATCTGCTCGGCAATGGAGCGGAAGAGATTGTTGAAGATCTCCAGCATCACCGGATCGGCCGCGGTGCCCAGGGCGGCGGCCCGGGGCAAGGGCTCCACCCGGTCGAGCACCAGGTGATCCGCCGCCGTCAGCGCGGCCGCCCATCCCGGCTCCACCACCACGGTCTGATTGGCCTCGATGATCAGCGCCGGCCCGCGCACCGCCCGGCCCGGGCGCAACACCTCCCGCCGGTACACCGCCGCCTCGTGCCAGGCCCCGCCCGAAAAAACCCGCGTGCGACGCAGCGCCTCTCCGCCATCGCCGTCCGCCGCCCCGCCTCCCGTGAGCGCGGAAGCCCCGCCGCCAGCGGCTTCCGCCAGCGCTGCCTCGATCACCACGGCGCGCGACGGGTCGGTGAAGCCGAAGCGCGCCAGGTGCGCCGCCTCGAAGGCCTGGCGCAACGCATCCGCCGAAAGCCCGCCGCTTCCGACCTTCCCTTCCCCGGCCACTTCCAACGCCGGCACTTCCAACGGCGTGTCCGTTCCGGCGTAGCGCAGCAGCAGCGCGATGCGGGTGGACAGCGCCCCCGCTCCTACGCCCTGTCCCAGCACCTCCGCCCGTGCCTCGCCCGTCAGCGCGGCAAGTGCCGTCCCGGCGCCCGCCAGCGCCTCGTCGGAGAGCGGCAGGTCCAGCGTCCGCTGCCGGAGCGCACGGATATCGGCCAGCCCCATCCCATAGGCGGAGAGCAGCCCGGAGAAGGGATGGATCAGCACCCGCGTCATGGCCAGCGCATCGGCAACCAGGCAGGCATGCTGCCCCGAGGCGCCTCCGAAGGCGTTCAGCACGTAGCGCGTGATGTCGTAGCCGCGCTGCACGGAGATCGTCTTGATCGCCTCCGCCATCCCCGCCACCGCGATCCGCAGCGCACCATCGGCCACCGCCTCGGGGCTGCGGTCCCCGCCCAGCTTCGCCGCCAAGGCCGCGAAGCCGGCGCGAACCGCCTCCACGTCCAGCGCCTCATCCTGTCCAGGCCCGAAGATCGCCGGGAAAAGGTCCGGCACCAGCTTGCCCGTCATGACGTTGCAGTCGGTCACCGTCAGCGGCCCGCCGCGCCGGTAGCAGGCCGGCCCGGGATCGGCCCCGGCGCTCTCGGGGCCCACGCGCAGCCGCCCGTCACGGAAGCGGACGATGCTGCCGCCGCCCGCCGCCACGGTGTGAACCAGCATCATCGGCGCGCGCATCCGGACGCCCGCCACCTCGGTTTCCTGTGCCCGCTCGAACTGCCCGGCATAGTGCGCCACATCGGTCGAGGTTCCGCCCATGTCGAAGCCGATCACGCGGCCGAAGCCGGCCTCCGCCCCCGTTCGCGCCAGCGCCACCACGCCGCCCGCCGGCCCCGAGAGGATGGCGTCCCGCCCCTGGAACAGCGAGGCCGCCGTGAGCCCCCCCGCCGAGGTCATGAACATCACCCGTGCGCCCGTGCGGGCGACATCCAACTCCTCCTCCACCTGCGCCACGTAGCGCCGCAGCACCGGGGACAGGTAGGCGTCCACCACCGTGGTGTCGCCGCGCCCCACCAGCTTGATCAGCGGCCCCACCTCATGGCTGGCCGATACCTGCTCGAACCCCATCTCTCGCGCCATGAAGGCCGCCGCCGCCTCATGCGCCGGGTGCTTCCAGGCGTGCAGGAACACGATGGCGAGGGCCCGGAAGCCGTCGTCCCGCAGCGATTCCAGCACGGCCCGCAACGCATCCGGATCCAGCGGCGCCTCCACCGTTCCGTCCGCCCGCACGCGCTCCGCGATCTCCTCCACCCGGGCGTAGAGCAGGGATGGCTTCACCACCCGGCGCGCGAAGATGTCGCCGCGCGCCTGGTGCCCGATCGCCAGCGCGTCCCGGAAGCCGCGCGTCGTGACCAGCGCCGTGCGCTCGCCCTTGCGCTCCAGCAGGGCGTTGGTTGCAACCGTGGTGCCCATGCGCACCTCGCCCACCGTCCCGGCCGGAATGGGGGCGCCGGCGGCAAGGCCCAGGTGCTGGCGGATGCCATGCACGGCGGCGTCCCGGTAGGCGCCGGGATTCTCCGAGAGAACCTTGCGTGCGTGCAGCCGCCCGTCCGGGTCGCGCCCGATCACGTCGGTGAAGGTGCCGCCGCGGTCCACCCAGAAATCCCAGGAGCCTTGCATGTGGTGATCCTTGCCTTGCGCGGGAAAAGGCCGGAGGCGTTCATCCCCCCGGCCTCCCGTCGTTTTCATCGAGCGAAGAGGCGAATACCGGGCCAGGAATCCGCCCGGCCAGCCGTCATCGGGGCAGCCATTCCCCTGAACCCGGCTCCGCCGTCACCACGCCGTCCTGCATCACCACCTCGCCCCGCCGGATGGTCATCGCCGGCCATCCCGTGACCTCCATCCCCTCATAGGGCGTGTAGTCGATGGCGTGCTGCATCAGGTCGTTGGTGATGGTCACTCGCCGCCCCGCATCCCAAAGCACGAGGTCCGCATCGCTTCCCACTGCGATGACGCCCTTGCGCGGGTAAAGCCGCGCGATCCGCGCCGGGTTCTCCGCCACCAGCTTCGCGAAGGCGACGAGGTCGATCCGCCCCTTCGAGACTCCTTCCGAGAAAAGCAGGGGCAGCCGCGCCGCCAGTCCGGGAATGCCATTGGGAATGGCGTCGAAGCCCGCGTCCCGCCCGTTCTTTCCCTTGCCCCGCGTCCCCTCGAAGGAGAAGCCGCAGTGGTCGGAGGTCACGACGTCGAGCACGCCACGCCGGATCATCGACCACACGCCCTCGTGGTCGGCGGCGGCGCGCGGCGCCGGGCTGCACATGAACTTGGCGCCCTCAAAGCCGGGCCGGTCCATGTCCTCGGCCGTCAGAACCAGGTACTGCGGGCAGGTCTCGCCCTTTACCGGAACACCGCGCGCCTGGGCACGGGCGATCTCCTCGGCGACCTCCGCGCAGGAGACGTGGAAGACCTGGATCGGCTGCCCCACCAGTTCGGCCAGGGCGATCGCGCGATGCGTCGCCTCGCGCTCCACCACCGGCGGGCGGGACACGGCGTGGTATTTCGGCGCCACATGTCCGGCCGCCAGCAGCGCGCGCGTGGCCAGGTTGATGGCGTCGTAGTTCTCGCAATGCACGTGCACCATCAGCCCATGCCGGCGCGCCGCCTGCAGCACCTGCAGGAAACCGGCATCGTCCAGGTGCAGGGCGTCATAGGTCAGGAAAGCTTTGAGGCTGCCAACACCATCCGCCACCAGCGCCGGGATCTCCGCCATGGCCGCCCCGGAGGGATCGGCGATGATCTGGTGGAAGCCGTGGTCGATCATCCCGCGCGCCGCCCGGGCCCGGGCCGCCCGGTGCTGCTCCATCAGCATCCCGCCCTTGAACTGCGGCGTATGGGCGACGAGCGTGGTCGTCCCTCCGGCAAAGGCGGAGCGGGAGGCGCTTTCCCAGCTTTCCTCCTGGAACCCGCCTTCGGGAAAGGGCTCCTCCACATGGCAGTGGCTGTCCACCCCACCCGGCAGCACCAGCAGTCCATCCGCGTCGACCACCCGCGCCGCCTCGGCGATGCGCTCGGCGATGGTCGCGATCCGCCCGCCGGTGATGCCGATGTCGCAGCGCACCACCACGCCCCCGAGCACGGCGGTGCCACCGCGGATGGCCAGATCATGCATGCCCGAATTCCCCTGAGGTCGCGTCGGCAGGTTAGGGGCGCGGGCCGTTCCCGTCAGCCCACCGGAGCCTCGGCATCCAGCAGCGCCATCACCGCCTGCGGCCTGTCGGGACCGTGCAGCCGCTTCCATCCTCCACCGTGCAGGCCCGCCAGCGCCGCCAGCATCCGCGCCAACGCCCGCACGGCCATGGCATCCCCCACGGCCGCTGCCCTTCGCGGGCGGCCTTGCTTTTCCGCAGCGACCACGTCGGCCCCGCGATGAATACAGGTTCAGGGCCCGAACAACCCGCGCCTCCTTCGCGTCACCCCGTGCTCAGGGACGTCGTGAAGGCTGTGCTCGTCGGCGGCCTCCGCACCCTGGGTGCCCGCTCACCATTCCCGCCAGCTCGGCCGAAGCGCGGCGGGGGCACGCAGCCACAACATCGCGTCCCGCAGCAGGCGATATCCGGGGGCACGCCGCAGGCGCCATTCCACGGCCAGGGCCGTGATGATCATGCCGAGCTTCAGTGCCTCAGGCGGCCTTGCGCCGTTCAAACGTTGCATAATCCCACTCCTACCGGGCAATGCTTAACCAAATCTTAAAAATTGAAACGAATCACGGGTTCCTGTCCCGTTGCCCGGGTCGTCTGGCATCCTTCCGAGGGGGCAGCGGCCGGACGCGGGGGGTGCGATAAGTCCAAGGATGCAGACCTGGTTCACCGCCGACACGCATTTCGGCCACGGCGCCCTCCGTGCCCTCCTCCGCCGGCCCTTCCCGAGCACGGCCGCCATGGATGCCGGCTTGGCCGAAGCCTGGAACGCCGCCGTGGCCGCGGAGGACGAGGTCTGGCACCTCGGCGACTTCGCCGTGGGGCACCCAGACCCCGCCGCGCTGCTGGCCGCCCTGCACGGCACCAAGCACCTCATCGCCGGCAACAACGACCCCGAGGCCGTCCGCGCCCTTCCCGGCTGGGCCAGCCTGCGGGACTACGCGGAGCTGGTGGTCGATGGGCAGGCCCTCATCCTCTGCCACTATCCCCTGCGAAGCTGGAACGGGCAGAACAAGGGCACCTGGAACCTGCACGGCCACAGCCATGGCCGCCTCAAGCCGCTGCCCCGCCAGTTCGACGTGGGCGTGGACGCCCGCGGCTACCGCCCCGTCCGCGTCCAGGAGCTGCGACCGGCACGCGGGGGTGGCGCCAGGGTCGCCGGGGCATGAACCGCCTTCCCGCCCTCCGCATCATGCTGCCCCTCCTGCGCCCCCATGCCGGGCGCGTGGCAGGGGCGGTGCTGGCCATGGGCACCGCCGCCGGCCTGCTGCTGGTGCTCGGCCAGGGCCTGCGCCGCATCGTGGATGACGGCTTCGCCGGGCGGGACGGCGTTTCGAGCCTCGACAGCCACGCGCTGGCGGTCTTCGCCCTGGTGGTCCTGCTCGCCCTCAGCACCGCCGCGCGCTTTTTCCTGGTCTCCTGGCTCGGCGAAAGGGTGGGCGCCGCGCTGCGCCGCAAGGTCTTCGCCCATGCCCTGACCCTGCCGCCCTCCCACTACGAGCAGCGCCGCACCGGCGACGTGCTGACGCTGCTGACCGCCGACACCGAGATCCTGCGCAACCTCGTCGGCTCCGCCGTGTCGCAATGGCTCCGCGCCCTCGTCACCGCCCTCGGCGCCATGGCCATGCTTTTCGTCACCAGCCCCCGGCTCGCCCTGCTGGTGATCGCCGTCACGCCCCTGATCGTCATCCCGCTCGTGGTGTTCGGCCGGCGCGAGCGCCGCCTCAGCCGTGCCGCCCAGGAACGCGTGGCCGATCTCGGCGCCCAGGCCGAGGAAACGCTGAACAGCATGGCCACCGTCCAGGCCCATGTGCACGAGGCCGCCGACCTCGCCCGCTTCACCGCCCGCGCCGAGGAAAGCGTCGCCGCCTCCCTCGCCCGGGTCCGGGTGCGTGCCCTGCTCATCCTCAGCGTCATCCTGCTCGGCTTCGGCGCCATCACCCTCAGCCTTTGGGCTGGGGGGCGCGAGGTGCTGGCCGGGCGCCTCACGGGCGGGGAGCTTTCCGCCTTCGTCTTCTACGCCGTGCTCGTCGCCTCCTCCGTCACCTCCCTGTCCGAACTCTGGAGCGAGGTGCAGCGCGCCGGTGGCGCCGCCGAGCGCCTGGGCGAGTTCCTCGAGACGGTGCCCGCCATCCGCTCGCCCGCGGACCCCCTGCCGCTTCCGGCGGCGCTCCCGGGCCGCCCCATCGGCCGCCTCGCCTTCGAGGCGGTGCGGATGCACTACCCCAGCCGCCCCGACCAGGCCGCGCTGGACGATGTCTCCCTGTCGGTGGAGCCCGGCGAGACCGTGGCCCTGGTCGGACCCTCCGGCGCCGGCAAGAGCACCCTGTTCCAGCTCGCCCTGCGTTTCCGCGACCCCGACGCGGGCCGCGTCACCCTGGACGGCACGGAGCTGAGCCGGGCCGAGCCGGCAGCCATCCGCGCCCGCATCGGCCTGGTTCCCCAGGACCCCGTGATCTTCGGCGCCGACCTGCGCGACAACATCCGCTATGGCCGCCCCGACGCCACCGAGGCCGAGATCCGCGCCGCCGCCGAGGCCGCCGACGCCGCCGGCTTCATCGAGGCCATGCCCCAGGGCTACGCCACCTTCCTGGGCGAAAAGGGCGTCCGCCTGTCCGGCGGCCAGCGCCAGCGGATCGCCATCGCCCGGGCCGTGCTGCGTGACCCGCCCCTGCTGCTGCTGGACGAGGCCACCAGCGCGCTCGATGCCGAGAGCGAGGCCGCCGTCCAGGCCGCCCTCGCCCGCCTCTCGCGCGGCCGCGCCGTGCTGGTCATCGCCCACCGCCTGGCCACCGTGCGCCGCGCCGACCGCATCGTGGTGATGGAGGCCGGGCGCGTGGTGGCCGAGGGCACGCACGACCGCCTGGTAGAGCAGGGCGGCCTCTATGCCCGCCTCGCCCGGCTGCAGTTCGCCACCGCCTGAGGGCACCGGCGCGCGCCTCAGCGCTTGCGCACGAACTCCGCCCGGAGAACCAGGCCCTTGATCCCCTCGAAGCGGCAGTCGATCTCCTGGTCGTTGTCCGTCAGCCGGATGGAACGGATCACCGTGCCCTGCTTCAGGGTCTGGTTGGCGCCCTTCACCTTCAGGTCCTTGACCAGGCTGACGGAATCCCCGTCCCGCAGCACGTTCCCGGCCGCGTCCCGAACCTCGGCGGGGCCGGGCACGGCCGGGGCCGCCGCTTCCACCGCGGTGCCCGCCGGGTGCCACTCCCCGCTCGCGTCGTCGTAGACATACGCATCGTCGTCATCGGCCATCGCGGCACCGCCCCAAAGCGTCAGCCTTCGCCCGGATGGGCCTGGGCCATCAAGGCCCTGGCCCCGTTCCCCCGGCCGGACCCGGCCATACCACCACCGGCAAGCGGGCCACCGGGATCCGCGCCACCGTCAGCCCCCGTCCCTCAAGGGTCAGCGGCACCTCCACCACCGGAGGCTCCCCCTCCGCCGGCGGCCGCGCCAGCAGGGACACCACCCGCCGAGCCAGCGCCGCGTTCCGGGCCGTCACAACGCCGCCCTGTGCCAGCGCGTCCAGCACCGCCTCCGCCCCGGACAGCTTCAGCGTTCCCGCCCCCATGGGCTGCAAGGCCTCGTCCAGCGCCAGGGTAGCGGAGGCCTGCGCCGTGGCCGGGCCGTATTCCAGGTCCAGGCGGCGCAGCTCCAGCGTTCCCCCCGCGTCCCGCCATGTCGCGGCGCGGTTCGTCGGGTTGCGCCCGCCCGGAAGGGGCCCGGTCAGCGCGGCATCGATCCGAAGCGACCGGATGCTCCGCCCCAGCGGCGTCGCCATGGGCAGGGCCAGGTTCTCCACCATGCCTTCCAGGCTGACGGCCGGCTCCCCCTCGATCGCGCTCATGCGGCTGTCGAAGGACAACAGGGCCGAGCCCACCTCCATGCCCCCCACCGCCGTTCCCACCCGCAGGCGCAGCGCCTCGAACTCTCCGCCGCGCGGCACCACATTGGCCTGCAGCGGCAGGCGGGCCGTCAGCCGGTCCGCCGCGAAGGGAATTTCCGCCGAGCCGATCCGCAGCCGCTGCGGCCCGCCCGCCGAAACCCGGAGTTCCCCTGGCCGGTGCATGGCCACCCGCAGCACCACGGTGCGCGCCGTCCAGTCCAGCCCGCCCGGGATCGTCGCCCCGCCGCCGGACATGGAGAAGTCCGGCAGCCGCAGCGTGGCCGAGAGGGGCCACCCGCCGCGCACCGGCGCCGCGTGCTCGATCCGCCAGCCCTGTGCCCGCCGCGCCGCGGCCCAGGCGTCGAAGCCCGCCTGCAGCCGCCCGCCCATCCAGTTCCAGGCTAGGCTGTGCGCCAGGCCCAGCAACACGATCCCGAGCAGCGCGGCCAGCGCCAGCCGCCCTCCGGAAAGCCGGGAACGGGTCAGCCGGCGGCGAGGGGAAGGGGCGTCGGGGGGCTGGCTCACCCGCCGGATAAGAGCGCGGGCCGAACCCCTTGCCCAGCCCACCCGATCAGACCCTGCAAGCCCGCGGCGTTTGGCCTTATGCTGCACCGCCGCACCATGATCCCTGCCCTCGATGCCCCACAGCCCGCCCCGCCCGATCCCACCGCAATGCTGGACGAGGACGGCGACCTTTATGTCTTCGGCTACGGCTCGCTGATCTGGAAGCCCGGCTTCAGCTTCCTGTCGGCCCATCCGGCGCGGCTGCACGGCTTCCACCGCCGCTTCTGCATCCTGTCCCACCGCTACCGCGGGACGCCCGAGGTGCCCGGCCTGGTGCTCGGCCTCGACCGGGGCGGCTCCTGCCGGGGCATCGTGTTCCGCGTGGCCGGGTCCGAGGCCGCGGCGGTCCTGGCCTATCTCGAGGAGCGCGAGATGTCGGGTGGCGTCTACCAGCGCCGCCTCCTGCCGGTGCGCCTGCTGGACGGCCCGGGAAGCCGGTCCGACGGCATCCAGCCGGCCGGCACCCGCCGCGCCGTCACCTTCGTGGCCGATCCCGGCTCCGGCGCCTATTGCGGCGCGCTGGCTCCGGATGCCGCCGCCGCGGCCATCGGGCGGGGCCATGGCGTGATGGGCCCCAACCGGGATTACCTTCTCAACACCGTCGCCCACCTCCGGGCGCTGGGCGTGCGGGACGAAGGGCTGGACCGCATCGCCGCCCTTCTCCCTCCAGCCGATCCCGGGTGATTCCAAGCGCTTGCACGGAGTGGCTGGGACAGGGTCCATGCTCGGTGCGTCCCACGGGTGACAGGCAACCTCGCACAAGGTTTTCCCAGGACTTGTCCACAGGGAAGGGGATTGACCACCCCGAAAGCGCCGGATCGCCCCCTCTTTGTTCCAGATTCATCCGGGAATGCCACTGTTTTCCAAGCAATCCATTGAAAGGAATGACGATTTAATTATCCACACCCCCTGAGAACCTCCTGGAATCCAAGACTCCACAAGGCTTTGCCACGCGGTCTTCCCCCGCTGTCGAAGCGGCGGCGCCACACTACTCCACCACTTTGTCCACAGCCTCCACGAGCCCTGCGGAAGCAGCCGCCACGGCCGCCTCGGCCCGCTTCATCAGTTCGGCCCGGGGCAGGCCGGGCAGGATGGGCGGCAGCACCGCGACCGTCAGCAGACCAGGTCGCTTGGTGAAGGCGCGCTTGCCCCAGAACCGCCCGGAATCGGTGGCCACGGGCACCACGGGCAGGCTGGTCGCCGCCGCCATGGCCGCGAAGCCGGGCTGCCAGGGCTGCACCTCCCCGGGGGCGGAGCGCGTGCCCTCCGGGAAGATCACCACCTGGTACCCGGCATCAGCCGCCGAGCGCGTGGCCCGCACCAACCGCTTGAGCGAAGAGGCCCCGCCCTCGCGGTCCACCGGAATGGAATGGACATGGCGCGCCATGGCCCCCCAGCCGGGGATCCGCAGCAGCTCCTCCTTCATCACATAGGCGGGGCGCGGCAGCAGCGCGTGCCAGACGATGGTGTCGAAGGCGGACTGGTGCTGGGCCGCGATGAGCGCCGCCCCATCCACGGGCAGGTTCTCCGCCCCCGTCACCCGCAGCCGGATGCCGCAGAGCACCCTGAGCAGCCAGAGCGACCCCCAGGCCCAGCCGCGCAGGTAGCGGTGCATCACGTCCGGTGGAAAGGCGAGCAGCGGCAGGCCGAACAGCACGGTCAGCGCGGTGAAGCCGAAGAAGAACAGGTTGAACAGGGCAGATCGGATGGCGGTCACGGCAGGGCACGCCTCGGGCGTTCGGTGAGGGCGGAGAGGCCGAGCCCCGCCCCCACAAGCTTCAGGTATTCGCGCAGCATCGGCAGCGGCCGCGCAAGGGTGGGAAACACCGGATGCGGACGCAGCGCCACCTCCGGCATGGCGCGCCGCAGTTCCAGCAGGGCACGTGGCATGTGGAAGCCCGCCGTCACCACCGTGATCTGCCGGATGCCTCCCGCCCGCGCCCAGGCGGCGACCTCCCGCGCATTGCCGCGGGTGCTGGTGGCCTCATGCCCCAGAGCCGTGCGCGCTGCCAGGGTGGCCGGGTCCAGCCCCGCCAGGCGCGCCAGGTCCGGCAGAGCCGCCTCTGCCCCCACGCCCGAGACGATCAGCCGCTCCTCCGGCCGCGCCAGCAACAGCGCCAAACCGGTTTCCACCCGCTCCGGCCCGCCCGTCAGCACCGCGATCCCGGCACCCCCGTCGGAAGCCGGGGCCGGCGAGATCTCGGCCTCCACCAGGGCCGCCGCGTGCAGCACGAAGAACAGGAAGCCCACCCCCAGCACCAGGGCGCCGAGCGCCGACCCCCCGCACAACAGGATCGCCAGCCGCCGCCAGCGGGGCGCGACGGTCACGGCCGCCGCCGGAACAACCTCCGTCACGGCATGTTCCTGAGCCAGCGGTGGACGGTCGCCTGCGCGGTGCCCCAGCCGATCAGCGCGGCCACCGGCGGCAGGGCCGCCAGCATGGCCCAGGGCACCTCCGCCAGCGCGCCGGAGAGCGCACCCGGGAGCGCGCCGCCCCCAGCCTCCCCACCCGAGAGCGGCAGGGCCAGCCCCGAGAGCGCCGCCAGCGCCGGCACCGCCACCGCCGCCCCTCCCAGCGCCCCCAGCCCCGCCAGCATCGCCACCCGCCGCGCGAAGCGCCCGGCGATGCTGCGGTCGGTGGCGCCCAGGTCGTGCAGCACGCCGATCGCCTCCCGCCGCGCCGCCAGCCCCGCGCGCGTCGCCACCGCCACCACGGCAACCGCCACCCCCGCCACCAGCACCAGCACCGCCAGCGCCACGCCCTGCACCGAGCGTGCCAGGGCCGAGAGCCGCGCCACCCAGAGGCCGTGCGACTCCAGCTCCGCCCCCGGGACCGCCTCCGCCAGGCGCGCCGCCAGGCGCCCGAGCCCTTCCGGCACGCCCGCGAGGTGCAGCTCGATCACTCCCGGCAGGATCAGGGAGGACGCTTCCCCCAGCCAGGGGCGCAACAGCTCCGCCACCCGTTCCGGCCCCACTGCCGTGGCGGAGGCCACCCCCCGCTCCCCCTGCAGCACCGCCATGGCGGCCGCCATGCGCTCGCGCGTCGGGTCCGGCACCTGCGCCGTGACGGCGGCAGCCGCCCCCGCCTGCCAGCGGTCCGCCAGGCGGTCCGCTCCCTGGGCACCGGCCAGGGCCAGGGTCGCCAGCAGCGCCATGGCTCCCACCAGTCCCGGCAGCAGCCGGTCCGACAGCGCGCGGCGCAGCCCCAGCGGATCGCGCGAGATGCGCCGCCGGCGCTCAGCCACGTCCGGTCTCCGTGCCGTCGTCCGAAGGCTCCTCCAGCGGGTCCGGCCGGGGCCAGATGCTCCGCAGCCCCTGCCCCAGCCGGCGCATCCGCCCGGCCTCGATCGCCGGCTCCTCGCCACCCTCCGGCACCAGGCCCGGGCCGTTCCCGGCCGCCTCGTGCCCCTCCGCCCCTGGCGCGCGCTTCGGCCCGCTTTCCGGCGCGCTTTCCAGGGCGGCCTCCGGCGCCGCCGGCAGCGCGGGCTCGACCGTGGGTTCCGTCCCCGGGGCGCCGTACGGCCAGGGCTCCAGCGAGACGATCCGCCCCGCATCGAGCGCCATCACATGCCCCGGCAATTGCGCGATCAGCTCCCTCGAATGGGTCGCCACCACCACCGTGGCCCCCAGCCGGTTCATCTCGGCCAGCAGCAGGAGAAGCCGCCGGGCCTGGACCGGGTCCAGGTTCCCCGTCGGCTCGTCCGCGACCAGCAGCGCCGGCCGCGTCACCACCGCGCGCGCGATCGCCACCCTCTGCTGCTCGCCGCCCGAAAGCTGCGGCGGCAGCGCCTCCTCCCGGCCCGCGAGCCCGACCCAGCGCAGCATCTCCGCCACGTCCGGCCTGAGGCTCGCCTCCGTCCGCCCGGCCAGGCGCAGCGGCAAGGCCACGTTGTCGAAGGCCGTCAGGTAGGGCAGCAACCGGAACTCCTGGAACACCGCCCCGATCCGCCGCCTCAACCGCGGCAGGTCCCCCCGCTGCGCGCGGGACAGCGGCACGCCCAGAACCTCCACCTCGCCCCGCGTCGGCCGCAGCGCCAGCTGCATCAGCCGCAGCAGCGAGGTCTTGCCCGCGCCCGAGGGCCCGGTCAGCCAGGTGAAGGAGCCCTGCGGCAGGGTGAAGGACAGGTCGTGCAGCGTTTCCCGCTCCCCCGCCTCGCCGCGGGAGGACCCGCCGCGAACGGGATCAGGGTAGCTGAGCCCGACCTGGGAGAAGCGCACCATGGGCGCGATGTGCCACGCCGGGCGCCCGGAGGGTAGCCGGTCCCGTCGCTGCCCCCCGATGGGGCGTTGCGTTGAGCGCGATCGGGAAACATCCTGCGCCATGCGCGTGGCCTGCCCCGAATGTTCCGCCGCCTATGACCTGCCCCCCGCCCTGGCCGCGCGCCTGGACGAGGGCCGGCCGCTCCGCTGCGCGCGCTGCGGCCACACCTGGAAGCCCGAGGCGCCCGCCGGGGGCACGGCCACCAACTCCATGCCGCCCGGCGCCGCGCCCCTTCCACCGGCTTCGCTCCCCGGGTCGCCACCCTCCGGGACGGCAGAACCGGAGGCGCCCGCCGCCCCGCCGGCGGAAATTCCGGCGGGCGGACCTCCCCCTGCCCCGGAGCCCGCCATGCCCCGGCCGGTCACCCCCGCCCGCATCCTGGCCGCCGCCTGGGCCGTTTCCTTTCTTCTCCTCGCGGGGCTGGCGACCGCCGCCTGGAACTGGCGCATCGACCTCGTGGAAGCCTGGCCCCCGGCCGCCCGCGCCTTCATGGCCCTGGGCCTGGCCGGCTGAGGCCGAAGGCCGCTCCGCTGGACAGGCACCCGCGCCCCGTGCTCCTGCCCGGCCCATGACCCCCGAGCATCCCGGCGCCGCCCTTGTCCTGTTCTCCGGCGGCCAGGACTCCACCACCTGCCTCGCCTGGGCGCTGGACCGCTTTCCCCGCGTGGAAACGCTGGGCTTCGACTACGGCCAGCGGCACCGGGTGGAACTGGAATGCCGCGCCACGCTCCGCGAAGGCCTCGCCGCCCAGAATCCGGCCTGGGCCGCCCGCCTCGGCGAGGACCACACCCTGGCGCTCGACGCCCTCGGCGCGCTCTCCGACACGGCGCTCACCCGCGAAACCGCCATCGCCATGCAGGCGGACGGCCTGCCCAACACCTTCGTTCCCGGCCGGAACCTGCTTTTCCTCACCTTCGCCGCGGCGCTGGCCTACCGCCGCGGCCTCCGCCACATCGTCGGCGGCATGTGCGAGACGGACTTCTCCGGCTATCCCGACTGCCGCGACGACACCATCAAGGCGCTGCAGGTGGCACTGAACCTCGGGATGGACCGCCGCTTCGTCCTGCACACCCCGCTGATGTGGATCGACAAGGCCGAAACCTGGCGCCTTGCCCGGCGCCTCGGCGGGGATCCCCTGGTGCGGCTGATCGTGGAGGACACGCACACCTGCTACCGCGGGGAGCGGGGCGCGATGCATCCCTGGGGCCATGGCTGCGGCACCTGCCCGGCCTGCGAGCTCCGGGCGGCGGGATGGGAAGGCTTCGCCGAGGGCAAGGGCGCCACCCCGGCCACGGGTGAGGCCGCTGCACCCCGGCTTCCGTGAAAGGGTGAGCCGGCAACCATCGGGGAAGGCCGGGCCTGCCGGTTTGCGGGCATGGCCCGCAAACCCCACCGGCCCAGAGGGGCGGTGATGGCGGGCCCGGGGCGGGCGGAAAGGCCGCATTTTCCTCAGAACAGCCGCAGCAGCCGGTCGATGTAGTCCAGTTCCGCCGTCGGGCGCTCGCGCTCGGCATGGCGGCGGCGCAATTCCTCCTGCAGGCGGCGGGTGCGCAGCATCTCGGCCTCCTCCGGCACGCGGGTGTCGCCGCCCTCCTCCGAGGTGCCCGCGCCCTCCCGCAGGCGCCGGCCCAGCGGGTCGCGCCCCTCGCCGTTCTCGGCCATCTGGTCCTGCCCCTCGCCGCCGCCCTCGGAGCCATCGGCCATGGCGTCGCCCTGGCCCTCCCCTTCTCCCTCGCCCTCGCCGGGCTGGGGGCGGTCGGGCCGGCCGAACTGGCGCTGCATCCGCTGCGCCATCTGCCGCCCGCCCTCGGACAGCTCGCGGATCGCGCGCTCCTGGTGCGGGCGCGGGTCGGCGCCGGTGCCCAACGCCTCCGCGCTGTCGCGCATGGCCTGGTCGGCGCGGCCCAGCGGCGCCGGGATCTCGCCGGTCAGGTCGCCCTGCTGCTGCATCAGCTCGCCCAGCGCCCGACGCAGCGCGCGCTGGGTGCGCGCCTCTCCGGCCGGCTCGGTGGCGCCGGCCTGGGGCGGCTCGGGCGGCAGGTTGCGGTTCCAGGGGAAGGCCTGCCGGCACTCGCGCTCCCGCCGGGCGCCATCGGCCTCGGCGCGGCGATGCGCGCCGTCCAGCAGGCCGGATTCGCGGCGCACCATGTCCTGGATCACGCCCATCTGCTGCTGGCCGCGCTCGCGCCGCTGGCGGCGCTCCTCGCGCTGGTTCTGGGCCATCTGCCCGTTCTCCAGCTCCTCCAGCATCTTCTCCAGCTCGGCCAGCTCCCGCTCGGCCTCCTCGGGGCGGTCCTGGCGGTTCTGCTCGCGCATGCGGTCGGTGCGGCGGTCGGCCTCGCGCCGGTCCTGCGGCCGGGCCTGCGGGGGAGAGGCGTTCTCGGGCTGGGTTTCCCCGTTCTCCCGCTGCAGCCGCTCCGCCAGGGCATCGAGGTGCCGGCGGACGGCCTCGCGCAGCTCCTGGATGCGGCGCTCGGTTTCCGTGCGCGCCGCGTCGCGCCGGGCCTCGCGCCGCTCCGCCTCCGCCTGTTGCTGCTCGGCCTGCTGGCGCTGCTGCTCCTGCCGGGCCGTGTTCTGCTGGTTCTCGCCCGGGGGCTGGTTCCGGTCGGCGTCCTGCGGCGCGCGGTCCTGCTGGGCCTGGTCCTGCTGGCGCTGCTCGGCTTCCCTCTGCTCCGCCTCGCTCTGCCGGGCCTCGGCGCGCTCGCGCTCCTGCTGCTGGCGCTCGCGCAGGGCCTCGCGCAGGCGCTCGCGCGTTTCGGCCAGGGCGCGGGAGGTGCGGTCCGCCCGCCCTTCCTCCAGGGCGAGCGCCGTATCCCACATGGTCTGCTGCGCTTCGGGCACCGCCTCGGGGCGCGTGTCGCCCTCCAGCCGCGCGCGGGCGGAGCGGAGCGCGAGCGCGGTGGCGGTGTCGTTCTCGAAGGCGTCGGGCTCCGCCGCCAGCCGGTCCAGCCCCTCAACGGCGGGTCCCCTCTGCCCGGGGTCGAGCGAGAGGCCCTTGCGCAGCAGGATCAGCCCGCGCGCGACGGGATGGTTGAACACCCGCTCCGGCAAGGTCAGCCCGGCCTCCTCCGAGCGCCCTTCCTGCCCGGCGCCGTCCCGCGCCAGCAGGGTCGCGCGCACCGGCAGCCCCGCCCAGGGATGGGAGGACAGGTCGGGCTGCGCCACGCCGCGCGGCGCCTTCGCCTGGCCCGGCGGAACCGGCAGGTCGATCAGCAGCGGGGCCGCGTCGGGCCGCGCCGCCAGCCGGATCTCGGCCGAGGCGCTCGCCACGCCCCAGTCGTCCTCGGCCCGCCAGGGAATCCGCGTGGCCAGCCCGCGCGCCGCCTGGGAGGGCGGCTCGGAAAAGACGATGCGCGGCGAGGCGTCCGCCTGCACCGCGATGGACCAGGCGGCGGCGTCACGCCCGCCCTGGCGCACCAGCAGCCGCCCGCCGGCCTCCAGCAACAGTTCCGCGCTGTGGCTGCCCGGCCCCAGCGCCTGGAAATCCGCCGCCGGCGCGCCGTCCCGCAGCAGCTCGGGCGCGCCCTGCCCGCCGGACAGCGCCACCCGCAGCCGGCTGCCCGCCGGCACGGTGGCGCTTCCCCCCGCGGGGTCGAGGAAGACCGGCGCGGCGCCGGTGTAGGAGGGTGGCGTCACCCAGGCCTCCAGCCGCGCGGCCAGGCCGGGCGCGGGCGGCGGGGTGGCCGGCCAGAGGGCGCGGCGCAGCCGTTCGGGCGCCTCCGGCCCCGCCGCCACCAGGGCGGCGAGCAGCGCCACCGCCAGTCCGATCCGCAGCGCCCGCGGATCGCGCGCCGGAAGGCCCGGCCGGGGCGGGCCGGCCCGCAGCGCCCGGATGCGCGCCGCCTCGCGCGCCTGGTGCGCGCGCCAGAGGGCCTGGGCCGTGGCGTCGCCCCCGGCCGGGCGGTCGTGCAGGGTGGCGAGAGGGCGGTGCGGCAGGCCCGATGCGCGCTCCAGCCGCCGGTCGGCCGCCGGCTCGTCCGGCACGGCGAAGCCGCGCGCCGCGCGCAGCCCCGCCAGGATCAGCGCGGCCGTCAGCACCGCCAGCAGCACGAGGTGCGGCAGGGGATGCAGCATCAGGAACACGCCCGACAGGGCGAGCACGAGAAAGACCCCGACCACCCCCAGCACCGGCCAGAGCCGCGGCCAGAGGGATTCCCAGAGCAGGGCGGCGCGGGCCCGGGCGCGCAGCCGGCCGAGCCGGCGCAGCGCCGGCCCCGCCTCCGGCACGCCGTCGGGCCCGCCCGCCATCAGGCGGCCGTCCCCAGCCAGTCCGGCACCACCTGGTTCGCGAGCAGGGCCTCGTGCGACTGGCGGGGCCGCGTCACGGCCCAGCGGTGCCCGTCCACCAGCACCTCCGCCGCCAGCGGGCGGGCGTTGTAGGTGGAGGACATGGTGGCGCCATAGGCCCCGGCATCCAGGAAGGCGACCAGCGCCCCCGGCGGCAGGTCGGGCAGGGCGCGGCCGCGCGCGAAGGTGTCCCCGCTCTCGCAGACCGGGCCCACCACGTCGGCCGGGAACAGCGGCGCGTGCAGGGCGTCGGGGGCCAGCGGAAGGATGCCGTGCCAAGCCTCGTACATGGCGGGGCGGACCAGGTCGTTCATGGCGGCGTCCAGTACCACGAAGCGCCGGTTCTGCCCGCGCTTCTGCAGCACCACGGAGGCCAGCAGCACCCCGGCCGGCCCCGCGATCCAGCGCCCGGGCTCCAGCATGACCGGCAGGCCGAGCGGCCCCAGCGTGGCCTTGATCGCACCGGCCAGCGCGGCGGGCGTCGGGGCGATCTCGTCCCGATAGGGAATGCCGAGGCCGCCGCCGCAATCCAGCCGCTCGATCGGCAGGCCGCGCGCCAGCAGCGCCCGGGCGAGCTCCGCCACCCGCGCATAGGCCGCGCGATAGGCCGCCATGCCCTCGGTGATCTGGCTGCCGATATGCACGGCCAGCCCCGTGGGGCGGATGCCCGGCAGGGAGGCCATGCGGGCGTAAAGGGCCGCCGCGTCGCCATAGGCGATGCCGAACTTGTTCTCCGCCAGCCCCGTGGAGATCTTGGCGTGGGTGCGGGCGTCCACGTCGGGGTTGATCCGCAGCGTCACCGGGGCCTCGCGCCCCACCGACGCCGCGACCTCGGAGATGCGTTCCACCTCCTCCGTGCTCTCCGCGTTGATCTGGAGGATGCCCTCCTCCAGGGCGAGCGCGATCTCGCGATGCGTCTTGCCGACGCCGGAGAAGACGATCCGCCCGGCGGGGATGCCGGCGGCGCGGGCGGCGCGAAGCTCGCCCTCGCTCACCACGTCGGCCCCCGCGCCTTCGTCGCCCAGCACCCGCAGCACGGCCAGGCTGTCATTCGCCTTGGCCGCGAAGTGGATGGAGGCCGTGAGCCCGGCCTCCCGCAGGGCGTCGCGCAGCGCCGCGTGGCGGCGGCGCAGGGTGGCGGCGGAATAAACCCAGCAGGGCGTGCCGGCCTCGCGGGCGATGTTGACCAGGGGAACGTCGTCCATCACCAGCCCGTCCAGCACATGGGCGCGAAGGTGCGGCCGCTGGGCGAGCAGGTCGGCGAAGTCCGGGTCGGGTGTTTCGTGCGGAGAGGAGAGCGGGGAGGCCATTCCCCTAGTTTGGGGACGGTGGGGCGGATCGGGAAGCGTTACTTGCCGCCGCCCGCGCGGCCCTGGGGTTCCACGCCGCGGCCCGGCCCGTGCCTTTCGCCGGGAACACCGCGGGAACGGCCGATCTGATGGCTTGAGTGCCGCCTCCAGTGGCGGAATGATGACGTTGCGCCACCAGAACGGAGGCGCGGGCGACGGGAACAGGATGTTCGCGATGTGGCTGGCACAACTCTTCGGCAGGCGGCCCGGGCGGCCGGCCGTGCCCCCGCCTTCCTTTGCCGGGATGAAGGAGCCAGCCCTGCGCAGGGGTTTCGCCGAGGACCTGGCCGGGCGCGACCTCGCGGGCGGACTTCCCCGCGACTTCGGCCAGGATGAGTTCGGCCCGGCCCCCCGCTTTCCCTTCGCGGACACGGCGGGCCTGAGCGAGGGCCGCCTTCCCCGCGGCACGGGCAACCCGGCATGGGACGCCACCCCGGCCAGCGGGGCGCCCTTCCCCAGCACGGGCCCGCAGGGCCATCGCGGCCGGATGCGCCAGAAGCTGCTGGAGCGCGGACCGGACGCGCTGGCCGATTACGAGCTGCTGGAGATGCTGCTGTTCTTCGCCTTCAAGACCGGCGACACCAAGCCGCTCGCGAAATCGCTGATCAACCGCTACGGCAGCTTCGCGGGCGTCCTCGCCGCCCCGCAGGCGGAGCTGCTGGCCACGCGCGGCCTCGGCGAGCACAGCGTGGCCGCGCTCAAGCTGGTGCAGGCGGCCGCGCTGCGGCTCGCGCGGGCGGAGGCGATGGAGCAGCCCCTGCTGAACAACTGGGACCGGCTGATCGCCTATCTCAACGCCGCCATCTCGCGCGAGAAGGTCGAGCAGTTCCGCATCCTGTTCCTCGACAGCAAGAACCGCCTGATCGCGGACGAGGCCCAGGCGAGAGGCACGGTGAACCACACGCCCGTCTACCCGCGCGAGGTCATCCGCCGCGCGCTCGACCTGCACGCCACCGCGCTGATCCTGGTGCACAACCACCCCAGCGGCGACCCCACGCCGAGCCGCGCCGACATCGAGATGACCCGGGAGATCCGCACCGCCGGCGAGGTCTTCTCGGTGGTGGTGCACGACCACCTGATCATCGGCAACGGCCGCCACCTTTCCTTCCGGCGGGAGGGCCTGCTGTGAGCCGCCCTCAGGCGTAGGCATAGGGCCCGCCCCGCTCCAGCGCCCGCCGGTAGGCCGGCCGCGCATGGATCCGTGCCAGGAAGGCGCCCGGGTGTGGCCGCCCCTCCCCGAAGGGGGAACGCGCGGAGGCGGCCTCCAGCGGGAAGCTCATCATGATGTCGGCCGCCGTGATGTCCGGCCCGGCGAACCAGCCGGTGGCGGCCAGGGACTCGTTCCAGTAATCCTTCAGGCGCTCCAGGTTGGGGGCGACGAAGCCCTTCTGCGCGCCTTCCATCATCTGGCGCGCCATCGGCTGGGCAGCGGGCGGCATGCCCTGCGGCAACCGGCCGAGGATCAGCGTCATCACCAGCGGCGGCATGGCCGAGCCCTCGGCGTGGTGCATCCAGTGCCGGAACCGCCACCAGTCCCCGCCCCCGCGCGGCGGCGCCAGGCGCCCGGCGCCGTGGCGTTCCAGGACGTACTCCACGATCGCCCCGGTTTCGGCCACCACCAGCCCGCCCTCGACCAGCACGGGCGCCTTGCCCAGCGGATGCACCGCGCGCAGGGCCTCGGGCGCCAGCATGGTCGCGGCGTCGCGCTCGTAGCGGCGGAGCTCGTAGGGAACCTCCAGTTCCTCCAGCAGCCAGAGCACCCGCTGGGAGCGGGAGTTGTTGAGGTGGTGGATGGTGATCATCGGTCGCCTTGCCCTGCCGCTCCGCCGATCATGCCGCGGAACGCGGCCGGCGCCAGCCTCCCCCGGGCGGGCCGCGCTACCCGGCCTCCGGCACCGCCAGCCCGCCATCCCCCAGGGCGCCGAGCGCGGGCAGGATCGCATCCGCCAGCAAGGCGTGCAGCGCCGCCATATGCGCGGGATCGCGCGGCGCCGCGGGGTCGGACAGCATCACCACCGTCGCCTCCAGTTCCGGCACCACATAGAGCATCTGCCCGCCATAGCCCCAGGCGAAGAACACGGGCACCCCGCGGGCGACGCCGATCCACCAGCCATAACCATAGAGCTGCCCGCTCCAGGCGGAGCGCGCGCGGGGCCTCCAGCTTTCCGCGATCCATTCCGCGGGAAGCACGGGTCGCCCCTGCCATGCCCCGCCCAGACGATAGGCCTCCCCGAGGCGCAGCAGGTCGCGCGGGGCAAGCCGCATGTCGTTGCCGCCGTAATAGCGGCCCTGGGGATCGCGCGGCCAGGCCGGCACGGCGATGCCGAGCGGCTCGCCGAGCCAGCTTCGCGCGAGGTCCAGCAGGGGCCGCCCCGCCGCCCGGGCGAGCGCTGCCCCCAGCAGGTGAGACGATCCCGTGGAGTACTGCATCCCGCCGCCGGGCTCATCGACGAAGGGCCGGGTCAGCGCATAGGCGACGGGATCGCGCGCCGCCGCCCAGCCGCCGTAGTTCTGGCCCGAGGTGCGCTCCAGCCCCGCGCGCATGGTCAGGAGGTGGCCCACCGTGATCGCCTCGGTGCGCGGGTCCAGATCGGGCGGAAGGGGACGGAGCAGCGGCAGCACCGGCTGATCCACGCCGCGGAGCACGCCGCGCGCGATGGCGATCCCCACCAGCGCCGAGAGGACCGTCTTGGAGGCCGACTTGATGTTCTGCGCCGCGCCGAGGGCGGGGCCGCGGAAGCGGCGCTCGGCCAGGATGCGCCCGCCCTGGGCCACGATCACGCTGTGCAGGCGCGGCAAGGTGCCACCCTCGCGAAGCGCCTCGTCCAACGGCGCGGCCATGGCCCGTGGGGCGAGGCCGGACAGGGAGAGGGCGAGAAAGGGGCGGCGCGGAAGGCGTTTCATGCTGCCGCCGCAGATGGGCGCGCCAGCCCGGCCGGATCAGGCCGGATAACAATCGGTTACGGGAACCCCGCATCGCCTGGGCATACCGGCGATCCGGGCATGGTCAACCACCCGGCCCGGTGGCGGGCCGGAGCCGGTTCCCGGGGAAAGGGCACAGGGCCCTTCCCCGGAAACACGTGGCACCCGGGATCAGATGATCCGCAGGCGGCCCAGCAGCCAGCCGAAGCCCACCGCGATCGCGGCGGCGGTCAGGGGCTGGTCGCGGATGTAGTCCTCGAGCTGGCCAATCTGATTCTGCACCTCGCCCTTGGCCTGGTTCATCTGGCCCTGGGCCTGGGTGCGGTTGTCGCCAATCAGGCTGCCGATGCCTTCCTGCACGTCGCCGGCCGCAGTCTTGCCGGCGCCGATGATGCGATCGCTGTCCATGGTTCTCTCTCCTCGTGAATTCGTCCGGGCCGCGGCGCCGTGCGGCCCGCCGGGGTCCAAACGTGGAGAGGGCGCGCGGGTTGAGGGGGCGCTCGAATCCGGCCGCGCCGCCCGGGCCCGCCCGGATCAACGAACCGGATCAACGAACCGGGTCAACCGGCGTGACCATCGGCCCGCCTGCCTCGATCACCGCCCCGGCCTCGAGCAGCACGTCCTCGCGATAGCGGCCGCCGACAAGCTGCACGCCCATGGGCGCCGGGCCCGACAGGTCGGTGGTGACCGTCAGCCCCGGCAGGCTCATCAGCGGCAGCCCGACCTGGGGCAGCATGGCCTCGATCACCCGGTCGAAGGCGGCGGGCGATTCGAGGTCCAGCAGGTCCGGGAAGGGCGGCTCCGCCGCCACGGGCATGAGGGCCACGGGGTAGCGCTCCAGGAACAGGTTCCATTCCCGGCAGAACCCGGCCCGCGCCTGCAGCGCGTCCTGGAAGGTGTTGAAGTCCGGCTCGGGGCAGAGCCGCTCCATCTGCGCGAAGACGAAGTTGGCGTCGGGGTCGTTCTCCTCGGCCAGCGCCTTCTTCATGCCGCGCCGGCTTTCGGCCAGCCAGAGCATGGCCTGCATCCGCGCGGGCTCGCGCAAGGGCGGCACGGGGGTTTCCACCACGGTCCAGCCGGCATCCTGCAGCCGCCGCCCGGCATCGCGCAGCGCCGCCTCCACCGCCGGGGTGGTGGGCATGCCCTCGGGCCGCACGCAAAGGGCCGCGCGCTTCGGAAAGGCCGGGCCCTCCAGCGGCGCGGGCACCCACCAGGGGTCGCGCGCGTCGGGCGCCGCCATGGCGCGCAGGGCCAGGCGGATATCGGCAACCGAGCGCGCGATGGGGCCGGACACCGCCATGAGCTGCGCCCCGATGGCCCGCTCCGCACCACCCGGGTTCCAGGCCGGCACCCGCCCGATGGTGGGCCTGAGCCCGTGCACGCCGCAGGCATGGGCGGGATAGCGCACGGAACCCCCGATATCCGTCCCCTGTGCCAGCGCGCCGATCCCCGCCGCCACCGCCGCCGCCGCCCCGCCCGAGGACCCGCCCGGCGTCAGGGCCGGGTTGCGCGGGTTGCGCGTGTGCCCGTGCAGCGAGTTGCGCGTGAACCAGTGGAGCGAGAAGGCCGGGGTGTTGGTGCGCCCGACGATCACCGCCCCCGCGCGCCGCAGGTTGGCCACCACCGGGTTGTCCGCGGGGGCGACCAGGTCCTTCTGGATGCGCAGCCCGTTGGTGGTGGCGAAGCCGCGCTGGTCCACGTTCACCTTGGTGGTGACGGGAACCCCCGCCAGCGGCCCGGGATCCTCGCCGCGCGCGATGGCGGCATCCACCGCGCGGGCGGCGGCGATCGCCTCCTCCGGCATGAACTGCACGACGGCGTTGATGGCGGGGTTGGCGGCGTCGAGCCGCGCCAGCGCGTCCCGCGCCACCTCCTCCGCCGAAACGTCCCGCGCGCGCACGCGCTCCGCAATCTCGCTCGCCGTCAGGCGCCAGTGCTCTGTCATCCCCGCAGTTCAGACCGCGCGGGCGCGCTTGTCCAATCGCCGCGTCATCGGGCCCTCACCCGCCCCCGAAGCGCGGCGCCCGCTTCTCCAGGAAGGCGGCGCGCCCCTCGCGGTGGTCGGCCGAAAGGAACAGCGTGGTCTGATAGTGCCGCTCCACCTCCAGCGCCGCGTCCAGCCCCGCCGACAGCATCGCCTTGGTCAGCGCCATCGGCGCGGGCGCCTGTTCCGCGAGGAACCGCGCCCGCTCGGTCGCCACCGCGAGCGCCTGGCCGGGCTGCACCACCTCGTCCACCAGCCCGATCCGCTCGGCCTGGGTGGCCGTCACCTGCTCGTGCAGCATCAGGATGCGCCGCGCGCGCCCGGCGCCCACCCGCGCCGGCAGGGTGAAGGGCAGGCCGAGGTCGCCCATCAGCCCGACCTTGCCGAAGCCCGCCATGAAGCGCGCGTCCTCCGCCGCAACGATCAGGTCGCAGGCGCAGGCGAGGGACAGGCCGGCGCCGACGCACCACCCTTCCACCGCCGCCACCACGGGCTTGCTGCCCGCCGCCAGCAGGCGGATCGTCCGATGCGCCCGCCGCAGCCGCTCCCGCCCGGACAGCGCGTCCTGCACGTCCATGCCGGAGATGTCGCCGCCCGAGCAGAAGACGCCGCCAGCCCCCGTCACGACGACCGCGCGGATGGCGGCATCGCCCTCCGCCGCCTCCAGCACCTCGGCCATGCGCTCGCGCAGCGGCACCGCCAGCGCGTTGCGCCGCGCGGCGTAGTCGAGGGTGAGCGTCAGCACCGCGCCGTCGCGCGCCTCGTGCAGCGCCATGCCCTCGGGCATCGCCGTGCCCCCGGGCAGCGGCGCAGCGCTCACGCCACGGCCTCGCGCGCATCCGCCAGCGGCGCCGCCGTCACGGAACGCAGGTGCTCCATCGTCACGCCCGGCGCCAGGTCGCGCACGGTGAAGCCATGCTCCGTCACGTCCAGCACGGCCAGATTCGTGTAGACCCGCGCCACCGCCCGCATCGCCGTGAGCGGGTAGGAGCAGGCCTCCACCAGCTTCGGCCGCCCGTCCTTGGTGGTGTGCTCCATCATCACCCAGACGCGCTTGGCGCCCGCCGCGAGGTCCATCGCGCCGCCGACCGCCGGCGCGCTGTCGTTCTCGCTCGTCGCCCAGTTGGCGATGTCGCCGTTGGAGGCCACCTCGAAGGCGCCGAGCACGCAAAGGTCGATGTGCCCGCCCCGGATCATCGCGAAGCTGTCGGCATGGTGGAAATAGGAGCCACCCGGATGCAGCGTCACGGGCTGCTTGCCCGCGTTGATCAGCCAGGCGTCCTCCTGCCCCTTCTCCGGCGCGGGGCCCATGCCGAGGATGCCGTTCTCGGAATGCAGAACCACCTCGCGCCCTTCCGGGATGTGGTCGGCGATCAGGGTGGGCATGCCGATGCCGAGGTTGCAGTACCAGCCGTCGGGAATGTCGATCGCGGCGCGGGCGGCCATCTGGGTGCGGGACCAGGGTTGCATGTGCGTCTCCTCCTTCAGGCCCAGGGCGCGCCGCGGCGCACGTTGACCACGCGGTTGACGAAGATGCCCGGCGTGACCACGCGCTCGCCCTCGATGGCGCCGAGCTCCACGATGTTCTGCGCCTGCACGATGGTCAGCTTCGCCGCCATCGCCATCACCGGGTTGAAGTTCCGCCCGCTGCGGCGAAAGGTCAGGTTGCCCCAGCGGTCCGCCTCCCAGGCCTCCACCAGCGCGACATCGCCGTGCAGCGCCATCTCCATGACGTGCGGGCGGCCGTCGAACTCGCGCACCTCCTTGCCCTGCGCCAGCTTCGTGCCGGCGGCCGTCGGCGTGAAGAAGGCGGGAACGCCCGCGCCCGCGGCCCGCATCCGCTCGGCCAGCGTGCCCTGCGGCACGATCTCCAGCTCCAGCTTGCCCGCCTTGTACAGCTCCTCGAACACCACCGAGCCCGCGCTGCGCGGAAAGGAGCAGATGATCTTGCGCACCCGCCCCAGCTCCATCAGCCGGGCGAGCCCCGTGCGCCCCGAGCCCGCGTTGTTGGCCACCGCGGTCAGGTCGCGCGCGCCCTGCTCGATCAGCCCCTCGATCAGGTCGTCGGGCTGCCCGGCGGCGCCGAAGCCGCCGATCAGCACAGTGCTGCCGTCCCGCACGCCTTCCATCGCGGCCGCCATGTCGCGGACGATCTTGTTGATCACGTCTGTGTCTCTCCCGAACGCATATGGGGCGCGATCTGCCCGTAAGGCGGCAGCGCCGCAATAACCTCCATCTCGCCGGATGCCAGCGCCCGCCCGGCCTCCAGCGCCGCGCCATAGGCCGCACGCGCGAAGGCCCCGCCGACGCTGACGCGCCGCACGCCCCATTCCGCCAGCCGCGCGAGCGGCACCGCCCCTTCGCGGGGGCCGATCAGCACGTTGACGGGGCGCGGCGCCACGGCCCGCACCACGGCGCGGATCGCCGCCTCGTCCGGCAGGCCCGGGGCGTAGAGGCAGTCCGCCCCGGCCTCCGCGAAGGCCACCAGCCGCCGCAGCGTGTCGTCCAGGTCCGGGCGGCCATGAAGGAAGTTCTCCGCCCGCGCCGTCAGCACGAAGGGGTGCGGCGCCGCACGGGCCGCGCGCACGGCGGCCGCCACGCGCGCCACCGCCGCGTCGAAGCCATGGACCGGCGCCGCCGGGTCCGCCGTCGTGTCCTCGATCGTGCAGCCGCAGAGCCCCGCCCCCACCGCCGCCGTCACCGTCGCCGCCACATCCTCCGGCAGGGGGCCGAACCCGTCCTCCAGGTCCGCCGAAACCGGCAGCTCCACCGCCCCCACGAGCACCCGCGCGTTCTCCAGCGCCTCCGCGCGGGACACCGCCGCCTCCCCGTCGCGGCGCCCCAGCATGAAGGCGAGCCCGGCGGAGGTGGTCGCCACCGCCGGGAAGCCGAGCCCCGCCATGATGCGCGCGCTGCCGGCGTCCCAGGCATTGGGCAGCGCGAAGCAGCCGGCCGCGTGCAGCGCCCGGAACCGCTCCGCTCGCTCTCCGGTCACGCCGCCATCTCCCCCACCCGGTCGTTGGTGAAGCCGTGCAGGCGCATGGGCGCGGGTTCCATCCCGTGCAGCGCGCGCAGCAGGTTGGCGGCCAGCCACGCATCCTCCAGCGCCCCGTGCAGCGCCGTCTCGCGCGAAAGGCCGCAGGAGGCGGAGGCATGCGCCAGCCCCGCCCGCTCCCCCGGCCGGTGCCGGCGCCAGGCGAGCATCGTGCAGAACTCCCCCTCCCAGGGGCGCGGCAGGTCCAGCCGGTCGAACTCGCCGCCCAGCATGCGCCGGTCAAAGGAAAGGTTGTGCGCGCAGCCCACGGCGCCGCCGAAGAATGCCGCCACCTCCGCCGCATGGGCCGGGAAGGGCGCCTGCTTCGCGAGATACGCGTCCGACAGCCCGTGCACCCGGAAGGCCCCGAAATGGCAGCGCATGCCCGGCGCGAAGACCAGGTGCAGCGTCGCCTCCGGCTCCAGCGCGGCGTCCAGCCGCACGGCGCCGAGGGAGACCACGCGGTCCTCCCGGGTGCAGCCGGTGGTTTCGGTGTCGAAGACGATGACGGGGCGGCCGGGGGTCACGCGGCGGGGGGGCTCCTGCATGGGGGGAAGGTGCCCCCGCCGAAGGGCGGCAAGCAAGGCCGGGGAGGGGATTTCCTGGACCCCTCCGGCTATCCCAGCTCGATCACCGCGTCCGCCGCCCAGGCCCCCTGGCCCTCCGGCAGCACCAGCATCGGGTTCACGTCCACCGAGACGAGCCGCTCCCCCGCCGCCGCCGCGAAGGCCGAGAGCGAGGAGAGCGCCCGCGCCAGCGCCGCCACATCCGCGCGCGGCCGCCCCCGCGCGCCGTCCAGCAGCGGGAAGCCGCGCAGCGAGCGGATCATCGCCTCCGCCTCCGCCACGTCCACGGGGCAGCGGCGCAGCGCCACGTCGCGCAGGATCTCGATGAACACGCCGCCCAGCCCCACCATGGCCACGGGGCCGAAGACCGGGTCGCGCGCGATGCCCAGCGCCACCTCCACGGCCCCGCCGACCTGCCGCGCGACCAGGATGCCCGTGATGCGCGCGCCCGGGGCGTTCACCGCGGCGTTGGCCATCAGCCGCTCATACCCGGCCCGCACGGCGGCCTCGTCCGCCACCCCCAGCAGCACGCCGCCCACCTCGGACTTGTGCAGGATGTCCGGCGAGAGAAGCTTCATCACCACCGGAAAGCCGATGCCCCGCGCGGCCTCCACCGCCGCCTCCACGCCCTCGGTCGCCACCTCCGGCACGGCGGGCACCCCGGCCGCCTCCAGCAGCCGCTTCGCCCCCGCCTCGTCCGGCGCGGTGTCCGGCAACGTCACCTCCGGCAGCGGCACCGCCGCCCGCGCGGGCCGGGCGAAGGCCGCGCCGAACCGCCCCTGCGCCGCCAGCGCCACCACGGCGCGGGAGGGATCCTCGAACACCAGGTAGCCGTCCGCCTCGTATTCCCGCACGCGCTCGGGGGGCGCCAGCACGCTCAGCACCCAGAGCCGGTCCGGATGGTCCTCGCGCACCCGGTTCAGCTCCGCCCGCAGCTTGGGCGCGAGCGAGGGGGAGGCCCCCACCTGGGTGAAGAAGGCGATCAGGCTGGTGTAGCCGCCATCCTCCACCATCCCCCGCGCGAAGGCGCCGACAAGGGACATGTCGTTGAACACCTGCGCCGTGCAGTCCACGGGGTTGGCGGGGTTGGAGAAGGGGATCAGCCCCCGCAGCCGCGCCTGCGCCGCCTCGGGCATGGGCGGCATGGCCAGCCCCTGCTCCTCCGCCACGTCCGAGATCATCACCCCCGCGCCGCCGGAGATGGACACCACCCCCAGCGTGTTGGCCACCGGGTAGATCCGCGGCGTCGCGGCATAGGCGACGTCCAGCAGCTCCTCGGTGTTGCGGGCGCGGTGGACGCCGAACTCCTCCAGCACCACGCCCGTCACGGCGTCGTCGCCGGCGATGCTGGCGGTGTGGGACTGCGCGGCATGAGCGCCCAGCGGGGAGCGCCCGACCTTCATCATCACCACGGGCTTGCCGGCCCGCCGCGCCGCCTCCAGCGCCTGGAGGAAGCGCGGGCCCTCGCGCACGCCCTCCGAATAGGCGGCGATCACCTCGATCCCCTCGTCCTCGGCCATCCAGCCGATCACGTCGCCCAGCGTCACCTCGGCCTCGTTGCCCGTGGTCACCAGCACGGGGGTGGCGATGCCACGCGCCCGCGCGGCGCCGAACAGGTGCGTGCCATAGGCGCCGGACTGGCTGGCGATGCCCACCCGCCCGCGCCCGGCCAGCGGCTCCGCCGGCCAGCCGTTCTCGAAGGAGGAGGTGAAGATCGGGAAATAGCCGAGCGGCGCATTGAACAGCCCGAGGCAGTTCGGCCCCAGCAGCCGCATGCCGTGCCCGCGCGCGATGGAGACCAGCCGCTCCTGCGCCGCGCGCCCGGCCTCGTCCACCTCGGCGAAGCCGGCGGTGAAGACGATGGCGGCCGGGCAGCCGCGCCGGCCCAGCGCATCCACCGCCGCTTCCGCGAGCGCCCCGGGGACGGCCACGATGGCGGCGTCCGGCACGCCCGGCAGCGAAGCCACGTCCGGAAAGGCGGGCAGGCCCTGCACGCGGTCGCGCTTCGGGTTCACCGGCCAGACCGGCCCCGCGAAGCCGCGCGCGATCATGTAGGAGAGCGGGCGCCCCCCGATCCGCGTCGGCTCGTCCGAGGCGCCGATCACCGCGACGCTGCGAGGCGCCATCATCGGGTTGAGCGATGAAAACTCCGCACCGGTCCCGCCATCCGCCATCCCGCATCCTCCCCAGACCATTGGGGCTGAAGCTGCGCCCGGCGGCCCGGCGCGGCAACCCTCACGCGGGGACGGGAGGGGCGCGCTCAGGCGTCCTGGGCGGTCTCCGCGTCGTCCTCGCCGTAGTCGATCTCCGCCCCGCCCACCACGGCCAGGCAATCGGCGTAGGTCGAGAGAATCCAGTCGCGGTCGTGGGTGTCCTTATCCTTGGTGGCATCCATGATGATGCGCAGCAGGGCCAGGGCGACCGCCGGCTCGGTGCTTCCCTCGATGTCGATCTTCGGCAGGTCAGCCATGGCGCACCCCTTCGCTTCGTGTCGCGGTCACGGGGAATCTACGCCGGATGGGCCGCGGAGATGCGCCATGCGCAAAGGCTCACGGGGAGTTGGGGCGAAACACGAAATGCAAGTCGTTCTCAACCGCGTTGCGCCCCCGCCCGGCTTGCGGTAAGGCTGCTGCCCCGGCCTTGCTGCAATGCGGCAACAAGGCCGGGACCATCCCGCCGAAGGCCCGCCGCCCGGGCCCCATCGCCTGCCCCTGCCAGACAACAGTCACCCCGCGCATGCGGGGACATGGGGCGCGGCCCTGGAGATGTGAGACGATGAACCCTTCCGCCCCCGGCCACGACCTTTCGCCCCTCGCCCTCTTCCTGCAGGCCGACACGGTGGTGAAGGCGGTCATGCTGCTGCTGGCGCTGGCCTCCATCGCCTGCTGGGGCATCATCATCGAGAAGATGGCCGCGACCCGCCGCCTGCGGGGGGAGACGCGCCGCCTGGCGGCCGCCGCGGGCGGGGCCGCCCCGCCCGAGGAGGGCCTGGCCGCCGAGGTGCTGCGCGCGGGCGCCGGCGAATGGCACGAGGGTCGCGACCCCGCCGAAAGCCGCGGCGAGTACCGCCACCGGATCGAGCACGCCATGCGCGCCCGTCTGGCCACGGCCTTCCGCGCGGCCGAACCCGGGCTGCCGCTGCTGGCCACCATCGGCTCCGTCGGGCCCTTCGTCGGCCTGTTCGGCACGGTCTGGGGCATCATGAATTCCTTTTCCGGCATCGCCAGCAGCGGCGACACCAGCCTGGCCGTGGTGGCGCCCGGCATCGCGGAGGCCCTGTTCGCCACCGCCATCGGCCTGGTCGCGGCCATTCCGGCCGTCATGGCCTACAACCGCTTCGTGGTGGGCTTCGCCCGCCTGCGCCAGGGTGCCAACGCCGCCATCGCGGAACTGGCCGCGGGCCTGGCCCGCCGCCCCGCTTCCGGCACGCCGGAGCAGGTGCCCGCTCCGCTCGCCGCCCGGCCCGGCCCGCGCCCCGTGGCGGCTGCCGTGCCCTTCGCTTCGGTGCCCCTCACTTCGGCAGCGGAGTAGCGCGGCATGGCGATGTCCCTGGGCGGCGGCTTCGGCGAGGACGACGAGGACGGCGGCGCCCCGATGTCGGAGATGAACGTCACGCCCCTGGTGGACGTGATGCTCGTGCTGCTGATCGTGTTCATGGTGGCCGCGCCGCTGATGACGGTGGGCGTGCCCGTGAACCTGCCGCGCACGGCCGCCGCCCGCGCCGCATCCCCCACCCCGCCCGTGGTTCTGACGGTGGCGCCGGGCGGCCGCGTCTTCCTGCGCGAGGACGAGATCGCGGAGGACCAGCTCGCCCAACGGCTCCAGGCCCTGCACGAGGCCGATCCCGAGGCGCCCGTGCATGTCCGCGGCGACCGCGCCGTGCCCTATGGCGACGTGCTGCGCGTCATGGGGCGCGTCACCCAGGCCGGCATCACCCGCGTCTCGCTGATCGCCGAGGCCGAGCCCGTCGCCCCGGTACGCTGAGGCCCGCCGCATGGATTCCCTCCTGGCCGAGCGGCCGCGCCCGGCGCCTCTCGCCGAACTGCCCTTCCCGCTGCCGCGCCGGGAGGCCGGGCCGGCCCCGGCGATCCTCGCCGCCCCCGCCGCGCCCGGCCCGGGCGTGCTCCGGGCCGCCCTTGATGCCGCCAGCGCGCCCGGCGCCGGGACGATCCCACCTGCATTCCCCCTGGACCTCGGAGAAACCGGTAAGCCCGCCGCGCGGCCCGCGCCGGCATGGCGCCGCCTGCTGGGCCCGGCGGCCTGGACCCTGTCCGCCCTGCTGCACGCCGGCGCGCTGGCGATCCTGCTGATGCAGCCCCCGCCGCCCAGCGACACCCTGATGACGGTGGAGCTGGAAACGGTGTCACCGCCCGATCCAACGCCCGAGCCCGCCCCAGAGCCGACCACAGAGCCGACCCCCGAACCGACCCCAGAGCCCGCCGTGGTTTCCCCGCCGCAGGCACCGCCCTCCGAGCCAACCCCGGAGCCGCCTCCGCCCGAGCCCCCGCCCCCCGAGCAAGCGGCCGTTGTCCCACCCGAGCCCGCCGCGCCCGAGCCGCCCCCGCCAGAGCCCGAGCTTCCGCCGCCCCCGCCCATCCAGGAGCCGCCGCCGCCCGAGACCAGGCCGGAACCCGCCCTGGTGGAGGATCCGGCCCTGCCGCTTCCGCCGCCGGTCGCCCCCGCGCCGCCTCCGCCGCCGCGCCCGAGACCCGCCGCCCCGCCGCCGCCGCCTCGCCCCCGCAGCGCGGAACCCTTGGCCCAGCCCTCCGCCCCGCCGGCCGCCCAGGCGCAGCAGACCCAGACAGCCCCCGCCGCGGCCCCCGCCCCCGCTGCCCCGGCGCGCAGCTCGGCGGTTCCGCCCAGCTATGCCGGGCTGATCCAGCAGGCCCTGGCCCGCGTGCAGCGCTACCCCGCCGGTGCCCGCGCGCGCAGGATCGAAGGCGTGGCCCTGGTGCGCTTCGCGCTGCGCCGCGACGGCACGGTGGTGTCCGCCCGGCTCGCACGCAGTTCCGGCGATCCGGACCTGGACACGGAGGCGGAATCCATGCCCACGCGCGTCTCCGGCTTCCCGCCGCTACCCGGGGAATGGCTGGACTCCACGATGGAGCTGGTGGTGCCGATCCGCTTCAGCCTGCGCTGAGCGGGCCCCGCGACGGGACGCTGTTCCGCGGAGTGCTCCGGAGCGGTGTCCGTCTGCCTGTCGGCCCCGGTGTGACCGGCAGGCCGGTGCGGCATTCCGGTTGTTCCGGGTGGCAGGCGGGCTCATGGTGCCGTGGACATCGTGCGGCAGCCCCGTTTCAGCGACCACGAGCTTCCAAGCTTCGGCTCGCGGGTACCGGCACGAATGGCCGCCATGCCCGCGTCAGACAACCGCCACGAGCTGCGTTCGGTTCTTGGCCCACCGCAAGCTCCAGCGCAGGTCAACCGTTCCCTCCGGGACATACTCCGCCGCAGCAGGCCTTCCCGCGCGTGATCTGCGCCGCCGTAAGGCCCGAGGCGTGTTGCACCATGCGGGAGAACAGGCGTGCACGGAGCTGGTGACGTCGGGTGGAGAGGCGGTGGATCACCTGCGGGCCGTTCCCCGGACGTGACGAAGGTTGAGAAAACGGAGCGCGGAGTGGCGCCCACGGGGTTGCCGACGCCGGACATTGCGCCAGACGACATGCTTTGCTTTCCGGCGGCTTTCACACGCGGATCGCCCGAAGCGTTCTGAGTTCGGTGTTGCGACGAAGAGTCGTAGCCCTACGCCCAGCTTGGCCAGGCTCCTCCACCGTTCAGCGGCATCAAACCCTGGACTGACCGCGCTGATCCTCAGCGCCATCATCGTCCCCTCCCTGCCATGCCTGCTCGCTGTCCGTCGCAGGCGCGGAGCCGACCTCCGAACGATCCTCACCCTCCTCCGGACTCTCTTCATCGCTCTTGCGGCCAACCTTCCCCACGCCCGGGCACGTCACCGACACCTCCCGGCTCCGCAAGCCGAGAAAGTTATTGGAGACCGATTAAAGGAGCCATGACCACCGCCGTTAGCCCAGGTAGCTGGGAGACCTTGGTTGTGCTACCCAAGCTACTGCTATTCGTGCAACGGCACATTCAATCATGATCTGCAAGCGGCTACCTGGGGCGCAGCAACAAGAATGAGGTTTTGCTATTGCCACCGCCGGGAACTCAAAAGGCCCACAAGGGTAAATTTATCTTTTCGTGGTCCCAGATAATGAATCTTTCGCTCGCGACCAAATAGGGAAGAGGCCAAATGGAATTTACCGGAGAGCGTTTCGTGCCTCAGGTCGAGGGCGATATTCGCCTCGAACACCTACACCGGTATCTGGCGGCCCGGTCGATTGTTGCCGGCAAGCGCGTTCTCGATATCGCTTGCGGCGAGGGCTACGGATCGGAGTTGATGGCAGGTACGGCTCTCGAGGTAACTGGCGTGGATGTCGATGAGGAATCGATCGAACATGCCCGTCAGGCCTATAAGAAATCCAATCTCCGGTTCGTTCGCGGCGACATAACCGCAATACCGCTCGGCGACGCCAGCGTCGACGTCGTCGTCAGCTTTGAGACCATAGAACATCTGTCTGACCACCGCCGCATGATGCTGGAAGTGAAGCGCGTGCTGGCCCCGAACGGTGTTCTTGTTCTGTCTTCGCCGGACCGCCGGGAGTACTCGGATGTTCCCCGGTACAAGAACCCCTATCATATCCGCGAGCTTTATGTCTCCGAACTGAAGGCTCTCCTGTCCCAGCACTTCAAAGCGTCCACGCTGTACGGCCAGCGCGTGCATTACGGCTCGGTGTTGATGCCGGTGAATGATCTCACGGCGACGATCACCAACTACAGGGATGGGGAAGACGGGGATCTGGTGGAGGGGTCGGGCCTGCCGAACCCTGTTTACATCATAGCGGTCGCCTCGGACGGGCCCTTGCCCGACCTGCCTGCTGGCCTCTTCATTCCACAAAAACCATCTTACATGCAGGATATCTTCAATCTAAGTGCACAGCTTGAGGCGCAGCAGCGGGCAACGTCGGAGGCCGCTTCGCGCGAGAACAATCTGAGCGGCACGTTGAAGGATCTGGAGCGTCAAAATCAGCAGGCAGCCCTCACGACGGAAGGGCAACGCCAGCACATTCTCCAGCTGGAAGCACACAGCGGAAACCTGGAAACACAGCTCAAGCAGGCATCTGCTGCGCTGGAAGAGCAGAACCAGCATGTTCTTCAGCTGCGAAGCAGAAACCAGGAGCTGGAGTCCACTCTTTCCGAAAAAGAGAAGCTGCGCAGTCGTGCCGCTGCGGAAGTCAGGCAGCTTCATGAGCAACTGAAACGGAAGGTGGCAGACGAACAAGTGCTGCGCCGGCAGGTCAGGGACATGGAGACCCGCCGAGTCTCGATGCAAGGCGAGCTCGATCAGCGGGGGCAGCGTGTGGACGAGCTTGCCCTGCTCTGGAATCAGGCATCAGCCGACGCCGATGCCCTGCGGCATGAACTGGTGAACGCCCAAAGTGAGGTGAGCAGGCTTGAGAGGCAATGTGCTGACTACGCACGGCTTATCGATGCCCTATACGGCTCGCACTCGTGGCGGACGACCGGCGCGTTGCGGGCCGTCGGAAACAGCCTGCGCAAACTGAAGCGCGCAACTTACCTGACCTCGGCCCATACAAGCCGGTTTGTGTACCGAACCCTGCCGCTCCCCAGCGGCCTTCGGTTGCAGATCAAGAACTATGTGTTCTCCCGTAAACCCGGCTTCTTCGCACGGACCGGAGCTTACCAGCGCTGGCAGGAAACGCTGCGCGCGGAGCCGAACGAAGCTCTTCCGATTGGGCTGGCCCCGCAGACGACACTGCTTCTGGAAGGGGCTGAAGGTTCTGCCTCGCTACAACCAGTTCCGACAGCAGAGCGGGTGAAGCAGGTTCCCTGGACAGCCGAGACGCTGCCCGTCGCGAACGGGATCTGGGAGTGGGAACGTTACCCCAAGATGCAGGCGCGCATCGCCGAAGCTCTCGCTGAGCGCCGTGCCGGATTAACCTACCGGCCGCGTCCGATGATCGATGTCGGCGCGGATGATCTTGATGCGGCCGCGGAGCGCATCCTTCTTCCAGCCTGTGACGAGAGACCGGATGTCTCGATCCTCGTTCCGGTGTTCAACGAAATAGAAACGACGATCGAGTGCTTGCTCTCGATCGCCTCGACTTCGGGTGCCATCACGTTCGAGGTCATTGTGGCCAACGACGCATCCACTGACCGAACGGCAGAGGTGTTGGCAAAGGTTCCGAACTTGAAGCTCGTGAACCAGGCGCGGAACCTCGGTTTTCTGCGGAACTGCAACACAGCGGCGCAGGAAGCAACAGGGCACCGTCTCGTCCTGCTGAACAACGACGTGCAGGTGGCTCCCGGCTGGCTTGCTGGCCTGGTGCACGCCTTAGACGAGCCTGGTGTTGGTGCCGTCGGCCCGCGCATCGTTTATCCGAACGGTGTGCTGCAGGAGGCGGGCGTGCGCATCCGGCGCGAAGGATCGGTCGAGATGCTGGGTTTGAACGACCGACCGGAGAACCCACGCTGGTCCTACATGCGGGACGTCGACTATGTTTCCGGCGCTTGCCTGATGCTCGACACGGACCTTTTCCACGAGCTGGGCGGGTTCGCCGACGAGCTGGCACCCGCGTATTGCGAGGACCTGGAACTCTGCCTGCGGATTCGCGAACGTGGCCTCCGGATTCTCTATACGCCGGAGGCTGAGATCGCTCATCATCTCAGCAAAAGTTCGAATGCCCTGAGCAACAGCTACAAGCACGGGCTCATCGCCCGGAATATGGAGTTCCTGTCCGCACGTTACCAAGCCACGTTTGACGCGATGGACGACGTGCGAACGATCGCTTTCTACCTGCCGCAGTTTCATCCCGTGCCAGAAAACGACATGTGGTGGGGGCCAGGCTTCACGGAGTGGACGAATGTGGCCAAGGCTCAGCCCAACTTCGTGGGGCATGACCAGCCACGTCGCCCGTCGGACTTGGGTTACTATGACCTGCGCGTGCGGGAGGTCATGGACAAGCAGTGGGATCTGGCTTCCAAATACGGCATAGACGGGTTTTGTTATTATTATTACTGGTTCGATGGGCATCGCCTGCTGGACCATCCTCTGGAGCGGCTCCTCGACTCAGCGTCGCCGGCGCACCCCTTTTGTTTGTGCTGGGCCAATGAGAACTGGACCCGACGCTGGGATGGGCAGGACCAGGAGGTGCTGATGGCTCAGCGTCATTCGCCCGACGATGACATCGGGGTTATCCGCGACCTTGCCCGCTATATGCGACATCCGTCTTACATCCGGGTGCGCGGAAAACCGCTTATCCTGGTCTACCGGACCGACCTGTTCCCGGATTTCAGCGAAACAGCACGCCGGTGGCGAGCGGAGGGTCTTCGCCTGGGTCTTGGAGACATCTACATAGCGATGGTCGAGTCGTTCCAGCTGGCCGCGACCAACGTACCCCCGTCTTATTACGGCTGTGACGCTGCTGTGGAATTCCCGGCCCACTATGTGCCGGAGGTCCGGCCGCCAAGTGGCGCCATGTTGAATCCAGAGTTTCATGGCAGCGTGGCCGATTACGACGAGGCTGCTCTCCGGATCGCAACCCGTGAATCGCCCGGCTATACCCGCTTCCGCACGGTTATGCCGGGCTGGGACAACACCGCTCGCCGGCCAAACAACGGCTTCATCCTCGAGGATCCCACGCCTGGTGCGTTGCAAGCCTGGATGGAGACGGCAATCCGGGAAACCAAGCGTGACCTGCAGGGCGATGAAAGGCTGGTCTTCATAAACGCGTGGAACGAGTGGGCTGAAGGGGCCTACCTAGAACCTGACCATCGCTTCGGCCATGGCTTTCTGGAGGCGGTGCGTAACGCAAGGGCGGCTGATCACCTGTTGTCCGGTGAAGGGAACCAGTGAAATGGCAAACAAGGAACAGTCGCCGAAAGTGACCTTGGTGGGTCACCCCTTCAATCCAATCGGGACCGGACGCGCCTTAAGAATTTCCCTGGCGGCTTGCCGGCGTGTCGGCATTGACGTTGCCGTCCGCGATGTCTGGAAATTCCAAGTTCCGGAACCCGACCAGGTCAAGTCGATTCTGCCTTTCATGACTGACGACTACAGCGCCATCAATATCTTCCACTTGAACGGCAACGAGATCGAGCCTGCCTTGGAAAGGCTCGGCCCACTGCCACCGGGCCACAACATCGTCATCCCTTTCTGGGAGCTGCCGCGCTACCCCGATGAATGGGCGAACCAGCTAGAAAAGTTCGATGAGGTTTGGGCCTCCTCGAAATTCATTCAGGCTTCTGTTGGGAATGCGGTGGACCGTCCAGTACTCTACATGCCACTTGCGACCGAAGTGGAGTTCAACAGTTTTCTCAGCCGCCGGTATTTCCGCATCCCGGAGGATCATTACGCCTTTCTGCTGTTCTTCGATTGCCGTTCGTACATGATGCGGAAAAACCCGCAGGCTGTCGTTGAATGTTTCCGCCGCTTGCTGCAGGCCAGACCCTGGGTGCGAACCTGTCTTGTCATTAAATTGCATGGAGCGGAGGCGGCGCCCGCCGAAGTGCTGGATTTCCTGGACAGCCTGAAGGAAATGCGAGAGCGGATAGTTCTGCTCGATAAAACCTTGCCCGAAGCGGAGGTTCACAACCTCATCCGATGCAGCGATGCGTTTGTTTCCCTGCACCGCTCGGAGGGGTATGGCCTGGGACTGGCCGAAGCCATGTATCTCGGTCTTCCGGTTATCGGAACCGGCTGGTCCGGCAACATGGACTTCATGACGCCCGACAACTCCTTCGCGATCAACTGCGATTTGGTTCCGGTGCCGGCTAACGCCTATCCTCACTGGGAGGATCAGCAATGGGCCGAACCGGATCTGGACGAGGCCACCGAGAAGATGATCAAGCTGGTTGATAATCCAGCCATGGGTCGAGCACTTGGCGTGCTTGGCGGCCGGACTATTCGCACAAGCTTCAGCTTCCGCTCCTCTGGTCTGCGCTATGCCGCGCGGCTTGCGGAGATTGCCGGACAGGCCACGGTTGCTGAACCGGCTTGATCACCGCGGAAGCATGAATGTCATCGGGAAGGTGCCGGTCCTTCGTAAGAAGCAAGGTTCCTGTTCCGGTGGCGAAGATGCTGCCATTTCTCGGCAGCGGCTTCTGCATTGCGACCGCTGTTGTCCTAGCCCCTGCGAAACAAGCGCCGTTTCGATGAGCCCGGGCAGCCTGAACTGGACGACGTCGCGGCCACGCTGAAGCGGCAGCGGCGGGAGAAGGCGGTTGTCCGACCCGAGGACAACCTCCTTGGGCGGGCCGCGGCTTTTCGCCAGCGAGAGGCGGCGGTGAGCGTCGCGACGGTCGATCCGGCCAAGAAGGCGTTTCCCGTGCCGCCTTCCGGCCCCATCCCGGGCACCAGCCAGAGCCGCTCCTTTGCGTGAAGGAGCCGTCCGGCCTGTTGCGGCCAGCACGAGGACATGGTCCTCCCGGCGCATGCCCCGTCCGGGTCCGCGCTGCGACGTGGCCGCTTCGGAAGCATTCGGAGGACGCGGGAACTGCAGAACAGCAACCCGGCGTTCGAACGCTATAGGATGGCCCGCCCCACGCAGCAGAATGGCCGCCGTGCCCGGCAGAAGCCGCCGTTCCAGCGAAACGCCGTGTCGCCATCATGAGCCGCCAGCCGCAGCCCCCCGAACCGGATGAGGATTCCGGAACACGTGTCTTCTCCACTGCCGAAGACTGACGGAGGCATCCACCCGACTAGCCACGTCGCGCCGCTGCCCCATATCGACTTCCATGATCCAGTCCAGTCGCATTCGCCTGCTCAACGACGCGCCGGAGAACGGGGCGGGGTCCTTTGTTCTGTACTGGATGGGCCTCTCGCAGCGCGCAGCCTTCAACCCGGCCCTCGAATACGCGGTTGAGGAGGCGAACGCGCGCAACCTGCCCGTGCTGGTGTGCTACGGCATCGCCGAAGGCTTTCCCGAGGTCAACGCCCGCCACTGGAGCTTCCTGCTGGAGGGCCTGGCTGAGGTTGGACCGGCACTGGCACGGCGCGGCATTGCCTTCGTCGCCCGCCGGGCACCGCCGGTGGAGACCGCGCTGCTTTATGCTGCCGAGGCCACCCTGGTCGTCTGCGACCGGACCTACCTGAAGCCGGCGGTTCAGTTCTATGCCGACTTCGCCATGCGCGCCCCCTGCCGCGTGGTACAGGTCGAGGGGGACCTGGTTGTGCCGGTCGGGACGGCTTCGCCAAAGCACGAGATCGCCGCCCGCACGCTGCGGCCCAAGCTCAACCGCATGTTGTCCGAATATCTGGTGCCTCTTGAAGAACGGCCGGTGAGGCACCCGGCCACCGACCTTCGGTTCGAGAGCACGCTCGAACTGGACGACGTGCCGCGGCTCGTCCGCCGCCTGAAGGCAGACCAGAGCGTCAGGCCTGTGCGGCGCTTCAAGGGCGGCGCGTCCCAGGCCGAAGCCAGGCTGCGCCACTATCTCGGCGCTCCCTTCGCTCACTACGCCACCGTGCGCGGCAGGCCAGAGGCCGGCGCCGCCTCGCATATGAGTCCCTACCTGCACTTCGGCCAGATCTCCCCCGTGGCCGTCGCCCTTGCCGTTCGGGAAGCCGACGCAGGCGATGCCGACGACAAGGCCGCCTACATCGAGGAGGTCGTGGTCCGGCGGGAGCTTGCCGCAAACCACATCCACTACGAACCGCGATACGACGACTACGCCTGCGTGCCGGGCTGGGCCCGCAAGACGCTCGACGAGCACCGCGCCGATCCGCGTCCGCACCTGTATACGCCCGAGCAGTTCGAGATGGGTCTCACCCACGACCGCCACTGGAACGCGGCCATGATGGAGATGCGCGAGACCGGCTACATGCACAACCATATGCGGATGTACTGGGGAAAGAAAATCGTCCAGTGGTCGGCTTCTCCGGAGGAGGCCTGGGAGACGGCGCTGCGGCTGAACAACCGCTACTTCATCGATGGTCGCGACGCGAACTCCTTCACCAATGTGGGGTGGCTTTTTGGGCTCCACGACCGGCCCTGGGGACCGCAGCCCGTGTTCGGCAATGTCCGTTCCATGAGCGGGGCGAGCCTGAAGAAGTTCGATGCCGACGGCTACGTGCGCGAGGTGGAGCAGCTTGCCGCGGCCGAGCAGGGCTAGATAGTCGGGTCTGAACAACCTCCCGGGCACTGATTTGCTTGGGAGAATTGTTGGTTTGGGCGCT